>NZ_LT906480.1:0-300000 GCF_900186865.1 Stenotrophomonas maltophilia
ATGGATGCTTGGTCCCGTAGTCTCGAGCGCCTCGAAGCGGAGTTCCCGCCGGAAGACGTTCATACCTGGCTGAAGCCACTGCAGGCCGATCTGCGCGTGGACAGCCTGGTGCTGTATGCACCGAATGCCTTCATCGTCGACCAGGTCCGCGAGCTGTACCTGGCCCGGATCCGCGAACTGCTGGCGCACTTCGCCGGTTTCAGCGACGTTTTTCTTGAAATCGGCTCGCGCCCGCGCCCTGTCGAGGCGCAGAACGCGCCGGTTTCCACGCCGTCGGCGCATGTGTCCAGCGAACCGCAGGTGCCGTTCGCCGGCAACCTGGACAACCACTACACGTTCGCCAACTTCGTCGAAGGCCGCAGCAACCAGCTGGGCCTGGCCGCCGCCTTCCAGGCGGCGCAGAAGCCGGGCGACCGCGCGCACAACCCGCTGCTGCTGTACGGGGGCACCGGCCTGGGCAAGACCCACCTGATGTTCGCCGCCGGCAACGCCATGCGCCAGGCCAATCCGGGCGCGAAGGTGCTGTACCTGCGTTCGGAACAGTTCTTCAGCGCGATGATCCGGGCCCTGCAGGAAAAGACCATGGATCAGTTCAAGCGCCAGTTCCAGCAGGTGGACGCGCTGCTGATCGATGACATCCAGTTCTTCGCCGGCAAGGACCGCACCCAGGAAGAGTTCTTCCACACCTTCAACGCGTTGTTCGATGGCAAGCAGCAGATCATCCTGACCTGCGACCGCTATCCGCGCGAAGTCGAGGGCCTGGAAGCGCGCCTGAAGTCGCGGCTTGCCTGGGGCCTGTCGGTCGCGATCGAACCGCCGGACTTCGAGACCCGCGCCGCGATCGTGCTGGCCAAGGCACGCGAACGCGGTGCCGAGATTCCCGATGATGTTGCGTTCCTGATCGCCAAGAAGATGCGCTCCAACGTGCGCGACCTTGAAGGCGCGCTCAATACCCTGACCGCCCGCGCCAATTTCACCGGCCGCGCGATCACCACCGAATTCGCCCAGGAAACCCTGCGCGACCTGCTGCGCGCCCAGCAGCAGGCGATCAGCATTCCCAACATCCAGAAAACCGTTGCCGACTACTACGGCCTGCAGATCAAGGATCTGCTGTCGAAGCGTCGGACCCGCTCGCTGGCACGCCCGCGCCAGGTCGCCATGGCCCTGACCAAGGAACTGACCGAGCACAGCCTGCCCGAGATCGGCGATGCCTTTGCCGGTCGCGATCACACCACGGTGCTGCATGCCTGCCGCCAGATCCGGACCCTGATGGAAACCGACGGCAAGCTCCGCGAGGACTGGGACAAGCTGATCCGGAAGCTGAGCGAATGATGCACGGATGCCGATGAGGCGTCATCGCACAAAACGGTGCAGAATCCGGTAGCAAGCGCGGGACACGTTGTGGATAAAAATGGCATTTGAAATCGCGTCGGTTTTATCCACAGCTTTCCCCACCCCCTGGGGGTCGGTAATACAGAGGGTTTCGATGCCTGAAATCCTTTTATTTACAAAGACTTAGCGTTGTTTTCCAGCGATTCTGTCTCTACCAGCACCACCAAGCTTTTGATTTATTCCACATTTTTTAAAGCATAGGGGCACGGAACCACATGCGTTTCACACTGCAGCGCGAAGCCTTTCTCAAGCCGTTGGCACAGGTCGTCAACGTGGTCGAACGCCGCCAGACCCTTCCGGTTCTGGCCAATTTCCTGGTCCAGGTGCAGAACGGCCAGCTGTCGCTGACCGGTACCGACCTGGAAGTGGAGATGGTGTCGCGGATCGCGGTTGAAGACGCCCAGGACGGCGAAACCACCATTCCCGCCCGCAAGCTGTTCGAGATCATCCGCGCCCTGCCCGACGGCAGCCGGATTACCGTCTCGCAGACCGGTGACAAGATCACCGTGCAGGCCGGCCGCAGCCGCTTCACCCTGGCCACCCTGCCCTCCAACGACTTCCCGTCGGTGGACGAAGTGGAAGCCACCGAGCGCGTGGCCATCGGCGAAGCAACCCTGAAGGAACTGATCGAGCGCACTGCGTTCGCGATGGCCCAGCAGGACGTGCGCTACTACCTCAATGGCCTGCTGTTCGACCTGCGCGGCGATGCGCTGCGCACGGTCGCCACCGACGGCCATCGCCTGGCCCTGTGTGAAACCGATCTGGCCAAGCCCAGCGGTTCCAAGCGCCAGATCATCGTGCCGCGCAAGGGCGTGACCGAACTGCAGCGCCTGCTGGAGAGCGGCGATCGCGAGATCGAACTGGAAGTCGGCCGCAGCCACGTGCGCGTCAAGCGCGACGATGTCACCTTCACCTCGAAGCTGATCGACGGTCGTTTCCCGGATTACGAAGCGGTGATTCCGATCGGTGCCGACCGCGAAGTGAAGGTTGATCGTGAAGCACTGCGTGCCTCGCTGCAGCGCGCCGCGATCTTGTCCAACGAGAAGTACCGCGGCATCCGCGTGGAAGTCTCGCCGGGCAACCTGAAGATCAGCGCGCACAACCCGGAACAGGAAGAAGCCCAGGAAGAGATCGAAGCCGACACCACGGTCAGTGATCTGGCCATTGGCTTCAACGTGAACTACCTGCTGGACGCCCTCTCCGCGCTGCGCGATGAGGAGGTCATCATCCAGCTGCGCGATTCCAACTCTTCTGCGCTGGTTCGTGAATCCAGCAGCGAGAAGTCGCGTCACGTGGTGATGCCGCTGCGTCTCTGACAGCAGCCTGTTCCACGTGGAACCGAAGGACGCCCGGGATCTCCCCGGGCGTTTTTTTTGCAGGTTCCACGTGGAGCATCGGGGATCGCGGAATCTCCAGGTCTGGGCGAATGTCTTGCTCGAGATTGCTGCTTGCCGATTGTTCCTGGTTGCCCCTCCGATGCAATCGGCCCTGCGCGTTAGGAATCCAGGTTGCTGACCTGGGCGCTGCCCAGCCAACTTCGGTCGAGTACGCAGTTCCGGGTCTTCAGCCTGATTGAGGGTGACCCGATCTGGTCGGATGGATGAAGCGGATCGCATCCGCTATCGCAGTGGTTGCTTCATCTGCAGACGTCACTGTCCACAGGCGTGGTTGGGGCCGGATCAGAGCTGGCCTAGCTTCTAAATCTGGGTATAAATCTAAAGCATGGTGGTGATGGTAGGCCCAGATTTCGTGGAAAAATGCATTATCCAATTGATTTTCAAGAGATTTATGCAGCTGAAACCCCCTGTATAGAGGCCCCTCAGGCTGGGGGGGAACCTGTGGATAGTTTCGCAGGTCGGGCAAAAGGGCTTTTTTATCCACAGTTTGCCCATACCTTGTGTATAAGTCATACAGACCCGCTGTGGACAGCGTGAAACGAATGGGCTGAATTCTTTGAAATCTGTGGAACCCTCCACGGCATCGCATCGTAGATTTCAAGAAATCCGCGCGGTGTTCGCGCAACCCACCGTCGGGGGCACCTGGCGATGCTCGCGGAATGAGGCTGAAATCGCTGAAATCTGAAGGCCCGTACCCTGCGCCGCCGCTCAGAATTCAAGGATTCCCGGGCATATCCAGACCCAGGCGAGCCCAGGTGAGGGAGCGCCACCACGTGGAACACGCGTAGGGTTGCCAGGCGGAGGCTTCAGCACAGTGGCGATGTCTGGCGCGCCACGGCTGGCTTGACCGATGCAGTAAGCTGATGGATTCCCTGCCCCACTACCGCCTCGTGCGGATGGTCTTTCGCGCCCCATGCTTATCCGCCGCCTCGCCCTCCACCAACTGCGTCGCTTCAGTGCGGTGGACCTGTCGCCCCAGCCGGGATTGAACCTGCTGACTGGCGACAACGGTGCCGGAAAGACCAGCGTGCTCGAAGCGTTGCACCTGATGGCCTACGGACGAAGCTTCCGTGGCCGGGTCCGCGACGGATTGGTGCGCCAGGGCCAGGAAGCGTTGGAGATCTTCGTGGAATGGGACGAACAGCGTGCCGATCACCCGCCCCACCGCCGAAAGGCCGGGCTGCGCCACAGTGGCCAGGACTGGAAGGGACGATTGGACGGTGAAGACGTCGCGCAGCTGGGCAATCTCTGCGCAGCGCTGGCCGTGGTGACGTTCGAGCCGGGGAGCCATGCACTGGTCAGTGGGGGTGGCGAACCTCGCCGTCGCTTCCTCGATTGGGGCTTGTTCCACGTGGAACCGGATTTTCTCTCCCTGTGGCGCCGCTATTCCCGGGCGCTGAAGCAGCGCAATGCTCTGCTCAAGCAGGGCGGGCCGTCGCGGATGCTCGATACCTGGGATCACGAGCTGGCCGAGGCCGGGGAACCGCTGACCAGCCGCCGTCAGCACTACCTGGAGCGTCTGCAGCAGCGCACGGTGGCCTTGGCCGCCAGCCTGGCTCCGCAACTCGGCATCCAGGGGCTGGAACTGAGTCCCGGTTGGCGGCGGCATGAGCTTCCCTTGGCCGATGCCCTGCTTCTGGCCCGGGAACGTGACCGGCAGGCCGGCTATACCTCGGTCGGCCCACACCGGGCAGACTGGAGTGTGGATTTCCACAGCATTCCGGGGCGTGATGCGTTGTCCCGTGGCCAGGCCAAGCTGACGGCATTGGCCTGCCTGATGGCGCAGGCCGAGGACTATGCGGAACAGCGCGGCGAATGGCCGGTGATCGCGCTGGACGATCTGGCCTCGGAGCTGGATCGCACCCATCAGGCGCGGGTGCTGGAGCGCCTGCTCAATGGGCCGGCACAGATCTTCATCACCGCTACCGAAACCCCGGCGGCGCTGCTGGACCTGACCCACATCGCCCGGTTCCACGTGGAACATGCACAGATCGTGGCTGTGCCATAGTGGGCACACCAGGGCCGCTCGACCCCGGCTGGTATAATTCGGGTTGGAATCCTTTCATTCTCGGCACATCGCTCCAAGCGGTGGCCGACCTGCGGAGCCTACGGCAAGCGCAATGAGCGACGAACAGAACACCCCGGCAAACAACGGCAATTACGACGCCAACAGCATTACCGCCCTGGAAGGCCTGGAGGCTGTCCGCAAGCGTCCCGGCATGTACATCGGTGACGTGCATGACGGCACCGGTCTGCACCACATGGTGTTCGAGGTCGTCGACAACTCGATCGACGAAGCGCTGGCCGGCCACGCCGACCACGTTGCGGTGACGATCCACGCCGACGGTTCGGTCTCGGTGTCCGACAACGGCCGTGGTATCCCGACTGGCAAGCACGAGCAGATGAGTGCCAAGCTCGGTCGCGAAGTGTCTGCAGCCGAAGTCGTCATGACCGTCCTGCACGCAGGCGGCAAGTTCGACGACAACAGCTACAAGGTTTCGGGCGGCCTGCACGGCGTCGGCGTCAGCGTGGTCAACGCGCTGTCGCAGAAGCTGCTGGTGGACGTGTTCCAGAACGGCTTCCACTACCAGCAGGAATTCAGCAACGGCGCCGCAGTGACCGCGCTGGCCAAGCTGGAAACCACCACCAAGCGCGGCACTACCGTGCGCTTCTGGCCGTCCACCGTCGCCTTCCACGACAACGTGGAGTTCCACTACGACATCCTGGCCCGCCGCCTGCGCGAACTGTCGTTCCTGAACTCCGGCGTCAAGATCGTCCTTGCCGACGAACGTGGCGACGGCCGTCGCGATGACTTCCACTACGAGGGTGGCATCCGCAGCTTCGTGGAGCATCTGGCCCAGCTGAAGACGCCGCTGCACCCGAACGTCATTTCAGTCACCGGCGAGCACAACGGCATCGTCGTGGATGTGGCGCTGCAGTGGACCGACTCCTATCAGGAGACGATGTACTGCTTCACCAACAACATTCCG
Source organism: Stenotrophomonas maltophilia (assembly GCF_900186865.1). Classification (NCBI taxonomy): domain Bacteria; kingdom Pseudomonadati; phylum Pseudomonadota; class Gammaproteobacteria; order Lysobacterales; family Lysobacteraceae; genus Stenotrophomonas; species Stenotrophomonas maltophilia. The sequence continues at coordinate 5,780 of NZ_LT906480.1, forward strand.
CAGAAGGACGGCGGTACCCACCTGGCCGGTTTCCGCGGTGCGCTGACCCGTGTGCTCAACAACTACATCGAGCAGAACGGCATCGCCAAGCAGGCCAAGATCAACCTGACCGGCGACGACATGCGAGAAGGCATGATCGCGGTGCTGTCGGTGAAGGTGCCGGACCCGAGCTTCTCCAGCCAGACCAAGGAAAAGCTGGTCAGCTCCGACGTGCGTCCGGCGGTGGAAAACGCCTTCGGTGCGCGCCTGGAAGAGTTCCTGCAGGAGAACCCGAACGAAGCCAAGGCGATCGCCGGCAAGATCGTCGACGCCGCGCGCGCACGTGAAGCGGCGCGAAAGGCCCGCGACCTGACCCGCCGCAAGGGCGCGCTGGATATCGCCGGCCTGCCGGGCAAGCTGGCCGACTGCCAGGAAAAGGATCCGGCGCTGTCCGAACTGTTCATCGTCGAGGGTGACTCGGCAGGTGGCTCGGCCAAGCAGGGCCGCAACCGCAAGAACCAGGCGGTGCTGCCGCTGCGCGGCAAGATCCTCAACGTGGAACGCGCGCGCTTCGACCGCATGCTGTCCTCCGACCAGGTCGGCACGCTGATCACCGCGCTGGGCACCGGCATCGGCCGAGACGAGTACAACCCGGACAAGCTGCGTTACCACAAGATCATCATCATGACCGACGCCGACGTCGACGGCGCCCACATCCGCACCCTGCTGCTGACGTTCTTCTACCGTCAGATGCCGGAGCTGATCGAGCGCGGTTACGTCTACATCGGCCTGCCGCCGCTGTACAAGATCAAGCAGGGCAAGCAGGAGCTGTACCTGAAGGACGACCCGGCGCTGGACAGCTACCTGGCCAGCAGCGCGGTGGAAAACGCTGCGCTGGTGCCGGCCACCGGCGAGCCCGGCATCGAAGGCCTTGCGCTGGAAAAGCTGCTGCTGGCCTACGCGGCCGCGCTGGATTCGATCGAGCGCAACGCACATCGCTACGACCGCAACCTGCTTGAAGCGCTGGTCGATTTCGTGCCGATGGACCTGGAAAGCCTGCGCGCTGCCGGCGAAGGCGAGGGCTTGGATGCACTGGCCAAGCGCCTCAACCAGGGCAGCCTGGGCAGCCCGCGTTTCACGCTGGAACTGCAGGAAGCCAACGACGAGCGCCCGGCCGCTGTGCTGGTGACCCGTCGCCACATGGGCGAACAGCACATCCAGGTGCTGCCGATGTCGGCCTTCGAAAGCGGCGAACTGCGCGCGATCCACCAGGCATCGAAGCTGCTGCACGGTCTGGTCCGCGAGGGCGCGACCATTTCCCGCGGTGCCAAGTCGATCGAAGTCGACAGCTTTGCCAAGGCACAGAACTGGCTGCTCGAGGAGGCCAAGCGCGGCCGCCAGATCCAGCGATTCAAGGGTCTGGGTGAAATGAATCCGGAGCAGCTGTGGGACACCACGGTGAACCCGGAAACCCGCCGACTGCTGCAGGTGCGTATCGAGGACGCTGTCGCAGCCGACCAGATCTTCAGCACCCTGATGGGCGATGTCGTCGAACCGCGTCGCGATTTCATCGAAGACAACGCGCTGAAGGTCGCAAACCTGGATATCTGACACAATCGGGACACGGCCGGCGCGCGGGGAGGCGCGCCGGCCTTCGACTCTTGAACACAGGTACCTGATGTCAGCATCCGCCCCGGTCTCCGCTCCGCCCCCGGTTCCGCCGGCTTCTGCCGCGCCGCGTGCCGTTTCGCCGTTGGCGGGGTTCTTCATCGACCTGGGCATCGCCGCTGTCACCCTGTTCGGCCTGAGCCTGGTCAGTGGCCTGCTGTGGGGCCTGTACCGTGGCGTGGTGGTTGGTTACGCGAACGCGCAGGCTGGCGCTGGCGCACCCGACGCCAGTTCGGTCGCGGCGTCACTGGGCCAGCCCGGCGCGCTTGCGCAGATTCTCATGGCACTGTTCGCCACCGGTGGCGCCGCGTTGCTGCTGTACTTCTGGCGACGGCCGGCCAACGCCGCCGAGCGCCACGCCTCGCGCCAGGCGCTGCGCCGCCCCTCCACCTGGGGCTGGACCCTGCTGGTGGCGACCCTGATCGTGCTCGGCAGCAACGGCATCGCCTTCCTGGCCAAGCAGTTCGGCGTCGAGCCGGTCCCCACCAATCTGGCGCTGATGCAGAGCGCGATCGCACGTTTCCCGCTGTTCCTGGTGCTGTTCGCGGTGGTCCTGGCGCCGGCCTACGAGGAACTGCTGTTCCGCCGCGTGCTGTTTGGCCGCCTGTGGCAGGCCGGGCGACCAGGGTTGGGCGTGGTACTGAGCAGCCTCGCGTTTGCCCTGATCCATGAGATCCCTGGCACCAGTGCCAATGGCCCGGCCGAAATCGCACAGCTGTGGCTGGTCTATGGTGGCATGGGAGCTGCGTTCTGCTGGCTCTACCGGCGCACCGGCACGTTGTGGGCGGCGATCACCGCCCACGCGCTGAACAATGCGGTCGCCCTTGCCGCGATGGTGTTCCTGGGGTCAACGTAACGCCGCGTCCGCTTGACGAAAGATTAAGCCGCTACGCTACACACTCCGCATATGAACACGGGGGAGTTTCCATGAAACAACTGCTGCTGGCCCTTGTCATCACCACCCTGGTCAGCGCCTGCGCGACCACCACCTCCCCTACCGGTCGCCGGCAGATGGTGGGCGGCGTCTCGCAGGCGCAGCTGGACCAGCTCGGCGCACAGGCGTTCGCCGAAACCAAGCAGAAGGAAAAGATCAGCACCGACGGCCGCCAGAACGGTTACGTGCAGTGCGTGGTCAACGCCCTGGTCGCGCAGCTGCCAGCTCAATACCGTGGCGTACGGTGGGAGACGGCGGTATTCGTCGACAAGGAGCCCAACGCCTTCGCCCTGCCCGGCGGCAAGGTCGGCGTGAACACCGGCATCTTCACCGTGGCCAAGAACCAGGATCAGCTGGCTGCCGTGATCGGCCATGAAATCGGTCATGTCATCGCCCGCCACCACGAAGAGCGCATCACCCGCCAGATGGGTGCGCAGACCGGGCTGGCCGTGCTCGGCGCGCTGGCTGGCGCAGCCTACGGCGAAGGTGCTGCCAGCACCGTCAACCAGCTCGGTGGCATGGGCGCGCAGACTGCCTTCCTGCTGCCGGGCTCGCGGACGCAGGAAAGCGAGGCTGACGTGATCGGCCAGCGACTGATGGCCCAGGCCGGATTCAATCCGGCGCAGGCGGTCGACCTGTGGCAGAACATGATGGCCGCCAGCGGCGGTCGCAGCCCGCAATGGCTGTCCACCCACCCGGATCCGGCCAACCGGATCCAGGAACTGCGACGTGATGCCCCGGGCCTGACGCCGGTCTATCAGCAGGCGCAGGCGGCCGGGCTACGGCCAAAGTGCGGATGAGTGCGCAGTTCTATGCTGTATTGCAGCACATAAAACGATTTCTCACGCCATCTGTTTCTGATACGTTTGGCGGCTCAGATTTTTCTGACAGTCCGACTTTGCCGCTAACCGGCGGTTCGATCGAGGTGAACGATGATTTTCCGTAACCACAAAGCTGTGCTTTCCGTCCTCGTCGCGACCGCCCTGACCGGCGCCGTGGTCACCGATGCCTTCGCGCAGTCCTCGCGTTCCTCCGAGCGCGGCAACCGTGGCGGCAAGCAGGCCAAGGCCGAGGCGCTGTACCCGAACGCGACCCGCCAGGAGCCGACGGTCAAGGCTTCGGCCAAGATGGGCAGCAAGCTGCAGAAAATGATCGACAGCTACAACAAGGAAAAGTTCCCGGAAACCCGCACCCAGGCCGACGCCATCCTGGCTGACAGCGCCGCGAACGAGTACGACAAGTCGCTGGCCGCGCAGCTGGCCTCGCAGGCTGCCTACCAGACCGATGACGCCCCGGCTGCCATCGCCTACCTGAAGCAGGTCCTGCAGTTCAACGGCCTGGACAACAACGGCCACTTCCAGTCGATGCTGATGCTGGGCCAGTTGCAGCTGCAGGAAGACCAGACAGCCGAAGGCCTGGCAACCCTCGACAAGTACTTCGCCGAGAGCAAGTCGACCAAGCCGGAAGAACTGATCGCCAAGGGCCAGGCGCTGTACCAGCTGGAGCGCTACCAGGAAGCGATTCCGGTGCTGAAGCAGGCCATCGCCGGCTCCGCCGAACCGAAGGACAACTGGAACCAGCTGCTGATGGCGGCCCTGTCCGAAGCCGGCCAGTCCGGCGAAGCGGTCAAGGAAGCCGAGGCGCTGGCCGCCAAGAACCCGAACGACAAGAAGGCCCAGCTGAACCTGGCCAGCATGTACATGCAGGCCGACCAGATGGACAAGGCGGCCGCGGTGATGGACAAGCTGCGCAGCAGCGGCCAGCTCACCGAAGAGCGCGAGTACAAGCAGCTGTACTCCATCTATGCCAACACCGACAAAAAGGAAAAGGACGTCATCGCGGTCATCAACGAAGGGTTGCAGAAGGGCATCCTGAAGCCGGACTACCAGGTTTACCTGGCGCTGGCCCAGTCCTACTACTACTCCGACCAGGTGCCGCAGGCGATCGATGCGTGGCAGAAGGCTGCCCCGCTGTCCAAGGACGGTGAGACCTACCTGAACCTGGCACGCGTCCTGCATGCCGAAGGTCGCATCCCGGAGGCCAAGCAGGCCGCCCAGCAGGCGCTGGCGAAGGGTGTGAAGAACCAGGCTGATGCCAAGAAAATCATCAACCTGAAGTAAGTAGGAATAACGCCTGAATGCCTGCCCAGTTGATGCGCAGGCGCTCAGGATTGGTATAAGCTTGGAGGTTCCTGCGGTGTCATGCACCGCTGATCAGGGATTCCGCCCCCGGCATCCCGGCCCCACTATTGAGCTCTTGGCGCATGACGGAACAACTAGTCGTTCACCGGTACGAACAACCCGATGACAAGGGGCTGAGCTGGCCTCGCATCGTCGGCATCGCGTTTGTAATTGCCCTGCATCTGGCCGCCTTCATGATGCTCCTCATTCCCGCCGTGGCTCCCAAGGCCGTGGCTGAGAAGGAGCGCAACGTCATGGTGACCATCGTCGATGCGCCGCCGCCGCCGCCCCCGCCGCCGCCGCCGCCGCCGCCGACCGATACTCCGCCGCCGCCGGTGAAGAATCTGTCGCCGCCGAAGCCGTCGCCGGTCCCGCCGCCGCCGCAGGCGCCGGTCGTGGACGTGCCGGAGCCGCGCCCGAGCGATATCGTCACCCCGCCGTCGCCCCCCGCGCCGCCGGCACCTGCGACCTCGATCGAGGCCAGCGTGGACATCTCGTCGAAGGCCATGAATCCGCCGCGCTACCCGCCGGCCGCCTTCCGCGCGGGTATCCAGGGCGAAGTGATCCTGATCATTGATGTCGATGCCAACGGCAACGTCACCAATGTCACGGTGGAAAAGTCCAGCCGTAACCGCGACCTGGACCGTGCCGCGATGGAAGCGGCTCGCAAGTGGCGCTTCAACGCCGCTGAATCTGGCGGTAAGAAGGCGGCAGGTCGCGTTCGCGTCCCGGTCAACTTTGCGCTGAACTGATGCGCCCGGGTGTCCGCATGGCCACCCCCGCTCCCGGTTCGATTGTTTAGCTTAGCTACACCCTTTATCACCACACACAACAAAGGTAAGCGTCATGCTGCAGGAAATTTTCATCGCCGCTGCTGCCGGGGGCAATCCGTCCAACGCCCTGTCGCAGATGGGCTTCGAGCACCTGATCCACGAAATGACCACCAAGCCGGGTGATTTCGCGGTTTCCTGGGTCGTGCTGCTGACCCTGATCGCCATGTCGGCCATGTCCTGGTACTGGACCGTCATCAACATCTTCCGTGCGACCCGCCTGAAGAGCGCTGCTGATCGCGTCGTCAGCCTGTTCTGGGATACCCCGAACGCGCAGGACGCCATCCGTGCCATGGAAGAGCAGCCGGCTTCGGAGCCGTTCTCGAAGATCGCCCTGGACGCTGCCCAGGCTGCTGCGCACCACCAGCGCGCTGAAGGCGGCGCCACCGGCGGCGTGGGTGAGAACCTGAGCCGTTCGGAGTTCGTCGACCGCGCCCTGCGTCAGGCCGTCACCCGCGAAAGCAACAAGCTGCAGTCGGGCATGACCCTGCTGGCCACCGTCGGCGCGACCGCTCCGTTCGTCGGTCTGCTGGGTACCGTGTGGGGCATCTACGGCGCCCTGATCAAGATCGGTGCCACCGGCTCCGCTTCGATCGACGCCGTTGCAGGCCCGGTGGGTGAAGCGCTGATCATGACCGCGATCGGTCTGTTCGTCGCGATCCCGGCCGTGTTCGCCTTCAACTTCTTCAGCAAGATCAACAGCGCGACCATCAGCAAGTTCGATACCTTCGCGCACGACCTGCACGACTTCTTCGCCACCGGCTCGCGCGTCCGCTAATTGCGGCGCGCGTCACCCAGCGACGAACGTAAGTAGTCACCAAGATCTAGACGGAGCCCGTTATGGCTTTCAGTAGTGGTAACAGCGGCGGCCCCATGGCCGACATCAACGTTACGCCCCTCGTGGACGTGATGCTGGTGCTGCTGATCATCTTCATCATCACGGCGCCCCTGATGTCCCACAAGGTCAAGGTGGATCTGCCGGAAGCCAACCTGATCCAGAAGCCGGAAGACGCTGAAAAGCGTTCCGGACCGATCACCCTGGCAGTCAAGGAAGACGGCTCGATCTACTGGAACGACGAAGAAATCAACAAGCAGACTCTCGAGTCGCGCTTGGCGACCGCCGCCCAGCAGACCCCGCAGCCGCCGCTGAACCTGCGTGGTGACCGCACCACCAAGATGCGCGTCATCAACGACCTGACCAAGGTCGCGCAGGAGCAGGGCATGCTGGACGTCGGCTTCGTCGCGACCAAAGAAAAGGGGCAATAAGCCATGGCATTCAGTAGTGGTGGTGGCAAGGGCCCCATGGCAGACATCAACGTCACGCCCCTCGTGGACGTGATGCTGGTTCTGCTGATCATCTTCATCGTGACCGCGCCGATCATGACGTACCCGATCGCCGTCGACCTGCCGCAGCGCGTGCTCAACCCACCGCCGCAGCTGGTCGAACCGCCGCCGCCGATCGAACTGAAGATCGACGCCAGCAACCAGGTCTCGTGGAACAACAGCCCGATCAATACCAGCGAGCTGCAGCAGCGGATGGAGCAGGAGGTCCAGCGTGACCCGACCAACCAGCCGGAACTGCGCATCGACGCCAGCCCGGATTCCGAGTACGACGTGATGGCCAAGGTTCTGGCCGCCGCGAAGAATGCTCAGATGAAGAAGATCGGTTTTGTGCAGCAGTAATCGCTACACCGCAACACAACAGTCATGACGCGACTGCAGACGCCCCTGGAGACAGGGGCGTTTTTTTTGGTTCTTCACCCAAGTCCGGGGAAGGCTGCACGGATTTTGAGGAAGAAATAGGCGTCGTCTCGGTATCCGTAGGCGACGCGCTTGATGACCTTGATCTTGTTGTTGATTCCCTCGACCAGATTCGTTCCAAGGGGCCATCGGCAATGAGCCAGGATGCCTGGCAGATAGGGCTGTAGGCGACGGACAAACGTTCGCAGGGGCTCCAGGCGGCTACGCAATGCGCGCTGTCGCCAGCTCTTCCACGCTTTTGCTGCCCAGGCCTGGCTACGGTAGCGCCAGAGCTGCTTCAAGTCGTCTTTCAGCACATAGCTCGTCAATAGGGCCTTGTTGGCAGCCAGCAGCTCCTTGAGCTTCACTCGTTGATCGGCCGGGACGTTCTGCCGGTTGCCCAGCAAGAGCCAGCGAGAGGTCTTCACCACACGCCGGGCAGGTTTGTCCTGACGCAGCCTGTTGGCTTCATCCACGCGGACCCGGTCGATGACCTCCCGACCGTATTTGGCCACCACATGAAACAGGTCGTAGACCACTTCGGCGTTTGGGCATTGGGCTTTCACTTCCAGGTCGAATGCCGAATTCATGTCCATAGCAACCGCCTGGATGCGTTCGCAGCCGTCCTTTCCGAGTAGCTCAAAGAAGGGACGTACGTCTGCGCGGCTGCGTCCTCGACCGACCCAAAGCACGCGCTTGCGTGATGGTTCGACCACCACCGTGGCGTAGCGATGCCCCTTTTGGATCGCAAACTCATCCATCGCGATCACCCGGACGTTCGATAGGTCCACCGGACCCAGCGTCCGCACCAGATGCCTGAAATCAAGCGCCTTGACCGTCTTCCAGTCCAGGCCATGCCACTTTGCGGTGGCATGGATGGAGGCCGTGGCACACATGCGTGCCACGCTCTGCGCCAGCCGTTGTGTTACCCGGGCATGTCGCTCCAGCCAATCCAGATGCTCAAGTTTTGGCCCGCAGCGAGGACAGGCCAGCCGCTGGCGCTGGACTTCCAGCTCGACCGGCTCATCGAACACGGGTAGATCACGGACCCGCCGGAGCGTCTGGTCATGGATGGCCACCACCCACTTGCCACATCCGCTACAGCGTCGGCGGCGGCGTGAATCAGGCAGCAGCGAAAGCACCAGCCAAGTGGCTCCTCCACGCGCCTCCCGGCGCCATCCATCCAAGCGATATCCCGCCCAGCATCCCAGCAACGGCATACAATCCAGCTTGGCCACGGCCGGCCCCAGTTTGTAGTCTCGACAACCACAATCTAGCGGGTCGGCCGTGAGCCTCTCCCCTCAGATGGGAGAAGAACCTTTTTTTTTATGCCTGCCGGCCTGGACCGCTATGATCGGCGGATGCTCGCCCTCTTCGACTCCCTGCGTCATTGGCTCGACGGCATCGCCCACCTTGGCTCGATCCTGGCGGTGGCCTACCTGCTGTATCTGTTCGCGCTGGCGGGCTGGATCATGCTGCAGAAGCGTGAGCCGGTCGCCACGCTGAGCTGGATCCTGTCGTTGGCGCTGCTGCCCTACCTCGGCTTGTTCATCTACTACCTGCTGGGCCCGCAGAAGGTGAAGCGGCAACGGCTGCGCCGCGGACGCGCACGATCGGGCATGGAGCACTACAGCGATGTCTGCCCACCGGATGCCGACTGCACCGAGCTGGCCAAGATCGCGCAGGCCACCACGGGCCTGGCGCCGAGCAGCGCGACCGAGGTGACCTGGCTGGTGGATGGTGCCGCTACCTACGCCGCTCTGTTGGAAGCGGTGGCGCAGGCTCGCGATCACGTGCACCTGGAGTACTACATCTTCAATCCGGACCATGCCGGCACCGCCCTGCGCGACGCCCTGGTCGAGCGCGCCCGTGCCGGCGTGCAGGTGCGCCTGCTGCTGGATGCAGTGGGTTCTTCCGCCCTGCCTCGCCGCTTCCTGCAGCCCCTGATCGATGCTGGTGGCGAGGCGGTCTGGTTCCATCCCCGGCAGTTGCTGAAGCCGTTCAAGCGGCCGTGGTTGAACCTGCGTACGCACCGCAAGCTGGTGATCGTCGATGGCCGGCTGGCCTTCACCGGTGGCATCAATATCACCGACGATGAAGACGAGAGCCGCAAGCCGAACGCCTACCGCGACCTGCACATGCGCATCTGCGGCCACGTCGTGCGCAGCCTGCAGCTGGTGTTCGCCGAGGACTGGCTCTATGCCAGTGGCCAGGATCCCTCGCGCATGGACATTGCCCGTCTGTGGCCGGCTGACATGCCGCTGCGCGGCGATGGTGCGATCAACGCCCAGGTGCTGGTCTCCGGCCCGGACTCGGGCTGGGAAACGATCCACCGCCTGCACGTGGCGGCCATCCAGGAAGCACACGAGCGCGTGTGGCTGGTGACGCCCTACTTCGTGCCGGGCGAAGCGGCGCGGATGGCGCTGACCTCGGCGGCACTGGGTGGACTGGACGTGCGCCTGCTGGTGCCGAAGATGAGCGACTCCTGGTTTGTCACCCAGGCCGCGCGCTCCTATTTCGACGAACTGCTGCACGCCGGGGCGAAGATCTACGAGTACGGCCCGCGCATGCTGCATACCAAGGCTTTCATCGCCGACGACGATGTCTGCATCGTTGGCAGCGCCAACTTCGACCACCGCAGCTTCCGCCTGAACTTCGAGCTGTCGATGATGATCAGCGACCGTGACCGCGTCGCCGCTCTGGCCGGGCTGCTGAAGGGAGAGTTCGACCGCGCCACCCGCGTGCACGACCAGGCTGGCCGTTCGCTGTGGCTGCACCGCCTGCCCGAGGCCTTCGCCCGGCTGGCCTCGCCGCTGCTCTGACGCAGCGCTACACTGCGGCGATCATCCGGGGAGCCCGACTATGTACTGGTTGTACCTGCTGCTGGCGCTGGGCTGTTTCGCCTTCGCCCTGAAGACCCCCAGCGCCGCATTGATGACCCTGTGCCTGCTGGCCGCCCTCGCCTTCCTGCTGGCCTGGGTGCGCGGTCGCTATGTAGCCCGCTTCGGCGACCTTCAGCGGGACCCTGCCACCCTTGTCGATGCCGAGGAGCTGCGCCGCCTGCGCGAGCAGGCCCAGGCCCGCCGCAATGTCGACGCCAACGACCACGATCCGTCCCCTCTTTCCAAGTAGTTCCGTTCCATGACCCAGCTCAGCGTCAACGTCAACAAGATCGCCGTCCTGCGCAATTCGCGCGGCGGCGCCGAACCGGACGTGGTGCGCGCCGCCCAGGCCTGCCTGGATGCCGGTGCACATGGCATCACCGTGCACCCGCGGCCGGACCGCCGCCATATCACCGCCGAGGACGTGCTGGCGCTGTCCACGCTGACCCGCGCGCGTGGTGTCGAGTTCAACATCGAAGGCAACCCGTTCGCACCGCCGCGCGAGGGCTACCCAGGCCTGCTGCCGCTGTGCGCGCAGACCCGCCCGGCGCAGGCGACGCTGGTGCCGGATGGCGATGGACAGATCACCTCCGACCATGGCTTCGACTTCGAGCGGGATGCCGAGCGGCTGCGACCACTGGTCGCCGAACTGAAGGCGATGGGCTGCCGGGTCAGCCTGTTCGTCGATGCTGGCAACCCACTGCTGGAGCAGGCGGCCGAAGTCGGTGCAGATCGTGTCGAGCTGTATACCGGCCCCTACGCCGAAGCACACGCGGCCGGCGACGCTGCGGCGATGCTGGAACTGTTCGCCACTGCGGCGCGGCGGGCGCAGGCGGTGGGCCTGGGCGTCAACGCCGGGCACGACCTGTCACAGGACAACCTGCGCGATTTCCTGGCTCACGTGCCAGACGTGCTGGAGGTGTCGATCGGCCACGCGCTGATCAGCGAGGCACTGTATGACGGGCTGGATGCCACCGTGCGCGGGTACCTGGCGTTGCTCTGACCGCTCCCCTGTAGCGTTGAGCCATGCTCGACGCAGCACCGCGCTGAACCCTTCAGGCAGCCGTCGCAGCCATTGAGACGGCTGCGGCGTAACCTGCCGCAATGGGTATCGCGATCAAGGGCCGAGGTTCCACGTCCCACCTTGCCGGGCGCTTTGAAAGTACCGTCAGCGAGGCGGTGGACGACGGCTGGGCGGTCGATGAGAGCGAGGAATTCCTCGCCCCACGTCTGCGCACTGAAGTACGTGCCGAGACCGCACGCAGCATTATCAGCCGCAACACCTCACCGGACGTCGGCTTCAGCCAATCGGTGAATCCGTACCGCGGTTGTGAGCATGGCTGCTCCTACTGCTTCGCGCGCCCCTCGCACGCCTATCTGAACCTGTCGCCAGGCCTGGACTTCGAGACCAAGCTGTTCGCCAAGACCAATGCGCCGCAGCTGCTGCGCAAGGAGTTGTCGAAGCCGGGCTACGTTCCGCAACCGATCGCGCTGGGCATCAACACCGATGCGTACCAGCCGATCGAACGCAAGTTCAAGCTCACCCGCCAGCTGATCGAAGTGATGCTGGAAACCAAGCATCCGTTCTCGCTGATCACCAAGAACGCACTGGTCGAGCGTGACATCGATCTGCTCGCACCGCTGGCGGCGGAGAACCTGGTCAGCGTGCATTTCTCTGTGACCTCGCTGGACCCGCATCTCTCCGCAAAGCTGGAGCCACGCGCGTCGGCACCGCATGCACGGCTGCGTGCGATGAAGCGCCTGCATGAAGCGGGCATTCCGGTGGGTGTGATGGTGGCGCCGGTGATCCCGTGGATCAACGACAGCGAACTGGAAGCCGTGCTGGAGGCCGCGCACGATGCTGGCGCCAGCACCGCAGGCTACGTGCTGCTGCGCCTGCCGCTGGAAGTGGCCCCGCTGTTCCGCGATTGGTTGGACACCCATCATCCCGATCGCGCCGCGCACGTGATGAGCACCATCCAGCAGCTGCGCGGCGGCAAGGATTACGACAGCCAGTTCGGCACCCGCATGCGTGGCCAGGGCGTGTATGCCGATCTGTTGAACAACCGCTTCAAGCTGGCGCGAAAGCGTCTCGGCTTCAATGCGCAGAACAGCCATTGGCCGAAGCTGGATTGCAGCCGGTTCCAGAAGCCGCTGCCGCCGAAGAAGGATTCGCCGCAGGGAAGTCTGTTCTAGAACTCTGGACCGCAGAGCCACGCAACGGTAACAATCCACACCAACGGCGGGGACTGGGGAGAAGGGAGTTCAGCATCATGGATGCAGAACAGCTCCGCCTGCCGGGTCGAGTCGACGATTCCGGATCCTTGAGCGCATGAAATGAAGTTCATCTACTGGCTCGGCATCGCGTTCCTTTGGATGTTCCCATTGAACTTTCTTCTACTGACGGCGGCTAAACTGCTGTCAGCGGATCCGCTAGGCAGCGAAGAGCTGGTCGGCCTCGGCACTGCCGTATTTGGTGGGGCAGCGGGAGGGATCCTGTATCGCCGTCGTCCTCGCAAGCGCCCAGCTCCGTCGAGCATCAATGATCCGGTGCTCGGGGCAAAGACGACTGAAGCCTTGCGGGATTCAAGTAGCGACGAACAACGACAGTCGGGGAATGGGCCTTGAAAAAGGTACCGTTGCGCCATCTGCTCCTGTGCACTGTCATTGCGGCCTTGATAGGCGGTACCTGTCTTTCAATGTTTGGATCCATCGGAGGTGGCGATTGGACCGGAGAGCCAACAGAAGCAGAACTGCGCGCTGCTACCGATACCTTTGAACTCCCTTCAGGCGGCCATCCCACGAACGTTAAGTTCTTACCGAAGGTCACGTTCCTGGGGGCCGTCTTCGACGCCGAACTCGAATCTGATCCAGAGCAGATCGCCGCTTTCTTCATCAAACAAGCCGCAGAGAAGCGGTGGCGACTGCAGAAAGACAAACGGCAGCGCCATTACAGATTGATGGTCTTCTGCGAGGATCGCCTGGCGCGCTCGGTAGAGCTGACGACAAGAGGCAGTACGGTGAAGCTCTATGGAGGAACCTACTGGGACTCGGACAGGGGCGGCGACTACTACTGCTCTCCTGAGGCCCGGTAAACCACCGACGGCATAACGAACTTGCCTGGATATCGGCTCCAATCGGGGGGAGTACGATGACCTCACCGTCCTCCAAACAACTTCTGCGCGCTCTGGAACAGGATCCAACTCGTCGCGATGAACTTGTCCCCACCCTGCGGCCTGTTACCGCGATGGGTATGGGTAAACGCCGTCGGCGCAATCAGCAGGCTGCCGGTGCGTGGTGCGATCTTCCGCCCCTGGAACAGGAACTCGGTCTCGCCCTCTTCGAATTCCTCGTTGAGGTACAGCGTCCACAGCACGTGCCGGTGCAGGGTCTCGGCCTGCGCATCCTTGGGGTACAGCTCGCAGTGCCAGTACGGGTAACCGCCCTCGCCCGCCGCATACCATTGCAGGTTGATGGCGCCCGGGCGCAGGCAGGTGCGGGCCAGGTCGGCCAGCTGCTGCTGCGGCATGTCAGGGAAGTCCTCGGCAGACAGGCGTCGCGGTTGGCCCTTGCTGTCCTGGATCTGCAACATCAGCGGCGCGATCAACGCCTGTGGATAACGGCGTAGATAAGTCAGCAGGCCGTTGAACACCGCGTGCTGCAGCTGATGGTCCACATCCTGCCAGCCATCAAGGCCGCTGATGCGCAGATCCTTGCTGTGCTTGAGTTCCGGGAACACGCCACTGCCCACGGCACCGGGCTGCAGGCCACGCGCCGCCCGCATGCGCTCGACGATCGCCGCGCAGACCTCGCTGGGGACCGCGTTGTGGATGACCTCGATGAAATCGACCGGGCCCTGCTCGTGCATGCGTGCATTCCTTAGGCGGCAACGGCTTGATGGTGCCGTTTGCCGCCCTCGGTGTCACCCCACGGTCATGTCATCTTTCTGCCATGACCGCTGTCAGGCGATAGGCCGTCAGCCCTGTGCGTTGTCGTGTGCGTGGTGGTAGCGCACGGCTTCGGCCACTTCCTCGCGCGAACCCAGGAACACCGGCACGCGCTGGTGCAGCTGGTCGGGCTGGATGTCGAGGATGCGCTCGCGGCCGGTCCAGGCGGCGCCGCCGGCCTGTTCGACCAGCAGGCCCATCGGGTTGGCCTCGTACATCAGGCGCAGCTTGCCGGCCTTGGACGGATCCTTCTTGTCCCACGGGTAGATGAAGATGCCGCCGCGGGTCAGGATGCGGTGCACGTCGGCGACCATGCTGGCGATCCAGCGCATGTTGAAGTTCTTGCCGCGCGTGCCCTCCTTGCCCGCCAGCAGATCACCGACATAGGCCTGCATCGGTGCTTCCCAGTGGCGCTGGTTGGACATGTTGATCGCGAACTCCTGGGTCGCCGGCGGAATCTGCATGTTCTCGGTGGTCAGCACGAACTCGCCCTTCTCACGGTCCAGGGTGAAGGCGTGGGTGCCATGGCCGACGGTCAGCACCAGCTGGGTGCTGGGCCCGTAGATGCAGTAGCCGGCGGCGATCTGCTTGCTGCCCGGCTGCAGGAAGGCGTCGTCGCCCGGCAGTTCGACATTGGTCGGGCAGCGCAGCACCGAGAAGATGGTGCCGACGGAGACGTTGACGTCGATGTTGGAGCTGCCGTCGAGGGGATCGAACAGCAGCAGGAAATCACCGCGCGGGTAGATGTCCGGCACCGGCTGGCTGTGGTCCATTTCCTCCGAGGCGCACGCGGCGAGGTGGCCACCCCAGGCGTTCGCTTCAAGCAGGATCTCGTTGCTGATGACGTCCAGCTTCTTCTGCGCCTCGCCCTGCACGTTACCGGTACCGGCATCGCCCAGCACGCCACCGAGGGCGCCCTTGCTGACGGCGATGGAGATGCTGGTGCAGGCGCGGGCGACGACCGCGATCAGCTGGCGCAGGTCGGCGTTGATGCGGCCGGCGTGCTGTTCCTGGATCAGGAAGCGGGTCAACGAAGTACGGGACATGAGCGGGCAGGTCTCGGCAGCGGGAAAACGCCTATTGTCGCCCGTCCGGCCAGCGCGTGCGTGAGCGCGGGGAGTCGTAATCGTTTCCAGATGCGTTGCGCTCGTGGCGCCCTCTCTTCATGTAGGCGCAGCGAGAGGGGCACCGTGGCCAGGACACGCCGTAAACCCATCCCTGGGGGCTCGATCGGCGCATCCATGCGCCTCACGGTCCTGGCCACGGTGCCCCTCTCACTGCGCTTCCTGGTTCGCCGCGAGCGCGGTGGGAATGGCAAAGACAAGAGCAAGAGCAAAAAACAAAGGCGCCTTTCGGCGCCTTTGTTTTCAAGCGTGTGCCGCGTTGCTTCAGCCCTTGGCGACGGTGGCCACGGCCTTGGCGACGTACTCCAGGTTGTTCTGGTTCAGCGCGGCCACGCAGATGCGGCCGGTGCCGACGGCGTAGATGCCGAACTCGTTGCGCAGGCGCTCGACCTGCTCGCGGCTCAGGCCGGAGTAGGAGAACATGCCGGCCTGTTCGTTGATGAAACCGAACTGCGGCGCGCCGGCAGCGGCCAGCTTCTCGACCAGGCCCTGGCGCAGGGCGTGGATGCGCTCGCGCATCTCGGTCAGCTCCTGCTCCCACATCGCACGCAGTTCCGGGTTGGTCAGCACGCCGGCCACCAGCGCGGCACCGTGGGTGGACGGGCTGGAGTAGATGGTGCGGATCACGCGCTTGACCTGCGACTGCACCGCCTTGGCGTCAGCGGCGGTCGGTGCCACCATCGACAGCGCACCCACGCGCTCGCCGTACAGCGAGAACGACTTGGAGTACGAGTTGGCGACGATGAAGCTGTCGATGCCGGCTTCGGCGATGATGCGCACGGCGGCGCCGTCCTGCTCGATGCCCTTGTCGAAGCCCTGGTAGGCCATGTCGATGAAGGGGAACAGCTGCTTGTCCTTCAGCAGCTGCGCGACCTGCTTCCACTGGGTGACCGTGAGGTCGGCACCGGTGGGGTTGTGGCAGCAGGCATGCAGCAGCACCACGGTGCCGGCGTCCAGCTTGCCCAGGTCGGCCAGCATGCCGTTGAAATCGACGCCATGGGTTGCCGGGTCGAAGTAGGTGTAATCCAGCACGTCGAAACCGGCGGCGCTGAACACCGCACGGTGGTTTTCCCAGCTCGGGTTGCTCAGCGCAACGGTGGCGTGCGGCAGCAGCTTCTTCAGCACGTCGGCGCCGACGCGCAGCGCACCGCTGCCGCCGACGGTCTGTGCGGTAGTGACGCGGCCGGCGGCCAGCAGCGGCGAATCCTTGCCGAACACCAACTCGCGCGTGGCCTGCGTGTACGCCGGCAGGCCATCGATCGGCAGGTAGCCGCGCGGTTTGGCCTCGGCGGCGAGCTGCTGCTCGATCTGCTTGACGGCGCGCAGCAGCGGAATGCGGCCGCTCTCGTCGTAGTAGATGCCCACACCCAGGTTGACCTTGGTCGGGCGGCTGTCGGCGTTGTACGCCTCGGTCAGGCCCAGGATCGGGTCGCCTGGGACCAGTTCCACGTTTGCAAAGAAGGACACGGCGGTACTCGTTCGGTAGACGGAAAGGGGGAGGAAGTGCGCTACGCGGTCCGCGGCTTTTCGGCCGGAAACAGCCCATCGTAACAAAGCCTGCCGGGGCTGGCCGCCGCCATCGTCATCCGCGGCCCCGTACCATGGCGTGTGTTGCCGCCCGATCCATCAACCTGAATCATGAATCCCGCCGCACGACGCCGTTGCCTGCCGCTGTCCGCCCTGCTGCTGTCGCCCTGGGCGGCAGTGGCCGAGCCTGAGCCCACCGCCCTGCCTGCGGTGCAGGTACAGGCCGCCCGGGTGCCGGGCATCGATCCGTTCGCGCTGCCGGCCAGCCAGGACACGGTCTGGATCGACGCCAGCCGCGCGGGCACCGGCGCGCAGCTGTCTGAGGCCTTGGCCGGGGTCCCCGGACTGCTGGCGCGTGACCGGCAGAACTTCGCCCAGGACACGCAGCTGTCGATCCGTGGCTTCGGCGCGCGCTCGACCTTCGGGGTGCGCGGGGTGCGGGTGTTGATCGACGGCGTGCCGGCGACCATGCCTGACGGCCAGGGTCAGCTGTCGCATGCCAGCCTGTTGGGCGCCGAGCGCATCGAGGTGCTGCGCGGGCCGTTCTCGGCGTTGTACGGCAATTCCTCCGGCGGCGTGCTGCAGGTCTGGAGCGCGCAGGGCCAGGCCGGCGACCCGTGGCGGTTGCGCGTGAATGCCGGCGCCGACAACACGCTCAGTGTCGGTGCGCAGCTGAAGGGTGCCGGTCAAGTGCTGGACTACAGCATCGCCGCCAATCACTTCCGCGCCGATGGCTGGCGGGACCATAGCCGCGCGCGCCGTGAATCGCTCAACGCACGCATCGGTGGAGAGCTGGGCGGTGGGCGGCTGGAGCTGCTGCTCAATGCGCTTGACGCCCCCGATGCGCAGGATCCGCTGGGCCTGACCCGTGCCCAGGTGGCGGCTGATCCGCGCCAGGCCACGGCAGTCGCGCACCAGTACAACACCCGCAAAACCGTGCGCCAGCAGCAGGCCGGCCTGCGCTGGACCCGTGAAACGGGAGCGCAGCGCTGGCAATTGATGGGCTATGCCGGCCAGCGCGCGGTACGCCAGTACCTGCCGATTCCGCCGGCACCCCAGACCAACAGCCCGCTGCATGCCGGCGGCGTGATCGATCTGCAGGGCGGCTATGGCGGGCTGGACGCGCGCTGGGGCTGGCACGGTGATCTGGCCGGGCGACCGCTGGACCTGGTAGCCGGGCTCAGCGCCGACCGCCAGCGCCAGCACCGCACCGGCTTCGAGAACTTCATCGGCAGCGCCCTGGGCGTGCGTGGGCGGCTGCGTCGTGACCAGATCGACGTCGTGCAGAACGTGGATCAGTTCGCCCAGGCCTGGTGGCAGTGGAGCCCGCGCTGGTCGCTGCTGGCCGGGCTGCGCCACAGCGCCGTGCGATTCGAATCGAATGACCGCTACATCGTCGGCGCCAACCCCGACGACAGTGGCCACCGCCGCTACCAGGCGATCACGCCTGTGGCAGGCGTCAGCTTCGAGGCCAGCCCGCAGTGGCGGCTGCACGCGGCGGTGGGACGTGGTTTCGAGACCCCCACCTTCAACGAACTGGGCTATCGCGCCGACGGCCAAGCCGGGCTGGCACTGGATCTGGCCGCCGCGCGCAGCCGCTCCATCGAGGTTGGCAGCAAGTGGCACGCACAGGATGGCAACCAACTCGATATCAGCCTGTTCCGTGCAGATACCGACGGCGAGCTGGCCGTTGCCAGCAATATCGGCGGACGCAGCACCTACCGCAACATTGGCCGCACCCGCCGCCAGGGGCTGGAGCTGCAGTACCGACAGCCGCTGGCCGAGCACCTGGAACTGCAGCTGGCGTGGACCTGGCTGCAGGCGCAGGTGCGCTCGCCGTACCTGACCTCGAACACCCTGGTCGCTGCAGGCAGCCGTCTGCCCGGCGTGCCGCGCCAGCAGGCCTTCGCCCGGCTGCAGTGGAGCCCTGCCGATTGGCAGTGGGCGCTGGAGGCAATGGCCAGCAGCGATACCGTGGTCAATGACGTGGCCACCGAGCGCGCGCCGGGCTACGCCCTGCTGCACCTGGAAGCCGGCCGTCGATGGACGCTGCCGGGCGGCGAGCTGCGCGCCTTCGCCAGGCTGGAGAACGTGCTGGACCAGGCCTACATCGGCTCGGTGATCGTCAATGACGGCAATGGTCGCTTCTACGAGCCGGGACCGGGACGGCGAGCCAACGTCGGCCTGCAATGGTCGTGGCGTTGAGTTGGTAGTGCCGGCCGCTGGCCGGCATCGCTTTGTGTAGGGCAGCCCAGACGTTGCCGGCCAGCGGCCGGCACTACCCCGTAAATCGGGGGCCCTGGCCGGCATCGCGCCGTGCAGGGCGTCAGGGGGTTGCCGGCCAGCGGCCGGCACTACCGGTCAGTCGGGGGCCTTGGCTGGCACGAACGGCGAGGTCGGGTCGCTGGCCGGGAAGGTCTCCTCCAGCGCCTCGTCCTGGTTGTCGCTGGCGCGCTGCTTGCGTTCACGGCGCTTGAGCGGGCTCTCCTGGCCACCGCGATGGCGGTCGCCGCCATCCTTGCGGTCCTGGGCCGCCTGTTCAGCCTCGTGCTTCACCGGCAGGTGGTCGTGCTCGGCATCGAAGAACGGCGCGCCGGTTCCGCGGTAGTCGGCGTTGTCGGCATCGCGCTTGCCGCGCTGCTCGCCGGGAATGGGCGGGTGGTTCTCCCGCAGCGGGTCTCGCGAGGTCTCTCGGCTCATGGTCTGGTACCTGCCCTTGGGGGGATTCCACTACACCGCTCCGCAGGTAAAGCCGTTGCGAACCTGGCGTCATGAACATCTCGCTCACCCCCCGGTAACGGCACCGCGCGTATTCCTGCCCACCCGCCCCCGCTGCAGGAGCCGGCCATGCCCCGTCTTGAACGACCCGCACCGTCCGTGTTCAACGCCCTGCTCGATCCGCTCGGCCAGCGCAGCGCGCAGCGCCGTACGCGTCGCCATGAAGACCCCCAGGCGGTGGCGCAGGACTACCTGCAGTACATGCTCAGCGACTACGAGGAGCGCCGCGGGCAGAGCCACCGGAACTGGCGCGACCTGTGCCCGGTGTATGCCTTCGCGTTGACCACGCATGCTGCGGATTGGCCACGCGGTGATGCCGCCGATACCTGCGAGGAACTGGCCGAGCACTGGGAACAGATGCGCGGGCAGTCACGGTTGGGCTGGTCGCAGGCGCGGCCGGTGGTGGAGGACGCCTGGCGCGCGCTGGACCATATTCCGGCGGCGGCGGTGAGGCCGTTGCTGCAGTAGTGCCGGCCGCTGGCCGGCAACCCCAGGAAACTTCAGGCCGCGAGCTCTGCCGGCCAGCGGCCGGCACTACCGCATCTGCGTAGAACCCACGTGCACGGTATCGACACGGGTGGTTTACACCGCCCATCCGAAGCTGGATGCCCTGCCCCGCCAAAGGTACGCCCATGGCCCGCCCGATCTGGACCGGCACGCTGTCGTTTGGCCTGCTCAACGTGCCGGTGTCGCTGATGTCCGGCGAACGCAAGGTCGACCTGCAGTTCCGCATGCTCGATTCCCGCGACCGCAAGCCGATCCGTTTCGAACGGGTCAACGCCGACACTGGCGAGGAAGTGCCCTGGAAGGACATCGTCAAAGCCTATGAGTACGACAAGGGCAGTTATGTCGTGCTGGAGGAAGGTGATATCCGCTCGGCTGCGCCGGAAAGCCACGAAGCGGTTGAGGTGGAATCATTCGTGGATGCGGCGCAGATCGACCCGCGCTATTACGAGAAACCGTATCTGCTGGTGCCCGGCAAGAAGGCCGAGAAGGGCTATGTGCTGCTGCGCGAAACGTTGCGCAGCACCGGCAAGGTGGGCATCGCGCGGGTGGTGGTGCGTACGCGCGAATACCTGTGTGCGGTGATGCCGCATGAGGACGCACTGGTGTTGATGATCCTGCGCTATCCGCAGGAACTGGTGGATCCCGAGGACTACAAGCTGCCCACCGGCAAGCTGTCCGACTATCGCATCACCAGCAAGGAAACGGCGATGGCCGAGCAGTTGATCGAGTCGATGGCCGGCGACTGGGATCCGTCGCAGTACCACGATGAATTCCGCGAGCGCCTGCAGCAGGTGTTGAACAAGCGCATCAAGTCCAAGGGCGGCACCACGCGGGTGGACGATGAGCCGGCACCGCGCGAGGACGCCAGTACCAATGTGGTCGACTTCATGGCGCTGCTGCAGAAGAGCCTGGATGCGAACAAGCGAACGCCAGCGAAGAAGGCCGCAACGCGCAAAGCAGCCGCCAAGTCGCCAGTGAAGAAGGCCGCAAAGAAGACAACGAAGAAGGCTGCAAAGAAGACCGCACCCCGACGCAAGGCGGGGTGAGCCATGTCGTTGCACCAGTATCGGCGCAAACGCCGGCTTGGCGGTGGCGCCGGGCAGACAACGGAGCCCGACGACACGCCCGCACCGGGCGACCCGAAGCGGCGGCCGACCTTTGTCATCCAGCTGCACCATGCCAGCTCGCGTCACTATGACTTCCGCCTGGAAATGGACGGCGTACTGAAGAGCTGGGCGGTGCCCAAGGGGCCTTCCCTGCGCGTCGGTGAAAAGCGGCTGGCCGTGGAAGTGGAAGACCATCCGCTCTCCTACGCCGGTTTCGAGGGAGACATTCCTGAAGGCCACTATGGTGCGGGCCACGTGGGAGTCTTCGATCACGGCACCTGGGCCTGTGAAGGCGATCCACTGCAGGCACTGGCGGCGGGCAGGATCGACTTCGTGCTGCATGGACAACGCCTGGCCGGTGGCTGGAAGCTGGTGCAGACCGCGATGAAAGGACGCCAGGTGCAGTGGCTGTTGATCAAGCGCGGTGACGGGGAAGCGCGCGACGCGGAGGCGGATGACCTGCTGACGGCACCGATGCCGAAACGAACACCTGCGGCGAAGAAGCGTTCCGCGGACAAGACGGCGCGAGCTGCACCCGTCGCACGCACGGCCACACGCAAGGCCGATGTGCGCTGGCATGCACGCGCGCTGCAACTGCACGGCGCACGTGACGCACCCTACCCGCATGCATTCAAACCGCAGTTGACCGATCATCGCGACAGTGCGCCGGACGGCGACCGCTGGCTTCACGAGATCAAGTGGGATGGCTATCGCCTGCTGGCGGATCTGCACAATGGCGAGGTCAAGCTGCGCTCCCGCAATGGTCTGGATTGGACCGATGATTTTCCCGAAGTGGTGCAGGCCGTGCAGGCGCTGCCGGTGCGCGATGCACGCCTGGACGGCGAACTGGTGGTGCTGG
Organism: Stenotrophomonas maltophilia; assembly: GCF_900186865.1. Classification (NCBI taxonomy): domain Bacteria; kingdom Pseudomonadati; phylum Pseudomonadota; class Gammaproteobacteria; order Lysobacterales; family Lysobacteraceae; genus Stenotrophomonas; species Stenotrophomonas maltophilia. The sequence goes on from NZ_LT906480.1 coordinate 27,841, forward strand.
ACAAGGAAGGACGCAGTGACTTCGCAGCGTTGCAGCGGGTGATCGACGGCAGTTCGAAGCAACCGCTGCGCTACATCGTGTTCGATCTTCCGGGCTTGGCTGGAGCGGATATCAGTCGTGCGCCGTTGCTGGAGCGCAAAGCACTCCTGAAAGAGCTCATTGGGCCGGCGCCTGGCACCTTGGCCTTCAGCGAGCACGTGATCGACCATGGCCCGCAGGTGTTCGTTGCCAGTGGCAAGGCCGGATTCGAAGGCATCGTCAGCAAGCAGGTGGATGCCCCGTACGTGAATACCCGCGCGCGCAGCTGGGTGAAGGTGAAGCACGAAGACACCGACGAGTTCCTGATCGTCGGCTACACGGCACCCAAGGGTTCACGGGTGGGGTTCGGCTCGCTGCTGCTGGCGACGCCGGACAAGGGCGGCTTGCGCTATGTGGGCCGCGTTGGCACCGGTTTCGACGACCAAAGCCTGCGCGCGCTGCTCAAGGCACTGCAGCCCTTGGCGGTGAAGACGCCCGTGCTGCAGCTGCCGGCGCATGTGCCGTTCCGCGCTGCCAGCGTACGCTGGGTGAAGCCGGTGGCGGTTGCCGAGGTGGCCTTCCGTGGCTGGGGCAAGGAAGGCCTGCTGCGCCAGGCCAGTTTCAAGCGACTGCGCAGCGACAAGCAGAAGGAGGACCTGGGAATGAGCACCGCAGATGCCGAAACCGGAGGCGAGGTCGAGATCACTCATCCGGAGCGGGTGGTGTTTCCAAGGCAGAAACTGCGCAAGGGTGACGTGGCCGACTACTACCAGCGCATGGCGCGCTGGATCCTGCCCGAGATTGCCGGACGTCCGCTGTCACTGCTGCGCTGCCCGGACGGCGTGGGCAAGGCCTGCTTCTTCCAGAAGCACCATGGCCCCGGCCTGGGGGACGCGGTACATGCGGTACCCCTGCAGCAGAAGAGCGGCCGCGAGGATTACTTCTACGTCGACGATGCGCGGGGCCTGCTGCAGCTGGTGCAGATGAACACCCTGGAACTGCATCCGTGGGGCGCAACCGTGGCCGATCCCGAGCACCCGGATCGTCTGGTGTTCGATCTCGACCCCGGCGAAGGGGTGAGCTGGGCACAGGTGAAGGCCGCTGCGCGCGATGTCCGTGACCGCCTGCAGGAGGTGGGCCTGCAGAGCTTCGTGCGGCTGTCCGGTGGCAAGGGCGTGCACGTGGTGGTGCCGCTGCAGCCCAAGGCCGGCTGGGACGAGGCCAAGGCGTTCTGCGAGGCGTTCGCGCAGGCAATGGCGCTGGAGCAGCCTGATCGCTACGTGGCGACGATGAGCAAGGCCAAGCGCGGCGGCGTGATCTTCATCGATTGGCTGCGCAACACACGCGGTGCCACCAGCGTGTGTTCGTGGTCGCTGCGCGCGCGCGATGCTGCCGGCGTGGCGGTGCCGCTGCGCTGGGAAGAACTGGCCCGGGTGAGCGCGGCCGACGCGTTTCCGATGGCCAAGGCGCTGGCGCGCGCCAAGCGGCTGAAGGGTGACCCATGGCAGGGCATCGCGCGGTTGAAGCAGAGGCTGCCGTCGCCGAAGCGGTAGTGCCGGCCGCTGGCCGGCAACCTCGGCCATCCTGCAGTTGCCGGCCAGCGGCCGGCACTACCTGCATGCGCTCAGCGCAGATCGCGCGAGGGGCGGCGCCCGAACCACCAACCGACCAGCAGTTGCAACGGCAGCGATGCCAACAGCGAAATGACGAACCAGAACGGGAAGTCCGCACCCGCCGTCCACATCGCGTAGCCACAGCCCAGCGCGATCAGCGACCAGATCGAGAAGCCATGTGAACGCGGCCAGCACGGCGCGTAATAGGTGGCGAAGGAAATGCCGGCGACGCCACCGAGTACGCTGAAGGCCAGGTCCCACCCCAGCTGCACGCTGTTGCTGTCCGGCGACAGGCCCAGCAACGGCGGCAGCCAGCCGGCGACGCTGCTGACCAGCGCAAGCGACAGCACGCCGCCGATCAGGGCGACGATGGACAGGAACAGGGTCTTGAGCAGGCCAGGCATGCGCGTATTGTACGGCTGCCACAGAGTGCCCGCGTTGCCGGCCAGCGGCCGGCACTACCGAACCGACTGGGGTTTGCCGGCCAGCGGCCGGCACTACCGAACCGACTGGGGTTTGCCGGCCAGCGGCCGGCACTACCGAACCGACTGGGGTTTTGCCGGCCAGCGGTCGGCACTACCGATGGATCGGCATGGCCGCCGTGCCCGTGGGAGAGGGGTACGGAGCAGCGGCGGCCATGCACAGGCAGTCAGGCGGCGAAGTCGAGCACCACGCGGCCTTCGATGGTGCCCGCGTGCATGCGCGCGAACACGTCGTTGATGTTCTCCAGGCGGTCGGTGCTGACCGTGGCTGCGACCTTGCCTTCGGCGGCGAACTGCAGTGACTCCTGCAGGTCCAGCCGGGTGCCGACGATCGAGCCGCGCACGGTGATGCCGTTGAGGACCATGCCGAAGATGTCCAGCGGGAAGTTGCCGGGCGGCAGGCCATTGAGCGACACGGTGCCACCGCGGCGGACCATGCCCAGAGCCTGTTCGAACGCCTTGGGCGACACTGCGGTGACCAGAGCGCCGTGCGCACCGCCGATCTCCTTCTTCAGGAATGCGGCCGGATCGGTGGTACGCGCGTTCACGGTGATCTGCGCGCCGAGCTGCCGGGCCAATGCCAGCTTGTTGTCGTCCACGTCCACCGCAGCCACGTTCAGGCCCATCGCACGGGCGTACTGCACCGCCATGTGGCCCAGGCCACCGATGCCGGAAATCACCACCCAGTCCCCGGGCTTGGTGTCGGTCACCTTCAGGCCCTTGTAGACGGTCACGCCGGCGCACAGCACCGGCGCGATCTCGACGAAGCCCACTTCCTTCGGAAGCAGGCCGACATAGTTGGCATCGGCCAGTGCGTACTCGGCGAAGCCGCCGTTGACCGAGTAACCGGTGTTGCGCTGCGTCTCGCACAGCGTTTCCCAGCCACCCAGGCAGTGTTCGCAATGGCCACACGCCGAGTACAACCAGGGGATGCCGACCCTGTCGCCTTCCTTGACGTGCCCTACCCCGCCTCCCACGGCCACGACGTGCCCCACGCCCTCGTGGCCGGGGATGAACGGCGGGTTCGGTTTCACCGGCCAGTCGCCCTCGGCGGCGTGCAGGTCGGTGTGGCAGACGCCACAGCTGCCATTTGATTGTCCTATGTGATCTCGTAAGGTCCAATCATTTAAGCAATATCAACATGTTGCTGATACTTTGAGTCCACTTCAGTCCTATGTAGTCCACTCAAATCCACAGTCCTTTGTCGGTAACATTGGCGGTAATCTCTACTCCTTCATTGCCAGTTACCGTCTTCATGCCTCTGACCGATACCGCTATTCGCAAGACCAAGCCTTCCGCCAGCGTCCAGAAGCTCCGTGATGGTGGTGGCCTGTACCTGCTCTTGCGCCCTGATGGTGCCAAGTGGTGGCGCTGGGATTACCGCCGGCCAGTGACTGGCAAGCGCAATACGCTGTCGCTGGGTACCTATCCCGATGTAAGCCTGGCCGTCGCTCGAGAGCGCCACGTCGCAGCACGCAAGCTACTAGCCGGTGGCATCGATCCTGGCGAGCATCGCAAGGCACAGAAGAAGGCAGTCGTTGAGAGTAGTGCCAGCACGTTTGAGGCTGTTGCAGCGGAGTACTTTTCCATGCGAGCTGGGAAGCTCTCTGCTGAATCAATCAGCCATGAGCGACGCATCGTTGAAAGAGACTTGAATCCGTACCTTGGCAGATCTCCTGTAGGTGCAATACCTGCACGGGAGCTGCTGGATGCACTGCGAAGGATCGAATCGCGCGGTGCTGTCAAAACCGCACACCGTGCTCGGGGGATAGCTGGAAGGGTGTTCCGCTACGCCATAGCTACTGGCCGTGCGGATCGCAATCCGGCAGATGATCTAAGAGGGGCGCTTGCTTCTTCGGAAGTGCAGCACTTCCCCAGCATTACCGACCCATCCCTGATCACCGGTCTGCTGCGTGCAACGCATGGCTATCAGGGCTCGCCTGTGGTCCAGGCTGCACTACGGTTGGCCCCTTTGGTGTTTGTACGTCCTGGCGAACTACGCCATGCCCTGTGGGACGACATTGATCTTGATGCAGGTCAGTGGCGCTTCACCGCAACCAAGACTGGCCAGCCGCACATCGTTCCTCTGGCAGTGCAGGCCGTTGCCATTCTGCGGGAGCTGCACCCGTTGACCTGTCGAGCTAAGTACGTTTTCCCTTGCATGATCGGCAAGGGAAGACCCATGAGTGAGAACGCAGTCAATGGCGCACTGCGTCGGCTGGGCTATGAATCTGGCTCCATGACCGGCCATGGCTTCCGCGCGATGGCGCGCACTGTCTTGGATGAGGTGCTGGGTTTCCGACCAGACTACATCGAGCACCAGCTTGCACATGCCGTGCGTGATCCAAACGGACGGGCATACAACCGTACGGCTCACCTGGTCGAGCGCGCAAAAATGATGCAGGCATGGGCGGACTATCTGGACGGCCTGAGGACCTCCCCCTGACCCCCCCCCCGTTTTTCCATTTTTCATTTCTGACTTACTGTTTTTGCTGGTTACATTGGTACGCTGGTTACACTCTCTTCCACGTCCTTATATATCAATGACTTGCAATTGATCGAGATGTGTACCGGCCATTGGGTGCTACTGGTTACGGTGGTACACCGGCAAGAAATCGGACGGCATAGGACGCCTTTGGACCGACGCTTCTATCCGGCCTGATAGCCGTGCCGTTGTGCTTTCGCCCGGCTCTGACGGACACCTGCGGGTGAGTGGAGCCGGGCCCGGCCTCTGAGGGAGGTGGTGCACGCCACCGGGCGATGCGCCCGATTCACTCCCTGGCCAACGAGGGCGACGCCCTGTGAATCTGCCTATCGAGTGCAGGCGTTATCGCGTGCACCGACTTGCCGTGTGCGTCGTTAGGCCTAGAGGAAGCGCCAGGCCATACCTCCAAGGAAGTCCATTGGCGTCCAATGCGGGACTTGTAAGCCGGTCTTTTACACAGGGCACCGCGTGAGTTCATCTGCGGCGGTCTCTAGCCTCTAACCAAGCCCACAACACAGGGTGGCAGTTGACCCAAAGTCAGCGCCGCGACTTCTCACATGCTTGGTTCCCCAACCCCTCCGGCGACCGCACCTGGCCAGCCTGCCGATCATTCCCGGCATGACGCCGGACGCGGTGAGCGCTTCCTGCGCAAGCCCGAAGTGCTCAGCCGCACCGGCATATCCCGCTCGCACCTGTACGGGCTGATGAAACGTGGCCGGTTCCCCGCATCGATCCCCCTTTCCCCGCGCGTGACCGTCTGGCTGGAGTCGGACGTGGACGCGTGGATTGCCACCCACATCCCCGACACCCATCTGCGAGTGCAGCCATGAAAGACACCATCGTCCTGACCATCTCCAACCAGAAATTCAACCTCAGCCCGGAAGAGGCCAAGTTTCTGGCCGAGCATCTGCGCACGGCTGTGGCACAGCCGAATCTGGCGCTGAACTTCTCCCAAAGCCGGACCGCGCAAGGCGGCCGCATCGCACTGTCGCGTGGTGTCGCGGGTAGCCGCTCGGTCACTGACTGCTGAGGTGCTGCGATGACCAGTTCAAGAGCGTTCCTACGCTGCCCGCACTGCGATACCGCCGCCATCGTGCGCACCAGCGTGCTGCATTCCAAACTGCTGCGTGAATCACTGCTCCAGTGTCGCAACGCGCTGTGTGGCCATACCTTCTCGGCCTACACCGAAATCGTGCGCACGCATACGCAGAGCGCGTGCCCGCGAAATGACATCTGCCTGCCGATCAGCAGTCCTGCTGAACGCGCCGCGCTCAGTGCACAGGCCAAGCAAGAGCCCGTCACCACACCTGGCAAGGCACGGCGATGACGCGCCTGTTGACAGCACCGGCAAACCCGGTGCAGCATTGCCCCGTCGCCGCACAATCGGCGACCGGGTTTAGCAGCCCGAACCCCAAGGCGCACCAGCGCCCATCGACCGATGCACGGCGCTTTTTTGTTGCTCGCTGTGTTGTCGCGGGCGACTGCTTGCCAGTTCTACGGCGGGCGGTGCGCGGAGGCCGAAAGGCCTGCCGGCTCCTTGGGTCCGGTCTGCTAACCGCGTACCGTCCGTCACCTCGTTTAGCAGCGCGGTGGCGGATTCCAACCTATCCAAGGAATCCTGCCATGTCTCATGACACCCTGGCCGCGCCGTCGCGCTTTGCCACCCGTATCGCACACCACCTCGGCGAAATCGCCGACACCCTCGACTGGGACCATTCCCGCTGGCTGGCGCTGACTGCGCGCCTGGAGGCCACCGGCAAAGCGCCCGAGGCGCTGACGCTGGGCGAGGTGCAGCACGCCATTGCCGCCACCGTTCAGGAGGCCGCGCGATGAACGTCTCTGCCCTGAATTTCGCCGTCGCCAATGACGATGCGGCCACGCATGACCTGTTTAGCGCTGTGCGCCAGTTGCAGCGCATCCACACGATGCCGATGGCTGCACTGACGCAGCTGGTAGCCGCCTTGGAATGCCGCCCTGGTGCACTGGAAGCACTCTCCGTAGGCCAGCTGCTGGTGATGGTCCGAGACGCGGAGGTGGCTGCATGAACACGGAAACCGTAAGAGTGTCCGGCGTGCCGGGTGTGGCCGATGGCGTGCTGAGCGCCACCATCACCGATACCTGGTTCGATGCCGAGCGCACCGCCCATATTGTCGAGGTGGCTCGCCGCATCGAGCGGCTGCACAGCAAGGCTTCGCGCCGTCTTGCCATTGTCAGTGGTGAACTGGATGAGGCGCTGGAAGGCCACCCGTTGGAGGACCGCCTGCGCGAGCGCCTGCTGTGGCCGCTGGAGCGCGATTGCCTGGAGTTGGCCACGGTTGCGGCGCGGGTGCGCGTGCGCCTGTCGTTGTTCGCGCCTGCGCAGTCACAGGAGCAGTTCGATCGCGGCATGGCCTTGCAGCTGGCCGACCTGCAAGCCGAGCAGGCTGCTGTCGAGCCGCCGCAAGAGCGCGCGCCCAGCGCTGCACCCATGCCCTACGGCTACTGGATCAGCGAGGACAGCTTCAATCGCGTGGAGCGTGCGCGTTCCGCCTCTTTGCTGCTGTCCAGCGTAGGCGAGGGCATCGGCGAGTCCGTGGCGTTGTCGTTCGATGCCGTGGCGGCCAGCGCCGCCTACGTGCATGAAGACCTGGCCGCTGTGGTGGCCAGCGCCCGACACAGCAGTCAGATGGAGGCCGACGATGACGCGGCCTGAGGGATTCATTGCCGCACTGCGTGCGGCAGGACTATGCGTGGCTACGGGCGATGCTGTCCTGGCCAATGGCCGTCTGTGCCGCGTCCGCGCCGAGGGCGATGGCAGCGGCCAGCGCAGCGGCTGGTATGTGCTGCATGCAGGCCCGCCTCAGGCCGGTGCCTATGGCAACTGGAAGACCGGGCTCAATGAGTCCTGGTGCGAAGCTGGAAGCGAGGCACTCAGCGAGGCCGACCGCGCGATGCTGCGCGAGGCCGTGGTGCGCGCACAACGCCAGCAGCAGGCCGAACGCGCCCAGCGCCAAGCTGTGGCCCGGCAGCAGGCGCGTGAGCGCTGGCAGCGCGCCAGCGCTGCTACGCCCGACCATCCTTACCTGGTGGCCAAGGGCGTGGGCGTGCACGGCCTGCGTCAGCTGGACGGCCTGTTGCTGGTGCCCCTGCGCGATGCACAGGGGCGGCTGTGGAGCCTGCAAACTATCGCCGCCGATGGCAGCAAGCGCTTCCTGGCCGGTGGCCGTAAGCGTGGTCTGTACTACGCCGTAGGCCGCACGGTCAGCGACGTGGTGTGCATCGCCGAAGGCTATGCCACTGCCGCCAGCATCCATGAGGCCACCGGCCACCCCACCGCCGTGGCCTTCGATGCCGGGAACCTGGAGCCGGTGGCGTGCGCCCTGCGCGCCAAGTTCCCCTCGGCGGTGATCGTGGTGTGCGCCGATGACGATGCGGCCACCGCCTCGCGGCTGGGCATCAATCCGGGCGTGGCCAACGCCCAGCGCGCCGCCGATGCCGTGGGCGGGGTGGTAGCCATGCCGCCGCGGCCCAGCCATGAGGCCACCTCCTGATGATTTCTCTCTTTACCCCGAAGGCGCAGCGCGCCGACGCGGCACTGGAGCCCCGTGCATGAGCAACGTCACCTCTGTCGATTTCAATGATGCCGCCAAGAACGCCGGCACTGGCGCCGTACGCGGTTCGATTCAGCGCGCCGTGCGCAAGGGCGCCAAGGGCAGGACCAAGGGCAACAAGGACGCCGTCGACAGCGCCAGTGCTGCACGGGCCCACTACCAGCTCAACGAGACCGGCGTGTACTACGTCGGTGTCACCGAAGACGGTGACCTGGCCGAGCCGGTGTTTGTCTGCTCGCCGTTGAAGGTCGAGGCCAAGACCCGCGACAGCCAGAGCGAGCAATGGGGGCGGTTGCTGACTTGGACCGATGCCGATGGCCATCCCCACCAGTGGGCGGCACCTGCGGAAATGCTGGTGGGCGACCCGCGCGAGTTCGTGCGCCAGCTGGCAGCGGGCGGTGTGGAAATGTCGGCCCACCGCAACACGATGCAGCGGCTGTTGGCCTACATCATTCAGGAGCGCATCGACACCCGCGCCCGTAACGTGGCCGTGCCGGGCTGGCATGAGGGCCGCTATGTGCTGCCCAATGGCGAAAGCTACGGCAATGGCGCGGAGCGGCTGGTCTACCAGCACAGCGGTGGATTGCAGCATCACTATGCGGCGGTCGGCTCGTTGGAGGACTGGCGATGCGACGTGGCCCGGCGCTGCCAGGACAATTCGCGCTTGGTGCTGGCGGTGTCGGCGATGTTCGCGGGGCCCTTGCTGCACTTCACTGGCGCTACGGGCGGTGGCTTCCACCTGGTCGGCAGCAGCAGTAGCGGCAAGAGCACCGCGCTGCGCGTGGCGGCCAGCGTGGTGGGTCCCCCGGAATACGCCCGCGAATGGCGCAGCACCGCCAACGGTCTGGAAGGCGTGGCGGTACTGCACAACGATGCCACGCTGATTCTGGATGAACTGGCGCAGATCGACCCCAAGCAGGCCGGTGATGCGGCCTATCTGCTGGCCAACGGCAACGGCAAGAGCCGCGCCAACCGGGCCGGTGAGGCCCGTGCGGCGGCACGCTGGCGGGTGCTGATCCTGTCGGCCGGTGAGGTCGGATTGGCGCAGCACATGGCCGAGGTGGGCAAGCAGGCACGGGCGGGCCAGTCCGTGCGCCTGGCCGACGTACCCGCCGAGGCCGAGGGCGGGCACGGCGTGTTTGAGCGCCTGCACGATGCCAGCGACGGCGCGGCACTGTCGGCCCTGCTCAAGGACGCGGCAGCACGCACCTACGGCGCACCGTGGCCGCTGTGGATGGGCTACCTGACCCAGCAGGACAGCCCGACGCTGACCGCCCAGCTGCGCGAATCGACCGACCGATTCCTGGCCAGCTACGTACCCGAAGATGCCTCGGGGGAGGTGCGCCGGGTGGCCGAGCGCTTTGCTGTTGTCGCCTTTGCTGGGGAGTTGGCCAGCACCTGCCGCCACCGCATCACCGGTTGGCCCAAGGGCGAGGCGACACGGGGCGTGGCGACGTGCTTCCAGGCATGGCTGCAACGTCGGGGCGGTTCCGGCAGCGCCGACACCGACGAACTGCTTGCGCGCGTGCGTGCGTTCTTTGAAGCCCATGGCGAGAGTCGCCTGGAGCTGCTGCGCGGCCCCGAAGGCACAGTGCCGGTGCGCGACCGTGTAGGTTTCCGACGCTTCGATGAGGTCGGATTGACGGAATACCTGGTGCTGCAGGAGGCGTTCAGGCGCGAGCTGTGTGCGGGCTTTGATGTGCGCTTGGCCGCACGCACGCTGGCTGAGGCCGGATGGCTTAAGCGCAGTGCCGATGGTAGGCCCTCACAAGCTGTGCGCATCCCCGGCCTGGGCGCTATCCGCGTCTTCGTCTTTGACCCTCGCAAGGTTCACGACAGCGGCCTGTAAGCGGCGCTGTCTTTCACACCGTTAGCCGACACAGTGTCGGCGAGCCCCCCATCGTTTCAACGGAGATTCAACATGAGCAACATCGAGACCACCACCACCACCACCTCCGAACTGGCTACCCAACCCGGCGAAGGTGCCGAGGTAGCGTCGGTATCGGAGAATAGGCGGCGGCTGAACGAGCTGGCCCAGCAGTTGGCCAGCGCAGTGCAGCGCAAGCGCGCCCTGGTGGGCAAGGTCGATACGATGCAGCGCGCCAAACAGGCTGCACAGGGTGACGCCGCCGCTGCACGTCAGCAGTGGGGGGCCAAACTGCGCCAGAGCGATGGCACGCTGACCCGTGACATTCAGAAGCTGCGCGCCAACGAGCGCTCGGCGCTCTCGCTGGCTGAGGAATATGAGGCGATGGAGGGCGAAATCGCGGCTGAGCTGCCGCGCCTGGAGCTGGAGTTGGCTGAGGCTGCGGATCGTTGCCTCAGCACGACGAACGGTGTCATCAGAGAGGCTGCCAGTCAGGCCTATGGGCAGTTGCTGGAGCAAGCGGGCGATAGCCTGGCGGTCGCCTTCGCACTGTTCTCGAGAGCGGAGAACGCGGGCGTGAACCATCGGCAGGCAGCCAGTGACGACGAACTGGCCAGCGCGTTTTTCGGCAACCTCTGCAACGCGGTGCGCCATCGTTTGGACGATGCCACAGTGACTGAGCAGGTTGCGGAACGCTTGGCATTGCCGCCGATGGATATGAGCGAGGTGGACATGCAGCTGGCAGGCAGTACTGCCGCCCGTATCAGGCGGCGGGTAGAGCTCAATGCAGAGGGCGTGGCGTGACTGATTCCCCTGCTGATGCCGCTATCGGTCAGGTTGTGCCCGCGCCGAGCGCGGGCACTGCCGGGGCAATTACGGCCTTTTCCTTTGGTGAACCAACGCCCGTGCTGGACTCGCGCGGGTTGTTCGATTATTTGGAATGCTGGCGCAATGGGCGCTACTACGAACCACCGATCACCCTCAGTGGTCTGTCGCGCACCACGCGCTCCAATCCGTTCCTGCACAGTGGCCTGATCTTCAAGCGCAACATGCTGGTGCGTACCTTCGTCCCGCATCGATTGCTGGACCGCACCGCGTTCTCGCAGATGGCCTTGGATTACCTGGTGTTCGGCATGGCGTACATGGAGCGGCAAATCTCCTACTCCGGACGCCTGTTGCAGTTACAGCCACTCATGGCCCAGTACATGCGCCGTGGTGTGCAACCCGGTGAGTTCTTTCAGGTGCGAGCCGGACGGGCCGAGCATGAATTTGCACCTGGCTCTGTGTACCAGCTGCGCGAGGCCGATACCGATCAGGAAATCTACGGGATGCCGGAGTGGCTGGCCGTGGTGCAGTCGGCGCTGCTCAACGAATCGGCGACGTTGTTCCGCCGCAGGTACTACACCAACGGCTCGCATGCTGGGTTCATCCTCTACATGACCGACCCGCAGCCGGAGGGCATGGACGTGGACGCCCTGCGGCAGGCGCTGCGAGACTCGCGCGGGCCGGGTAATTTCCGCAACTTGTTCGTGCATTCGCCCAACGGCAAGAAGGACGGGTTGCAGCTGATCCCGATCAGCGAAGTGGCCGCCAAGGATGAATTCACCGGCATCAAGCGCGTGACCCGTGATGACATTCTGGCTGCACTGCGCATCCCCCCGCAGCTGCTGGGCATCGTGCCTCAGAATGCGGGTGGATTCGGCTCGATTCGGGATGCGGCCACGGTGTGGGCATCGATGGAACTGGCACCCTTGCAATCGCGTATGGCCATGGTCAACGAATGGATCGGCGAGGATGTCATTACCTTCGCCCCGTTTGACCTGGCACCCGGAGCAACCTGACGCCCTGTCCGGTGTGCCGGTGCCGCTCGCAGAACGCGCGGCGGTTCCGGCCCGGGCTGACCCAATAGGCCGCCCACGGGCGGCCTATTTTCGTTTCACGCCGCGCGGACGGTAGCCTCAGTCGCATCCTTCCGCCGCTTGCTGCCCTGTTGCTTGGGCGGCACCAGGTCAACGTGAATCCGATAGCCCAGCGCGGTGGCTGCACGGCTGAGCGTATCGAGGGTGAGCCCGGTATCTGCCTCATCCAGCACGCGATCCAGCTGCGAGCGGCTGGTGTTCATGCGCTTGGCCAAGTCAGACTTGCTGACCTTGGCCACCTTCATGGCTTCAGCAACCTGCCAGGCGATCACGCGCTTGACCGCGACAGATGCGGACTCTTCCAGCAGCCCTTCCGACTCCAGGAAGTCGTCAAAGCTCGATCCGATGTGCGGGTTCTTGCTCATTTGATCACCTCATCCCTACGCTTCTTTGCCACTGCCAGATCGGCCTTGGGCGTCTTATCGGACTTCTTCACAAACCCGTGCAGCAGCACCATGTCCTGCTTGACCGTGGTGAACATGACGCGGGCAATGCCTTCGGGGATCGAGCTACGCACTTCCCACAACCGGTCGTCCATCTTTCGCACCAGCGGCATGCCCATGGGCCAGCCGAGCTGGACCGTCTTGATATCGCCACCGATGGCCCTGCGTGCCTCGGCAGAGACCTCTTCCTTGAGCCATATCCGCACAGGCTCATCGGCCGAGGCGGAACGGTAGAACCGGACGTCCAAGACTGTCTTCATGCGGCCAGTATACGCCGGGAGCGTTCTGGGATGTACTTATTTATGTACGTTCATTCAGGGGCGCGGCCCCTATTGCCGACGCCCGCAGCGGTGCTCCACGGCTCCCCCATTACAGCAGGTAGCCACGGTGGAATCGGTGATGTGTCCTGGCGTCCTGCCTTCGAGGTGCCGGGCAGTCGCCAGTCACGTAATCCAGTCGGCGCTGCGATGCCTGAAAGGGGCGCCTTGCGGTTGTGAGCCAGTCAATCAGGCGCGTCTTTGCGGTCCTGCCTGTAACCAGTGTAACCAGTTGTTCCCAACGGATGGTACGCACTCGCGCCAGACGTAAGTCATTGATATATAAGGTGGCTATGGAGGGTGTAACCAGCGTACCAATGTAACCAGTAAAAACAGTGAGTCAGAAATCTCAAACAGGAAATGGCAGGCGCTAGGACAATAGATAGACCGGCGAAACCCTTGGGAGACAGGGGAAGTGGCAGGGGGAGAGGGGCAGTAGTGCCTGCACAGGACGTGTAACCAAAAAAGCGTTCCAGACCCTTAATTCATAGCCTTCCTGAAACACTGTAAGTAGTGGGTGTTTTCTTCTTGGACGCTATTGGACGCCCTCTTTTCTCCCTTCTCTGGTCACTGCGCATTTGGCGTCCATCTGGCCGCTCAGTGCCCCGCCAGAAACCCCCTTTGGTGCAGGGATTCGCAGGTATTGGCATGACCTCTCAGTGTCCCCTACAGCCTTGCTGGGCCTATTCCTGGCCTGTGTGCAGGTAGTGCAGAAAAAGCACCCTATGAAGTGCGCAGGCGTGGCGGGGAGACGAGTGCGCACGCCGGGGTGCGCACACCGCCGGGCCTCCTGCCTCCCTGTACACCCGATTCCATCTCAACCGTCACCAGCGCGCTCACTGGCCACGTGCAGTGCAGCGCTCTTCCAGCCCTGGCGTCATGCAGTAGCGCGCTGCTGCGCGTGCTGAGAGCCGGTGCACGCGCAGCAGCATTCCGTGACGCCCCTAGTGCCCGTCGCTCAGGCCAAGCTTTGCGCTGATGGCGGTAATTGTGGCGGTAACTTCAAAATCAACTCTTGGAAGAATCTATATGTAGCAATGGTTAGCTGGTTATTGTGTGGAGTCCGCCACAGGCCTCGATCCTGACCAGCACCTCGCCCGCCCCCGGGCGCGGTACCGAGACTTCCTCGATGACCAGCGGCTTGCCGAACTCGCGTACGACGGCGGCCTTCATGGTGGATTGCATGTTCGGATCTCCGCAGTGCGCTTGCCCACAGAATGACGCCGGCTCGAGGCCGGCGCTTTGATCACGATCAAACCTTTGAAGATCCGTGCAGCAGGTTCAGCTGGCCAGCACCGATGCTTCGCGCGCCAGTCGTTCGATGGCGTCCCAGTCACGGGTCTGCAGCAGCGCCGGGGTGGTCAGCCACGAGCCGCCCACGCACAGCACGTTGGGCAGGTGCAGGAACTGCGGCGCGGTCTGCGCGCTGATGCCACCGGTCGGGCAGAAGCGCACGTCGGCAAACGGGCCGTGCCAGGCCGCCAGCAACGCAGCGCCACCGGCCTGCACCGCCGGGAAGAATTTGAAGGTGTCCGTGCCCTGCTCCAGGCCCAGGATCAGGTCCGAGGCGGTGGCGGCACCGGGCAGGTACGGCAGGTCGGCATCGCGTGCGGCGGCATACAGCGCCGGCGTTGCACCGGGCGACACCGCGAAGCGCGCGCCGGCCTGCTTCGCCGCCTGCATCTGCGCGGCGTTGAGCACGGTGCCGGCGCCGATGACAGCATCGGGCACGGCTTCGACTATGGCCTTGATCGCATCCAGCGCCTGCGGCGTGCGCAGCGTCACTTCGATCACCGGCAGGCCGCCGCGGAACAGCGCCTGGGCCACTTCGACCGCCTCATTCACATCTTCGGGGGTGTACACCGGAATCACCGGTGCCAGCTTCAACAGCGCGCGCAGGCGCGGATCAGCGCTGGACATGGTCTTGCTCCTTGCCCGATGGGGCATCGCGGATCGCCGCCGGGTCCGGCAGCGCAGCGGCGCATGATGCCATGCACGCTGCGAAGGTGCTGGTACCCTGCCCTGCGGCGGATTCAGACTGCGTCGGCCTGCAGTGCCTGGATGCGGCGTTGGTACCAGTCACCCCCAAGCGGGTCGAACACCGCCGAACGTTCCATCGGCGCTTCGTATACATGCACCGAAATGGCCAGGGCTTCATCGCTGGCATTGCGCAGGGTGTGGTATTCGTGAGGTGGAATGAGGCTGCCGGCGCTGCCGCAGCCGCCGCGCAGCGCGGCGTGGCGTCGGAAGCGCCAGCGTTCGCCGGCGCATTCCAGCAGCTCGTAACGGGTGATCTCCAGTTCCCCCAACCACACGCCCTCCACACACCACATGGCATCGTGGTCGTGCAGCGGCGTGCCCTGCCCTGGGCCCCAGCTCATGGCAATCACGCTGTAGCCGTGTTCCTGGCTGTGGTACAGCGGGCGTCGCGCGTAATGATCACTGACCGGACGGTGCACGCATTCGGGTAGCTCGATGCGGCTGTCCGCGATGGCTTCCTGCAGCGCCAGCTGCAGGTCGGCGGTGATGCGCCCGGCATCACCGGCGGTCATCGCCGCGTCGACTGCGGCGATCAACCGGTCGCGGCCACGGAACGCCGGAAACGGAGAAGTCTGCAGGTCCATGCCCCGACTGTAGCGGAGCATGGTTAAGGGAATGTTGGTGTTCGCGCGCGTGGCACCCGCATTCATGGCAAGCACGCGTGAAAAACGGTTTAGATGCAAACGCAGTAGAGCGATCACAATGGAACCTCACGCGGTGGAACGTGTCGAACACGGTCTGTGCCGCTCCAGCTGCGACATTCCGCAACTTCGCGCCCGACGGGCGCAAGGCTAGAATTCTCCGACTTACCTGGTTCTATACATGTCAGTGCGAAATATGAGCGATGCCGCGTTGCCGGCATCGAAAGGCAAGGCTGCCACGATCAACGACATCGCACGACTGTCGGGAGTTTCCAAGAAAACGGTTTCAAGAATCATCAACAACTCGCCGCTGGTGCGCAAAGACACCCGCGACAAGGTCGAGGCGTTGATGCGCGAGGTCGGTTACGTCCCCGACCCGCTGGCGCGCGGACTCGCGTTCCGCCGCTCCTTCCTGATCGGGCTGGTGTACGACGACCCCGGCGCCCAATGCATTGTCGACCTGCAGCACGGCGCGCTGGAAGCGCTGCGCGGCACCGGCTATGAGCTGGTGGTGCACCCGTGCAACAGCCAGGATCCGGACTGTGCGGACGGCGTGCGCCGCTTCGTGCAGCAGCAGAAGCTGCATGGGGTGATCCTCGGCCCGCGTGCATCCGAATCGGTTGCACTCGCGCAGATGCTGGACGACATCGACTGCCGCTACGTGCGGATCAACGCGCATGCGTCGGAAGAAGACGTGCAGGCGGTGGTCACCCACGATCGCGATGGCGCGGCAGCAGCAGCGGGCTACCTGCTCTCGCTCGGCCACCGCGACATCGCGGTGATCGCCGGACCGGGTGACCGGCGCGCGGCGCGTGAGCGTACCCATGGCTTCCTTGACCGGTTGGCCCAGGTGGGGCTGACCTTGCCGGGCGAGCGCGTGCTGGAAGCGGGCGACACCTTCGAATCCGGCGTGCATGCCGCCGAACGGTTGCTGCTGGGGGAACGCCGCCCCAGTGCGATCTTC
The DNA here is from genome assembly GCF_900186865.1 of Stenotrophomonas maltophilia. NCBI lineage: Bacteria > Pseudomonadati > Pseudomonadota > Gammaproteobacteria > Lysobacterales > Lysobacteraceae > Stenotrophomonas > Stenotrophomonas maltophilia. The sequence continues at coordinate 44,220 of NZ_LT906480.1, forward strand.
GCCGGCAACGACGAGATGGCGGCCGGTGTCTACCAGGTCGCGCTGCGTGCGGGTATTGCCGTGCCACAGCAGCTGTCGATCGTCAGCTACGACGACAGCCCGCTGGCCTCGCGGCTGTGGCCGCCGCTGACCTCGGTGCGCCGCCACGTGTCCGACATCGGCCGCATGGCCGCAGCGATGCTGGTGCAGACCGATCTGCCGGATGCGCCGACCGCAGCCAGCGTGCATCCGCAGTTGATGGTGCGCGGTTCCTGCCGCGCCGTGGACGCCTGAGTGCCCTGCCCTCGCCTGCGCCGCTGCAATGGCGCAGGCAGGCAACAACGAAAACGGCGCATCCAGGTGCGCCGTTTTCCTTTCAATGCGAAGCGCTGTACCCCGTGCGCTTACACGTCGCCGCCGTCGGCCCAGCCTTCACCGGTGCCCTTCTGGAACACGCGGTCATCGCCCTGCACCTCGCCGGCCGGCAGATGCGCCTGGTCGGCCAGTGCCGCGTAGATCGGGGTGAAGTCCGGCGACGTCGCCTGCATCAGCTGTTCGAAGCTGTCGATGACGAAGTAGGTCTTCTGGAAGGTGTCGATGCGGTACTTCGTGCGCATGATCCGCTGCAGGTCGAAACCGATGCGGTTGGGCGCGGGCGATTCCAGCGAGTACAGCGACTCGCCCTTCGACGACACGATGCCGGCGCCGTAGATGCGCAGGCCTTCGGGCGTATCGATCAGGCCGAATTCCACCGTGTACCAGTACAGGCGGGTCAGGTTCTGCAGTGCATCCGGGCCGATCGCGTGGGCTTTGACGCCGCCACGGCCGTACGCCTCCATGTAGTCGGCGAACACCGGATTCATCAGCAGCGGCACGTGGCCGAACAGATCGTGGAACAGATCCGGCTCGGCGATGTAATCAATCTGGTCCGGGCGACGGATCCACCAGGTCACCGGAAAACGGCGATTGGCCAGGTGGTCGAAGAAATCCAGTTCCGGCAGCAGGCCTTCAACGCCGACCAGGGTCCAGCCGGTGGCGGCGCCCAGTACTTCGTTGAGCTGGTCGAAGCGCGGAATCATGTGCGCGCTCATGCCCATCTCGTCCTGTGCATCCAGGAACTCCTGGCAGGCGCGGCCGACCAGCAGCTCGCGCTGGCGCTGGTACAGCGTGCTCCAGGTGGCGTGGTCGTCGGCGGTATAGGTGTCCCACGGCTGCTCGACGAGCGCGGTGGTGTACACCGGCACGTAGCCCTTGTCGGTCTGCTGGTGTTCGACGCGGCGGGGCTGGGCGAGGTCCATGGGGCACTCCTTGACGGGATGCCTACGATGCTAGGGCAGAGCACGCGCAACAGGGTTGCAAAAGTTGCGCCCGTTGACCCTGTTGGCGCAATATCCTTGCGTACTCACCATGTTGCGGGGCAACAATGGCCGGAGAAGTCCAGTTTGATCGCACGGATATACGCCTGCTGGCTGAAATCCAGCGGGATGGGCGCGCCACCAACGCCGAACTGGCGGCGCGGGTGAATCTTTCGCCTTCGGCCTGCCTGCGGCGGTTGCAGCGGCTGGAAAGCGAGGGTGTGATCGTCGGCTATGGCGCGCGGCTGGAGCCGCGGCAGCTGCGGCTGGGCCTGCAGGCCTTCGTGCGCGTGCAGCTGGAAAAGCACGACCAGGCCGCCATCGGCCACTTCGTGGACAGCGTGCAAGCGTGGGACGAGGTGGTGGCCTGCCATGCGCTGACCGGCGACATGGACTACCTGCTGCACGTCTACGTGCGCGACCTGGAGCACTTCTCGCGCTTCCTGCTGGACCGGTTGCTCAACGCCGGTGGCGTGGCCGATGCCAACTCCAGCTTCGTGCTGCGCACGGTGAAGGGCTTCCAGGCATTGCCGCTTTCGCAGCTGGAGTCCTGAGCGGCCACCGGGCATGCCCGGTGGCCAGGCATCAAGGGATCAGCACTTGTCCTTGCGGCCCATCAGCTTGCCCAGGCGCGAGGCTTCCTCGCACTTTGGTGCGGCCACCGGCGCGGGTGCCGCCGCGGCGGCGCGCGCGCGCTGCAACTGCTGGATCTTCGCGCGGATCTGCGGCATGGCCGCCATTGCGGCCTTCTCGCCTTCCAGGATCGCGGTGCCGCGCTGGCTGAAATCGGCGGCGCCGATGTCCAGCACCTTCGGCCGGATGACGATGTCGGCGCGTGCCAGTTCCTGTTCGCCCAAGCGCTGGCCCATGATCGAGATGGACTGGTTGACGATGCCCAGCATGTCGGTCGGCGCCTTGCCGCTGGCCTTGCTGGAGATGTCCACGGCGATCACGAAGTCGGCGCCGAGCTGGCGCGCGGCATCCACCGGCACCGGGCTGACCACGCCGCCATCGATGTAGTTGCGACCACCGATCTTCACCGGTTCGAACACGCCGGGAATGCTGCTCGACGCGCGCACCGCCTGGCCGACGTTGCCGCGCACGAAGATCGCGCGCTCGCCGGTTTCCAGCTGGGTGGCGACGGCGGCGAACGGCTTCTTCAGGCGTTCGGCCGGACGGTTGGCAACCTGTTCGTTGACGTAGTCCTGCAGCTTCTGGCCCTGCACCAGGCCACCGGAGAACAGCCGCACGTCGCGGATGCTGGCTTCATCCAGCGCCACCGCCTTGCTCTGCATCTGGAAGGCGTCCATGCCGCTGGCGTACAGCGCGCCGACCACGCTGCCGGCACTGGTGCCGGACACCACCGCCGGTTCGAAGCCATTGGCTTCCAGCATCTTGATCACGCCGATGTGGGCAAAGCCCTTGGCCGCGCCACCGCCGAGGGCGATACCGATCTTCACCGGCTTGGCCTGTGGCACCACGGTCGGCGCCGGCGGCGGCGTGGGGCGGACCGGATCGCCACCGCAGCCGGCCAGCAGGCCGATCAGGGCGACGGACAGCAGCATGCGGGGGCGGAACAGGCTCATCGGCAGTGCGCTCGCGGCGCCGGATTCAGGAAAGGGCGCCAGCATACCGAAGCCGTGGCGGGGCGGGCAGGGTGGGAAATATCGCCCATTCATAAAGGTAGTGCCGGCCGCTGGCCGGCAACCATAGGGAAACTGGAAACGGTCCATGGGGCTGCCGGCCAGCGGCCGGCACTACCGGGATGCGTGCCAAGGTCCATGGGGTTGCCGGCCAGCGGCCGGCACTACCGGGATGCGTGCCAAGGTCCATGGGGCTGCCGGCCAGCGGCCGGCACTACCGGGATGCGCGCCAAGGTCCATGGGGTTGCCGGCCAGCGGCCGGCACTACCGGGATGCGTGCCAAGGTCCATGGGGTTGCCGGCCAGCGGCCGGCACTACCGGGATGCGTGCCAAGGCCCATGGGGCTGCCGGCCAGCGGCCGGCACTACCGGGATGCGCGCCAAGGTCCATGGGGTTGCCGGCCAGCGGCCGGCACTACCGGGATGCGCTCCAAGGTCCATGGGGTTGCCGGCCAGCGGCCGGCACTACCGGGATGCGCGCCAAGGTCCATGGGGTTGCCGGCCAGCGGACGGAACGACCGGAGGCGGTCAGAAGCGGTTGTCGCCGTCCAGCATCCGGCCCAGGCCGCCCAGTACCGAACCCTCGCCGCGGTTCTGGCCACCGCCCTGCGGCGCGGCCATCCACATGCGGCCGGCCAGGCGCGAGAACGGCAGCGACTGCAGCCAGACCTTGCCTGGGCCGGTCAGCGTGGCCAGGAACACGCCCTCGCCGCCGAACAGCATGCTCTTGATGCCCGCAACACGGCGCACGTCCATGTCCACGGTCGGGTGGTAGGCCACCACGCAGCCGGTATCCACGTCCAGGCGCTCGCCGGCAGCCAGCTCGCGTTCCACCACGCAGCCGCCGGCGTGGATGAACACCCAGCCGTCGCCTTCCAGCTTCTGCATGATGAAACCCTCACCACCGAACAGGCCGGTCATGATCTTGCGCTGGAACTGCACGCCGATCTGCACGCCGCGCGCACCGGCCAGGAAGCTGTCCTTCTGGCAGATCAGGCGGCCGCCGTGCTGGTCCAGTTTCATTGCCAGCACCGTGCCCGGGTAGGGCGCGGCGAAGGCGACCTTGCCCTTGCCGTGCCCGCTCTGCGTGTAGACGGTGGCGAACAGGCTCTCGCCGGTCAGCACGCGCTTGCCGGCGGCCATCACCTTGCCCATGAAGCCGCCGCCCTGGTCGCCGTTGGCGGCGCCGAACACCGTGTCCATCTGTACCGTGGCGTCCTTGAACATCAATGCGCCGGCCTCGGCGATGGCGCTCTCGCCGGGGTCGAGCTCGATCTCCACGAACTGCATTTCATGGCCGACGATGCGGAACTCGATGTCGTCGGCGCGGCCGCTGGCGCCGACGGGGACCGGCGGTGGGGTGTTGGGCATGCCCGGGGCCACCGCCTGCAGCTCGGCCACCTCGGCGATCGGTGTCCACCCGCTCATGCCCTGGCACCAGGCCAGCGCGCGCGGATTGGCCTGCGCGTAGCGGCGCGCGGCCTCGTCATCAAGCGGGCCGATGCGCTCGGCCTGGGCGGAGGCATGGAAGTACCACTGGGTCATGGCGGCGGGTCCGTCGCGTTGGAAACCCCGAGTCTAGCGAGCGCCCGGGGCGCCGGCGACGGGGCCATGAACGGCGGGCATTTGCGGCGTAGGTGCTGTATTGCAACAATTATCTGGTAGCGCCGTTTTACCACCCCTCCAAACACAGCCTACCGCCATGTCCCCGACCCGTACTTCCCGTGGCCGCCTTCCGGTCGCGCGCCCCATCGTTGCCGCTCTTTCCGCCCTGCTGCCGCTGGTAGCAGCCGCTCAGGAAACCCCCGCCGCCAAGGATCCGGTTGCCCTCGATGCCCTGCAGGTGACCGCGCAGCGCCGCGTCGAGAACGCCAAGGACGTACCGGTCGCGCTGAGCGCGATCCAGGGCGAGAAGCTGGATGTGCTCGGCTCGGCCGGCGATGACATCCGCTTCCTGGCCGCGCGCGTGCCCAGCCTCAACATCGAGTCGTCCTACGGCCGTGCCTTCCCGCGCTTCTACATCCGCGGCCTGGGCAACACCGATTTCGACCTCAATGCTTCGCAGCCGGTGTCGCTGGTGTATGACGACGTGGTGCAGGAAAGCCCGCTGCTGAAGGGCTTCCCGCTGTTCGACCTGGCCAACGTGGAAGTGCTGCGTGGCCCGCAGGGCACGCTGTTCGGCCGCAACACCCCGGCCGGCGTGGTCAAGTTCGATTCGGCGCGACCGTCGCAGGATGCCGACGGCTACGTGCGCGTGGGCTACGGCAGCTACAACAGCTGGAACGTGCAGGGCGCCTACGGCGGCCCGCTGACCGACCGCTGGTCGGCACGTGTCTCGGCGATCTACCAGCGCCGCGATGACTGGGTCGACAACACCCGCGCCGGTGCCCCCAACAGTGGTTTCGAAGGCTATGACGAAGCCGCCGGCCGCGTGCAGTTCCTGTACGAAGGCGACGACTTCGAAGCGCTGTTCAACCTGCACAAGCGCAAGCTCAACGGCACCGCCCGCCTGTTCCGCGCCAACATCATCCGGAAGGGTGGCAATTCGCTGGTCGAGAACTTCGACCGCGACAAGGTGGCCAACGACGGCGTCAACTTCTCCGACCTGGAAACCTGGGGCGGCAGCGCGCGCCTGCAGTGGAACCTCGGCTCGGTGACGTTGCATTCGATCACCGGCTACGAGACCGCCGAATCGCTCAACCGTGGCGACATCGACGGCGGCTACGGTGCGGCCTTCCTCGGTGCCGGCAACTACGGCCCGGGCCTGATTCCATTCTCGTCGGAGTCGGCCGACGGCCTGCCGCACCACCGCCAGTGGACGCAGGAAGTGCGGATCGAGTCCAACGAGTGGGGTCGCTTCGACTGGCAGGCCGGCGTCTTCTACTTCGATGAAGACGTGACCATCAACAACTTCAACTACGACTCGCTGACCCCGGGCAATCCACAGACCGGCCACGTGGTGCAGAACCAGCGCAACAAGGCGTGGGCGGTGTTCGCCTCGGGTGACTTCGATGTCACCGACCGCTTCAAGCTGCGCGCCGGCGTGCGCTACACCCAGGACAAGAAGGACTTCAGCGCCAGCGTGTTGCAGGCCGTTCCGTTCGGCACCCCGGTCAGCGGCCCGTACCTGGCCAACACCGACGTCAACGACGTCAGCTGGGATGTCAGCGGCGTGTACAAGCTGACCGACGACATCAATGCCTACGCCCGTGTCGCCAAGGGCTTCCGCGCACCGTCGATCCAGGGCCGCCTGGCCTTCGCGCCGGGGCTGTCGCAGGCCGATTCGGAGAAGGTCATCTCGTATGAAGCCGGCATCAAGGCCGACCTGTTCGAACGTCGCGCACGCCTGGGCCTGAGCGTGTTCCGCTACAACGTCGACGGCCAGCAGCTGATCGCGGTGGGTGGCAGCAACAACACCGCCACCCTTCTCAACGCCGACAAGACCATTGGCCAGGGCGTGGAACTGGACCTGGAGGCCTACCTGGCCGACAACGTCCTGCTGACCTTCGGCAGCAGCTATAACGACACCGAGATCAAGGACAAGAACCTGGCGGTGGCGATCTGTGGCGGCGGCTGCACCATCACCGACCCGACCACGGTGATCAACGGCCAGACCTATGCGCTGGTGAACGGCAACCCGCTGCCGCAGGCGCCGAAGTGGATCCACAACGCGACCCTGCGCGTCGGCTTCCCGCTCAGCGATGGCAGCGAGCTGTACGCCTACACCGACTGGGCCTACCGCAGTGCGGTCAACTTCTTCATCTACGAGTCGCCGGAATTCCGCGGCCGTAGTTCGCTGGAAGGCGGCCTGCGCCTGGGCTACAACTGGGATTACGGCCAGTACGACGTGGCCGTGTTCGGCCGCAACCTGACCAACCAGACCCGCGTGGTCGGTGCGATCGACTTCAACAACCTGACCGGCTTCCTCAACGAGCCGCGTACCTGGGGCGTGGAGTTCACCGCGAAGTTCTGATGCGGTGGCTGCGTTGATGCAATGAAGAAGGGCCGGCGCAATGCCGGCCCTTCTTCCTTACGCCCATTGGTAGTGCCGGCCGCTGGCCGGCAACGAGTGATCCGGCGCGCGCTTACAGCGCGCTCTGCGGGCGCACCTTCAGCACCGCGTTCTCGGTGGTGCAGTCGCGGCTGGAGTGCAGGCCGGCCTTGCGTGCGGCGGCGATTTCCTTGCGTGCGGCCAGCAGGTCCTTGTTGAATGCAGCGTTGTCGTGCAGGCGGGCCACCGCGGCGGCGCCCATGAAGCGGCCTTCGAGGATGTCGCTCTGCCAGTGCACGTTGCAGACCAGGCGGCTCTCGCCGTAGTTGCGGCCACGGGCCTGGATGGCATCGGCGCGGTCCGGCGCGATCTCGGACAGGATCAGGGCCCAGGCCCAGCCGATCGAGGTGTGGCCGGAGGGGTAGGAACCGTTCTTGCGCAGGCCTTCCTCGTCCTTCGGCGAGCAGGTCGGTTCACCATTGACCATGAACGGGCGCGGGCGCTGGTAGTGGTTCTTGGCCGCCTTGGTCGCCGCACTGGCGTCGATCCGGCTGCGCTCCAGCAGGCGATACAGCGCCGGGGTCTTCACCGCATCGACGTCGATGTCGGCGGCGCAGGAGAAGTGGTTGGCGCCTTCGGGGAAACCGAGTTCCGCATCGACACCGGCCTGGGCGAAGCGCGGGCTGCCACGCAGCGCGCGGGCTTCACGGCTGACCTGCTCGTCCAGGGCGAGCGCGGCCGAACCGGCCACCGGTGGTGCCGGTACCAGGTCGAGGCTGGCCGGAACCGTGCTCTTGTCCAGATAGCCCACCGCCTTGGTGGTGATGTTGGCTTCGACGGCGGTCGGCTTGGTGGCGGTGGCGGCACAACCGGCCAGGGCCGCGACGACGGCAAGGCCGAGCAGCGGGCGGGCAGGGTGGGAAATCAGCGACATGGACAGGCTCCGGGAGAGAAAACAACGCGCCATGATCGCAGCCCCCATACGACACTGCAGTGGCCATCGGTCATACGGCCAGACCCGGCATGGTCATTGTCGCGATATGAAAAGCGTCATCGTTTGACGTCAGTCTCCTGATTCCGGGCGCAGCGCACGGACTTTCACGCCGCTGCACCGCGAGCATCGGCACAACGGCAAGCGCCAGGGCCGTCCAGTTCCAGCCGGGTCGGGGGGATCCGAAGACAGAGGGAGAGAAGCGATGCGCAGCACCGCAACAGGAAGTACCGTCCTGGCCCTGCTCCTCGGGCTTGCAACAGCGCCGGCGCAGGCCGCCGACGTGGTCGGCGTGGCCTTCGTGCATGGCACCGGCGCGCAGACCAACGCCACCCAGGACTACTGGCAGCCGGCGATCATCGACACCGTGCGCCAGGGCCTGCCGAACAGCAGCAACTACGTGGTCATCAACTGTGACTTCACCCAGTACATGTGGAAGCCCGAAGCTGCCGGTTGCCTGGCCAACCAGCTGACCAGCTTCATCGACAGCCGTGGCATCACCCAGCTGGTGGTGATCACCCATTCCAACGGCGGCAATGTGGTGCGCTGGATCCTGTCCAACCCGACCTACGACAGCCGCTATCCGAAGATCATCCGCACGGTGCGCAAGGTCACCGCGCTGGCACCTTCCTCGGCGGGTACGCCGTTGGCCGATGCGGTGCTCAACGGCAACACCTTCGAAACCTCGCTGGGCTGGCTGCTGGGCTACAAGAACGACGCGGTGCGCCAGCAGCAGGTGGCGAGCATGGCCACCTACAACGCGCAGAACCTGTATGGCACGGCCGGTCGCCCGGCGCTGCCCAAGCCGTTCCGCGCGGTGGTCGGCAGCGACGTGGAGTCGGCGGTGTGGGACAGCAACAGTTACTGCGGCGGCTATGCCGCCAACGTCGGCCTGGAGTTCACCCAGAACTGGCTGTCGTCCTGCTCCGATGGCTTCCTGGAGTGCAGCAGCCAGAAGGCCGCCGGCACCACCTGGTTCACCGACAAGGCGCGTACCCAGGGCGCAGAACCGCTCAGCCACAACCAGAGCCGCCGCGAGTGCTTCGGCCTGGGCACCCTGCTGCGCAACGACCTGACCCAGTGAGGGAGACGACCATGACGATTCAATCCACCCTGCTGGCCGGTGCCGTGCTGGCAGTACTGTCCCTTTCCGCAGCGCAGGCCGCGCAGCCGCTGCAGGCCGCCCGTGCTGGCGACCAGGTGCCCGCTGCGCTGGTTGCCGCGCCGTTGCCGGCCGATGACAGCGAACGCGCACCGCTGTCCTTCGCCTGGGCCTTGGACCCGGCGCAATCGCTGCAGGCGGCTACGCCGTATGCCTCGGTCAGCCGCAGCTACTGGCAGCAGGTCGATGGCGCGCAGCTGCAACGCGGCCTGGAGTTGCCGCTGACGGCGCCCGACGCGGTGATCCAGCTGAGCCCGGCCGAAGGCGCGCGGGCAGTGCCGGCAAATGCGTTGCAAGTGCGCGACCCGGCGGGCCGCAGCAGCGTGGCCCGCAGTGTCGACGCGCGTGCGCTGCAGCAGGCCGGCATGCCGGTGAGGGATGGCAGCAGCATGCTGCGCACCGGCGCGACCAGTGCCGCCGGTGCGTACACGCTGCAGAGCGCGCAGGCACAGGGCCGCTACGTGGTGCAGGTGCTGGAGCCGAACAGCCCGCTGCGGCTGGAAGTGCAGGCCAACCAGGCGCAGGTGCTGGCCGGTGGCAACGTGCAGCTGCAGGCACGCCTGCTGGAAGACGGCGCCACCACCGCGCAGCTGGCCTCGCGTCGTGGCGGCCTGGGCGGTGAAGCCCTGCTGGTCGCGCCCGATGGCCGCAGCTGGCCGCAGCGCCTGCTGCGTACCACCGATGGCAGCCTGCGCGCGCAGGTGCGGATTCCGGCTGATGTCGGCAACGTGCAGGGGCTGTGGGAACTGCAGGTGTTCGCCCAGGCCGATGGTGTGCTGCGCGATGGCAAGGTGGCCTTCGCGGTGGCGCGGCCCACTGCGCGCTTCAGTGGCCAGGCGGCACCGGACCCGGCCAGCCGCCAGGTAGCGCTGCCGCTGCAGGTGGCCGCCGCCGGGCGTTACGAGGCGCGTGGCACGTTGTATGCCACCGGCCGCGATGGCCAGCTGAAGCCGGTGGCGCAGGCGCACGCGGCCGCGTGGTTCGATGGACCGGGCGCGGGCCAGCTGGTGCTGCCGTTCGACCAGGCCGCGTTGCCGGTTGGGTTCGGTGCGCCGTACGAGTTGCGCGACCTGCAGCTGCAGGATCAGAGCCGGATGGCACCGATCGAATCGCGCGCACTGGCGTTGAGGTTCTGAGCAAGGCGGTGGCGGGCCGGAACATCCGGCCCGCTGCACCGGCATGGCGACGGAATGGCATCGCGACGGGAATGGCGTGACGGCGGGAATGACATCACGACGGGAATGACATCACGACGGGGTAGAGTCGGTCTCCCAGGCCTGTCGGTTTCCAGGCCCCTTGTTTCCCCCGAGGGCTCCGCCTCACCCCGCGTACGCGGTCAGCCGGCCTTCCTGCTCGCACACGGTGATCGCGCCACCGAACACCGCCGACAGCGGCGCGCTGCGCAGCAGTTCGGCACGGGTGCCATCAGCCAGCACACGGCCGTCGCGCAGCAGCACTACGCGTTCGATCTCGGGAATGATCTCTTCGATGTGGTGGGTCACCAGCACCAGGGTGATGCCCTGCTGGGCGAGCACCCGCATGGTCGCCACCAGCTGCTCGCGGGCGACCAGGTCCAGTCCGGTGGAGGGTTCGTCCAGCAGCAGTGCCTGCGGCCGATTGACCAGCGCGCGGGCGATCAGCACGCGGCGGGTCTCGCCGGCCGACAGCTCGGCATAGGCGCGTTCGCGCAGGGACAGGGCGCCGGTCATCACCAGTGTCTCGCCGACGCGCGTGCGCATGTCGGCGGTCACTTCGCGGAAGGCCGGCACCACGTAGCTGGCGAAGAAGCCGGACAGCACCGCCTGTTCCACGGTCAGCCCGGGCATGTCGGCCAGATTGCTGCTGAGGTCGCCGGTGACGATGCCCAGCTGCGAACGCAGCCGGTCCACCTGCCAGCGGTTCTGGCCCAGCACCTTCACCGCCACCGAGCCGTCTCCCTGTGCAAGGGGATACAGTTCGCGGGTGATCAGCTTGATGAAGGTCGACTTGCCGCAGCCGTTGGGGCCGAGCAGGGCGGTGTGCTGTCCCTGCGCGATGCGCAGGCTGAGCCCGTGCAGCACCTTCACCTGGCCGCGCACCACGGTGGCGCGGTCCAGTTCGATCAAGGGGGGCAGCTCCGCAACGGACGGGGCGGCAGTCGTGGTGCTGGCGCGTGGATCAAGGCTCGACAACTCAGGTCCCCAACTGTGAACGGTGCCACGGATGACGGTGGCAATCACCGCCGCAGGGATGCAGTTTGCAACGCAAGCGCCCATGATGTCTGCCATCCCCGCGTCGATACGGAGAGCCGCCATGCCTGATGCCCTGATGTCCCTGTTGACCGGTGGTGTGCTCGGCCTCGGCTGGTGGGCCATGCTGGGCGTGCTGCTGGTCTTCACCCAGATCACCATCTTCTCGGTGACCCTGTACCTGCACCGCGGCCAGGCCCATCGCGGCGTCGATTTCCACCCGGCGCTGGCCCACGTGTTCCGTTTCTGGCTGTGGCTGACCACCTCGATGATCACCCGCGAGTGGGTGGCCATCCACCGCAAGCACCACGCCAAGGTGGAGACCGAGGACGACCCGCACAGCCCGGTCACCCGCGGCATCGGCACGGTGTTCTGGCATGGCGTGGAGCTGTACCGGGAAGCACGCGGCATGCGCGCGGACATCGATCAGTACGGGCGCGGTACCCCGGATGATGCGATCGAGCGCCATTTGTATACCCCGCACGCCACGCTCGGTCCGGTGCTGCTGCTGGCGATCAACAGCGTGCTGTTCGGCCTGCCCGGCGTGGCCCTGTGGGCGATCCAGATGGCGTGGATCCCGTTCTGGGCCGCGGGCGTGGTCAATGGCCTGGGCCACTGGTGGGGCTACCGCAACTACGAATCGGCCGATACCTCCACGAACCTGACGCCGTGGGGGTTCTGGATCGGTGGTGAGGAGCTGCACAACAACCATCATGCCTTCCCCAGTTCGGCGCGCTTTGCGATGCGGCGCTGGGAATTCGACATCGGCTGGAGTGCGATCCGCCTGCTGCAGGCGCTGCGCCTGGCCAAGGTGCTTCGCGTTGCACCGGCCATGGACGTACGCCCGAACATCGCCGTGCCCGATGCCGAGACCCTGAAGGCGCTGCTCTCGCACCGCTTCCAGGCGATGACCGACTACCAGCGCAACGTGTTCATGCCGGCCCTGCGCGAGGAAGCCGCCCACGCTGGGGCCAAGCTGCGGCGCCTGCTGCCGCGCCGGCTGCGCCGTGGCTTGGTCAACGATGGCCGCTGGCTGAAGCCGGACAGTCGTGCCCAGCTCAGCGAATGGGTGGCACAGCGCCCGCGCATCCGCACCCTGGTCGAGTACCGCGCGCGATTGGCCGCGTTGCTGGAAGCCCGAGGCCACGACGCCGCCGAGCGCCTGCACCAGCTGCAGGCCTGGTGCCGCGAGGCTGAGGAAAGCGGAATCGCGGCGCTGCAGGCCTACGCTGCGCGATTGAAGGGCTACAGCCTGGTGGGCGCGTGAGGGCAGGGTACGGCGTTCTGCTGGCGGTGCTGCTGCCGGGTGCGGCGCTGGCCCAGGTCACCGATACCACCAGCTACCTGCAGCGGATGGACAGCGATGGCGACGGCAAGGTCAGCGAGGCCGAGTACGTGCAGTGGATGCTGTATGCCTTCGACCGCATGGACCGCAATGGCGATGGCGTGCTGAGCGCCGAGGAGCTGCCCGGTGGCAAGGGCAGGGCGATCCGCCGCGAGCAGCAGCGGCAGGTGATCGTGCAGCGCTTCCACAAGCAGGATGCCAACGGTGATGGCGTCCTGGATGCCCGTGAACTGGCGGCGCCGCCACGCTGAGCGGGCGTAGAATCGGTTCATGCCTGAACTGCCCGAAGTCGAAACCACCCGCCGCGGCCTGGCGCCGCACCTGCAGGGCCGCCGCGTGCATGGCGTGATCCTGCGCCGCGCCGACCTGCGCTGGCCGATTCCGCCGGAAGTGGCCGAGCTGCTGCCGGGGCAGCGCATCGAGGACATCCGCCGTCGCGCCAAGTACCTGCTGCTGGACACCGCCATCGGCAGCGCCGTGCTGCACCTGGGCATGTCCGGCAGCCTGCGCGTGCTGCGCGGCGACACCCCGCTGCGCGCGCACGACCATGTGGATATCAGCCTGGACAACGGCCGCCTGTTGCGCTTCAACGACCCGCGCCGCTTCGGCAGCCTGCTGTGGCAGCCGGCCGGCGAAGTCCACCCGCTGCTGCAGGGGCTGGGCCCGGAGCCGCTGGACGATGCCTTCGACGGGGACTACCTGTTCGCCCGCAGCCGTGGCCGCAGCGCGCCGGTGAAGACCTTCCTGATGGACCAGGCGGTGGTGGTGGGCGTGGGCAACATCTACGCCGCCGAGAGCCTGTTCAAGGCCGGCATCAGTCCGCTGCGCGAGGCCGGGAAAATCTCGCGCGAGCGCTACCAGCGGCTGGCCGATGCGGTGAAGGAGATCCTCGGCTACGCCATCACCCGTGGTGGCACCACCCTGCGTGACTTCATCAGCCCCGATGGCGCGCCGGGTTACTTCGAGCAGGAACTGCTGGTGTACGGCCGTGACGGGCTGCCCTGCCCGAACTGTGGCCGCGCGCTGAAGCACGCCACCATCGGCCAGCGCGCCAGCGTCTGGTGCAGCCACTGCCAGCGCTGAGGCGGGCGGCCAGCGGCAGCTGAACGGGCAGGGCACGTCTCCGCTGCCCGTTAACGTTTGTCTGCCTATGATGGCCGACCTTCCCCTCTGTGCCTGACGCGCCTGCATGCAACGACGCGACTTCATCCGCAATGCCTCCCTCGCCCTGGCTGCATTCGGCCTGCCGTCCCTGCCCGCGTGCGCGGCCAGCAGGAGCGGCCAGATGGGCCTGCGCCGCCTCGGCCAACCGCAGCCGTTCGACTTCGCCACCCTGAAGGGCCAGGCGCGCGCGCTGGCACAGGCGCCCTACAAGAGCCACAAGCGGGTACTGCCGGGCCGCCTGGAAGGGCTGGACTGGGACCAGTACCAGTCGATCGGTTACCGCCAGGACCATGCGCTGTGGGCCGACCAGCCGGGCAAGTTCCAGGCCAAGTTCTTCCACCTGGGCCTGTACTTCCATTCGCCGGTGCGCATGTTCGACGTGGTCGACGGCAAGGCGCAGGAGCTGGCCTATGACGGCGCGGCCTTCAACTACGGCAAGAGCGGCATCAAGGACGGCGAGCTGCCGGCCGATCTCGGCTTCGCCGGTTTCCGCCTGAACACCCGCAAGGACACCGATCGCGATTTCGCCGCCTTCCTCGGCGCCAGCTACTTCCGCGCGGTCGGCAAGGAAGGCCAGTACGGCCAGTCCGCGCGTGGCCTGGCAATCGATACCGGCATGGGCAAGCCGGAGGAATTCCCGGACTTCATCGCCTATTACCTGGAACAACCCTCGGCTGATTCGGACACGATCGTGGTCTACGGCCTGCTGGATTCGCCCAGCGTGGCCGGCGCCTATCGCTTCGCGATCACCAATGGCGATGTGCTGCTGATGGACATCGACAGTGCGCTGTACCCGCGCAAGGCGATCGAGCGGTTGGGCATCGCCCCGTGCACCAGCATGTACCAGGTGGGCGAGAACGACCGCCGCATGGCGTGGGACTGGCGCCCGGAGATCCATGATACCGACGGCCTGTCGCTGTGGACCGGTGCTGGCGAGTGGATCTGGCGGCCGCTGCTGAACCCGCGCAACCTGCGTTTCAACATGTTCGTGGACCGCAACCCGCGTGGTTTCGGCCTGCTGCAGCGCGACCGCAATTTCGACCACTACCAGGACGACGGCGTGTTCTACGAGAAGCGCCCGTGCCTGTGGGTCGAACCCAAGGGCGAGTGGGGCGAAGGCTCGGTGCAGCTGGTGGAGATTCCCACCGTGGACGAGACCTTCGACAACATCGTGGCGTTCTGGAACCCGAAGGAAAAGCCGCAGCCGGGCCAGGAACTGCTGGTCGGCTACCGCCTGTACTGGGGCGCCGAACCGCCGGCACGGCCGCCGCTGGCGCACTGCGTGGCCAGCCGCACCGGCCTGGGCGGCGTGGTCGGCAAGAAGCGCGAGTACTTCAGCTGGCGCTTCGCGGTGGACTTCGAAGGTGGCGAACTGGCCAGGCTGATCGACAAGGGCGAGGTCGAGGCGGTGGTGGAAGCCAGCCGCGGCCGGGTCGAGATCGTGTCGGCGCGCCCGCTGCGCGAGATCAACGGCTACCGCGCGATGTTCGACCTGGTGCCGCCGGAAGGCAGCACCGAGCAGATTGACATCCGCCTGTTCCTGCGCAGTGGCGGCAAGACCCTGACCGAGACCTGGCTGTACCAGTACACCCCGCCGCCGGCGGGTGCGCCGGAGCGCACGCTGTACTGAGCATCGAGGGGCCGGGTAGACACCGGCCCCTTGGTTCAGGGCTTGGTCTCGGTGGTCTCGGTGGCGTTGGTCTGGGTCGGTACGCCCACCTGCACCGTGCCCCGGCGGATCTTCATCCAGGTTTCGTCCTGCCAGCGCTCGTACTGCTTAGGGTCCCAGTACTTGGGGTCGTACAGACGGTCGGCTTTGATGGTGCGGCTGATGCCGCCGTCCATGAAGACGACATCGACGTTGTTGCTCATCGAGCCGGTACGGCTGCCAGTCATTTCCCGGCGGCCCTTTCTGAGAACGTCTGCCATGCGTGGCCGTGCCACGACATCACCAAACTCGGCGCGCAGCGCCTGTGCCTGAGCGCGGGCTGCCTGGTGCTGCTCCAGCGGCAGGGTTGCCCAGTATTCGTCGCGCAGTTCGGAGAACAACGGATAGCCACGTTCTGCGGCCACATCCATCCACGCGAACGCCATTACAGGGTCGCGTGGCTGGTCCACCCCGAACCAGTACATTTCGCCGAGGTAGCCCTGAGCCGGCTTGTCCGCATAGCGCGCGGCCCGGCGGAAATGATCCATGGCCGCCTTGACGTCATTCCGATGCAGCGCGGCGACTCCCCATTGCCGATACATGATGTCTGGGTGGCTGTCGAGGAAGCCGGCATTGATCAGTGTCGCGTCTTCTTCGGGAGAAGCGGGACGCTCCGCTGCCGGCGCGGGCAGGTGGGCAGACAGCAGGGCAAGCAAAAGCAGAGTGCGGCGCATGGCGGACTTCCTGTTCGACAGCTGGTCGGGCCAAGCCTAGGCAGCCCGTGGAAGCCTGTAAACCGCCGGTGGTCATGCGCCGGGATGTTCCGCCTTGCGCTACAACGGCAGCGGGGCCTGCGCCGGATCGATCCGCCCTTCACCGCGGGTGATCTTCTTGAACTCCGCGCGGCTGACCGACACGTAGCGGTCGTTGCCGCCGATCTCCACCTGCGGGCCGTCCTGCACCGCGTGCCCATGCTCGTCCACGCGCACCGTCATCGTCGCCTTCTTGCCGCTGTGGCAGATGGTCTTGATCTCCTGCATCTCGTCGGCCCAGGCCAGCAGGTACTGGCTGCCTTCGAACAGCTCGCCGCGGAAGTCGGTGCGCAGGCCGTAGCACAGCACCGGAATGCGCAGCTGGTCGACCACCTCGCTGAGCTGCCAGACCTGGGCGCGGGTCAGGAACTGCGCCTCGTCCACCAGCACGCAGCCCATCGGCCCGTTCGTCGCCAGGTCCTGCTCGACCCAGCGCTGCAGGTCGGTATCGCGGTCGAAGGCCATGCCATCGGCGCGCAGGCCGATCCGCGAAGCGACCACGCCGGCGCCGGCACGATCGTCCAGGCGCGGGGTCAGGATCGCCACCCGCATGCCGCGCTCGCGGTAGTTGTGGGCGCTCTGCAGCAGGGTGGTGGTCTTGCCGGCATTCATCGCCGAATAGTAGAAGTAGAGCTTGGCCATCGACGGATTGTACGCCGCAGCCCCGCTTCGCCGAAGCCGTTCAGCAACCCCACCGGCGGCCCGCTGTGGTCGTCACCCGGCCCCGCTACAATCCCCATCCCATGCACGGTCTCAATCCCCCCCAAGCCGCCGCCGTCCTGCACATCGAAGGCCCGTTGCTGGTGCTCGCCGGCGCGGGCAGCGGCAAGACGCGCGTGATCGTGGAAAAAATCGCCCATCTGATCGGCTGCGGCCGCTATCCGCCGCGTCGCATCGCGGCGATCACCTTCACCAACAAGTCGGCCAAGGAAATGCGCGAGCGCGTGGCCAAGCGCCTGCGCGAGCAGGATGCCGACGAGGTGACGATCTGCACCTTCCATGCGCTGGGCCTGAAGTTCCTGCAGATCGAGCACGCGGCCGTGGGCCTGAAGCGTGGATTCTCGATCTTCGATGCCGATGATGCCGCCGCGCAGATCAAGGACCTGATGTACGGGGCCAAGCCCGACGACATCGAGGACATGAAGAACCTGGTGTCGCGCGCGAAGAACGCTGGCCTGTCGCCCGAGCAGGCGATGGCCGCCGCGCGCAGCAACCGCGAGAAGGAAGCGGCCAGCGTCTATGAGCGCTACCAGCTGCGCCTGACGGCGTTCAATGCGGTGGACTTCGATGACCTGATCCGCCTGCCGGTGCAGGTGCTGGAAGAGAACCCGGACATCGCCGTGGCCTGGCGCGAACGCATCGGCTACCTGCTGGTGGACGAATGCCAGGACACCAACGACGCGCAGTACCGGCTGCTCAAGCAGCTGGCTGGTGACAAGGGCAATTTCACCTGCGTGGGTGACGATGACCAGTCGATCTACGCCTGGCGCGGCGCCAACCCGGAAAACCTGCAGCAGATGGGGCGCGATTACCCAGCGCTGGAGATCATCAAGCTGGAGCAGAACTACCGTTGCTCCAACCGTGTGCTGCGTGCGGCCAATGCGCTGATCGCCAACAACCCGCACGAGCACCTGAAGAAGCTGTGGAGTGACCAGGCCGACGGCGAACGCATCCGCGTGTGGGAATGCCGCAACAGCGAACACGAGGCGGAAAAGGTTGCCGCCGAGATCGCCTTCGTGGCGCAGTCGCGCAACGTGCCTTGGAGCGATTTCTGCATCCTGTTCCGCGGCAACTTCCAGTCGCGCCCGCTGGAAAAGGCGATGCAGCTGCTGCGCATTCCCTACCACCTGACCGGCGGCACCATGTTCCTGGAACGCCAGGAAGTGAAGGACACGCTGGCCTGGCTGCGGCTGCTGGTGAACCCGGACGACGACACCGCGTTCATGCGTGCGGTGCAGTCGCCCAAGCGCGATGTCGGCGCCGGCACGCTGGCCAAGCTGGCTGAACTGGCGCAGGAAAAGGACATGCCGATGGCGCAGGCCGCCGAGGCGATCGGCGCCCTGCAGCAGTTGCCGCCGCGTGCGGCCAACAGCCTGGCGCGTTTCACCGACATCCTGCGCGACCTGCGTGCACAGACCCGACAGGTCACTTCCGGCGACATGATCCGCAAGGTCGCCAAGGAATCCGGCCTGCTCAGCGAACTGCGCCAGCAGGCCAAGGAAGAGGCCAGCTACCAGCGTCGCGCCAACAACATCGAGGAGCTGGCGCAGTGGTTCGAGGGCGGCCCGCGCGGTGCCACCGCCGCTGACCTGGCCGGCCAGCTGGCGCTGCTGTCGCGCAGCGACAAGGACGAGGGTGGCAACCAGGTGCGCATGATGACCATGCACGCCTCCAAGGGCCTGGAATTCCCGTACGTGTTCATCGTGGGCTGCGAGGACGGCGTGCTGCCGCACCAGGTCAGCCTGGACGAGGGCAACCTGCAGGAAGAGCGGCGACTGCTGTACGTGGGCATCACCCGCGCCAAGATCCAGCTGTGGATGAGTTACAGCAAACTCACGCGCAAGTTCGGTGAGCATGTGCGGCTGAAGCCGAGCCGGTTCTTCGAGGAGATTCCGGCCGAGGAGATCCAGCGCGATGGTGCTGATCCGGTGGCCGATGCGGTGCGCAAGAAGGAACGGGCGAGTGCCGGGTTGGCGGCGATCGAGGCGCTGTTCGATTGACCGGCGAACGGCGCAGCCCCTCGTGGTTGGCGCCGTTCGCAATGCATTCGTGGGGGCCTGGCGGGTGGGCTGGTCGGGACACGCCGTAAACCCGTCCATGGGGGCTCGGCCGCGGCATCCATGCCGCGGACGGTCCCGCCCAGCCCACCCGCCAGGCCTCTGACAGTTTCCGTGCGTGCCAGCCACGGAAAAGAAAAAAGAAAATCAAAAGCAACAGCCGGGGGTTGAGGCAGAATCGGGGTTTCGGCTGGAGGTCTGCCTGTGCAACCGATCGAGAGTGAACGCCTGCGCCTGCGTGCGATTGAACCGGATCGCGATGCGGTGCCGATGCTGGCGCTGTTGAATGATCCGGGTTTCGTGCGCTTCATCGGTGACCGCAATGTGCGCAGTGAGGAGCAGGCGCGGGAATACATCGCGCTGCGTGTGCTGCACAGCTATGCGTTGAATGGCTTTGGCATGTATGCCATCGAGCGGTTGTCCGATGGTGCCTGGCTGGGCAATGCCGGGCTGGTGCGGCGGGATGGCCTGCCGGGGCCGGACATCGGCTATGCGGTGCTGTCGGAATTCGCCGGGCAGGGCTATGCCGGTGAGGCGGCGCGGGCGGTGTTCGCGCATGCGCGCGCTGGGCTGGGCCTGCAGGATCTGTATGGCATTACCGATCTGGACAACGTGGTGTCCGGGAAGATCCTGCTGGGCCTGGGTATGCAGGAGCGCGGGGTGATCCAGCTGCCGGGCGTGGACAGCCCGAGCCGGTTGTATGCCACGCCGGGTGCGGTGGCGGTACTCATCGGGGGGCATGACGCATCTGGACAAGCCGAATGAGGATTCTTGCATTTGGCGATAAACCGGCGAGTCGTCCGGTTCGCCGCCGATGCTTCCGGGTTTCATGAGATGACCCACCTGCTGCGTTGGGCAGCGCTGTGGTCATTCCCGAAACCCGGAAACTCCAGGAGTTCTCATGAAGCTCATGCCTTTGGTCACGACGATGCTGTTGAGCGTGGTATCCGCGTCTGCATCTGCGTTCACGCTTCCCCAGATGAGTGACCTCTCACCGCACTCGAGCACGCAGGCCTGCCAGGGCGCGTGGAATGCGTCGTCAGCCAGCCGCAGTTGCCATGTCAACCGTATTGATGGACGACCCGGCACGCAGTGCTACGTCGATGTCAGGTGTGTGCGCAACAACGGCAGCCAGCTGACCAATCAGTACACGATGGAGGAATGGGGCGTGCGCGCGCTTGCGAACTGCGACGGCTTCCTGAGAGTGGGAGGCTGCTGAACCGCGGATCGGTCCCGGGCGGATCGGTCCCGAGGGGGTGCCGGCCGGTGGCCGGCACTACCCTGCGGCTGCGCCTCAGTTACCGCGCAGTTCGGCCAGCTGCGCCTGCAGCTCGGCCACGGTCGCTTCCAGCTGGGCCACGCGCTCGGCCAGGCCTGGATCGGCCGCATCGTTGCCACCGCCGCTGCTGGCGTACTTCGCCGCCAGCGCCGCGCCGTCCACTTCGCCGCACAGCAGGTGCATGTAGCGGTCTTCGCGCTGCCCACTGGCGCGCGGCAGCACCACCAGCAGCGCGCGCTGCTGCAGGCGTTCGATGGCGTGGCGGGCTTCATCGGCGTCGGCGAAGCGGTGCAGGCGCTCGCTGCGCGTGATCAGTTCGCCCAGCGTCTGCGGCCCACGCAGCAGCAGCAGCGCCAGCAGCACGGTCTGCTGCCGGGTCAGGTCCAGCGCGGCCTGCAGGCGGTGCTCGTAGCGGTCCGCGCGCGAGGAGAAGTGCTGGCGGGCCAGGCCCAACGCCTCCAGCTGGCGCAGCGCGTGCTGCACGCTGCCGGCGTCGATGTTCATCACCGGCTCGCGGGCAGTCTTCTGGTTGGCAGCCGACTGGGCGGCATTGACCGTCAGTGGATAGGTGTCCGGCGTGGTCGCCTCCTTTTCCACCAGGCAGCCCAGCAGGCGGGCCTGCACGGCGTCGAGCAGGGGGACGTCGGGGGTCTGGGTGGAATCGGTCATGGCGGCCTCCGGAAGGGCAACGGGTCAACCGCCAAGCATAGCCGTCCCGGGACCGCCTTTGCCGGTAAAATGCGCCGGTATATCTGATTGCCGGTGAATCCATGCGTCGTCCCGTTTCCCTGTCCCTGACCCTGCTCGCCACTGCGGCGCTGGGCCTGTCCGCCTGCAAGCGCGTGGATGCGCCTGCTGCCGAAGCCGCTGCCCCGGAGGCCCCGGCCGCCGCTGCCAAGGCTGATGGCGCGCTTGATGCGACCGCCAATGACAATCTCAACGCCGTGCTGTGGATGCAGCGTGCGCAGGAGTACAAGGCGATCACCGAGCAGACCTACCGCGCCGCCGCCGACCACCTGGACGCCGCGCTGAAGGAAGCCCACTGGGATGCGCTGGTGCCGGAGGAACGCGGCAACGAGGCCAAGGGCCTGAAGCCGGCCGTGGTGCTGGACGTGGATGAGACCGTGCTGGACAACTCGCCCTACCAGGCGCGCCTGGTGCGCGACGGCAAGGAATACGACGAGCTGAGCTGGGACCAGTGGGTGGCCGAAAAGAAGGCCAAGGCCATTCCGGGCGTGGTCGATTTCGCCAAGGCCGCCAACGCCAAGGGCGTGACCCTGCTGTACATCTCCAACCGCGCCGTGCACCTTAAGGACGCGACCCTGGCCAACCTGCGCGAGCAGGGCCTGCCGGTGGCCGATGACAGCGTGTTCCTGGGCCTGGGCACCGTGGTCGAAGGCTGCGAGCAGGCCGGCAGCGAGAAGAACTGCCGCCGCCGCCTGGCCGGGCAGAAGTACCGCGTGCTGATGCAGTTCGGCGACCAACTGGGCGACTTCGTGGAAGTGACCGCCAACACCAACGAAGGCCGTGACGCCCTGCTGCAGCAGTACCACGACTGGTTCGGCGAGCGCTGGTGGATGCTGCCGAACCCGACCTACGGCGGTTTCGAGCCGGCGCAGTTCAACAATGACTACAGCCAGTCGCGCCAGGCCCGCCACGACGCCAAGCGCGCTGCCCTGGACTACGCGCCGTGAGCCGCGCGCCGCTGCCGCTGCGCGATGACGAGCGCCTGATCTTCGCGCTGGACGTGCCTGATCGCGCGCAGGCGCTGGAGTGGGTCGACCGCCTCGGCGACAGCGTGGCGTTCTACAAGATCGGCATGGAACTGCTGGCGTCGGGCGAGTACTTCCAGGTGCTGGACGAGCTGGCCCGCCGCGACAAGCGCGTGTTCGTCGACCTGAAGTTCTTCGATATCCCGGCCACTGCCGCGGCGGTGATCAAGCGCCTGTCGCAGTGGCCGGTCAGCTACGCCACCATCCACGGCTGGCACCCGGCGATGATGGAAGCCTGCGCCGCCGCCAACAGCAGCGACATGCGCCTGCTGGCGGTGACCGTGCTGACCTCGATGGGCCGCCCGGACCTGGCGCAGATGGGCATCGACCGTGAACCGGTGGACGTAGTGGTTGAACGCGCGCTGGCCGCGCAGGCGGCCGGTATCGATGGCGTGATCGCCTCGGGCCAGGAAGCCGGCCCGATCCGCGCCGCTACCGGCGCCGGGTTCTCGATCGTCTGCCCGGGCATCCGCCCCGGTGGCCCGGTCGGCGATGACCAGAAGCGTACCGTTGGCGTGGCCCAGGCCTTTGCCGATGGCGCCGATGCCATCGTGGTTGGTCGCCCGATCCGCCTGGCCACCGATCCGCAGGCCGCGGCGCGGGCCATCCAGCAGGAAATCGCGTCGGCGCTGGCTGCGCGCTGAGATTCCGTTGCGCAGGCTGCAGGCCCGAACGCCATCCCGACCCGCGCGGGATGGCGTTTCTGCATCCGTCCAGCAAGCGGTTGTGCCCGAATCGCCGCAAAACCTGCCGTAGATTTCATTGCTTTTACGCCCATCATCAGGTGTATCAATAAAATCAATGATTTATACGACGATAGGTGAAGTGTTGCCTTAACTTGAACGGCAGCGTAGGATCGCCGCCATCCGGTCCTCGGACCGGACATGTGCCACTACACTGTCCACCGGCCCTGCGCCGGTTTGAAGAGCCTGTGATCCCCGTGATCCCGGCTCTTTTTTTATTCCCATCAGTGACTTGCACAAGCAACAGCGGAAACCGTGACGTCCCGGCTTGCCGCTGTCACGTCACAGGCCGCAAGATGCGGACCGGTCCGGGGAGTCCGAGTGCATGAGCGTGGCAGTGCGAGGAAGGTCTGCGCGTGGATGGGGGCTGGCAGCCATGCTGCTGCTGGCCGTGGCGGCGTGTCGTGAATCGGCCCAGGACCCGGCCAAGCCGGCAGCCGAGCCGGTCGCGGCGGTGCAGGCCATGGCGCTGCGCCTGGCCGAGGACGATCTGGTCGGCTATGCAAAGCTGTCGGTGCCGCCCAGCCAGTACCAGCGCCTGCAACAGGCCTGGACCGAAGGCCACAGCCAGTGGCCGCTGACCGAACTGCCGCTGGGCGACCAGCTGCTGCCGATGCTGGCCGCACTGCGCAAGCCCAACGCCAGCGCCGAACTGCAGCGCAGCTTCGATCGCCAGCTGGCCGGACAGGCCGGCGCGGTTCGCCAGGCCGCGCAATCGATGGGCAACTTCGGTGTGCAGTACCTGCGCCACCAGAAGGGCTATACGCCTGGCCAACAGGCGCATTACATCGCCCTGGTCGAAACCCTGGCCAGCTGGGCGCAGGGTGCCCCGATCAGTGACCGGGCCCGCGCACGCAGCACCATCGCCGCGCTGGTCGGCGCCGCCAACAAGGTCGGCTTCGACGACGAAGCCGGCCTGCAGGCCGCGGGCATGGAAGGCAGCCTGGCGCAGCTGGCGCCGTTCATCCACACCCTCAAGGCGGTGCTGGGCAGCTACGGGCTGGGCGTGGACGACGCGTTGCGCAGCGTGCGCGGCGAACTGCTGTCAGTGGAGGGTGACAACGCCCTGGTACGCCTGCACTACGACCTCGCCGGTCGCGAGATGAGCCTGCAGCTGCCGCTGAGCCGCCGCGAAGGCCATTGGTACCTGACCCGCACCCTGGCCGATACCGACGCCCTGCTGCGCAAGGCCGATGCGGCCCGCGTCGCTGCGTCGCCATCACCGGCTGAAGCCCCCGCCGATGGCGGGGAAGCGGCAACGCCGCCGCCTAAGCCATAATGGCGCCGATGTCGAAACAGAACCCGCTGCCGTTCCCCGGCGAAGAATCCCAGTCGACGCCCGCCGATACGGTGCCGGCGTCCCCCTCGACCGGTACCGGCCCGAACCCGGTACCGCCGCCCGCGCACGCGCGTCCGGCCGGCCGACGCCCACTGTGGGCACGGTTGCTGGGCCGCCTGGTCGAGCCGTGGCTGTCGCTGAAGATCGAGCCGGAAGACCCGGGCCAGTACAACGATGGCCGCCCGGTCATGTACGTGCTGGAAGACTACGGCCTGTCCAACGCGCTGATCCTGGACAAGGCCTGCCGCCAGGCCGGACTGCCGTCGCCGCTGGTGCCGCTGGCCGGTGACCCGACCGGCCGCAAGCGCGCCTACCTGGCGCTGTCGCGGCGCAGCTCCAGCAATTCGCTGATCCCCGAGCAGCGCGGTGCCAAGACCCATTCCGACTCGCTGGCCAAGGTCCTGCAGGCACATCGCGTGCGCGATGACCTGGACGTGCACCTGGTGCCGGTGTCGATCTTCGTCGGCCGCGCGCCGGACAAGCAGAGCGGCTGGTTCGCGGTGCTGTTCTCGGAAAACTGGGCGCTGGTCGGCCGCTTCCGCCGCCTGCTGGCGGTGCTGCTCAATGGCCGCAGCACCATCGTCCGCTTCGCGCCGCCGATCTCGTTGCGTTCCATCATCGACGAAGGCCTGGAGCCGGAACGCACGGTACGCAAGCTGCAGCGCGTGCTGCGCACCCATTTCCGCCGCATCCGTGAATCGGTGATCGGCCCCGACCTGTCGACCCGTCGCCTGCTGGTGGACCAGGTGCTGGCCGCCGAACCGGTGCGCGAAGCGATCGCCGCGCAGGCCAAGCGCGACAATTCGAAGACGGCCGATGCCTGGAAGAAGGCACACGCCTACGCCTGGGAAATCGCCGCGGACTATTCCAGCCCGGTGGTGCGCTCGGCCAGCTTCATGCTCAGCCACGTGTGGAACCGCATCTATGCGGGCGTGCTGGTGCACCACCTGGACAAGTTCAAGGCCGCCGCGCCGGGTCACGAAGTGGTCTACGTGCCCAGCCACCGCAGCCACATGGACTACCTGCTGCTGTCCTACCTGCTGTACGACCGTGGCATCGTGCCGCCGCACATCGTGGCCGGCATCAACCTGAACCTGCCGGTGGTCGGCACCCTGCTGCGCAAGGGCGGTGCGTTCTTCATCCGCCGCTCGATCCGTGGCAACGCGCTGTACTCGGCCGTGCTCAGTGAGTACGTCGCGCAGCTGGTGGCCGGCGGCTACTCGCTGGAGTACTTCGTCGAAGGCGGCCGCTCGCGTACCGGCCGACTGCTGCAGCCCAAGGGCGGCATGATCTCGATGACGCTGCGTGCGTTCCTGCGCCAGCCACGCAAGCCGGTGCTGTTCCAGCCCATCTACATCGGCTACGAGAAGCTGATGGAAGGCGGCAGCTACCTGGACGAACTGTCCGGCCGGCCGAAGGAAAAGGAATCGATCTGGTCGCTGCTGTGGGGCATCCCGAAGGTGCTCAAGCAGAACTACGGCCAGGTGGTGGTGAACTTCGGCGAACCGATCGCACTGAACGACGTACTGGCCGAGAAGGCGCCGGAGTGGAAGGGCGAGGCGGTGTCCGAGGACGAGAAGCCAGCCTGGCTGTCGACCACGGTGGATACGCTGGCCGAGCGCATCCAGGTGCGCATCAACGGCGCTGCCGACGTCAACCCGATCAACCTGCTGGCGCTGGCGCTGCTGTCCACGCCGAAGCACGCGATGGGCGAGGCCGACCTGATCGCGCAGATCGAGCTGTGCAAGACGCTGCTGGTCGAGATGCCGTATTCGGACCGGGTGACGGTGACCCCGCACTCGCCGGAGCGGATCATCGCCCACGCCGAGGAAATCAACGTCCTCACCCGCATCAAGCACCCGCTGGGCGACGTGCTCAGCGTCAGCGGCGATACCGCGGTGCTGCTCAGCTACTTCCGCAACAACGTGCTGCACCTGTTCACCGCCTCGTCGTGGGTGGCCTGCTGCTTCCAGAACAACCGCCGCATGAGCCGTACCGGCCTGGTCCAGCTGGGCCGCACGGTGTACCCGTTCCTGCAGGCCGAGCTGTTCCTGCCGTGGAGCGAGGACGAATTCGCACAGCGCATCGACCAGACCATCAACGTGTTCGTGCGTGAGGGCCTGCTGCAGAACGTCAATGACGACGACGGCGGCATCCTGGCGCGCAACACCGGGCAGACCGACGAGGTGTTCCGCCTGCGTGCGATCGGCCACTCGCTGCAGCAGGCCTTCGAGCGCTACTACATCGCCATTTCGGTGCTGGTGAAGAACGGCCCGGGCGTGCTGGGTGCGGCCGAGCTGGAAAGCCTGTGCCAGCAGGCGGCGCAGCGTCTGAGCCTGCTCTATGCACCGGCCGCGCCGGAGTTCTTCGACCGCACCCTGTTCCGCGGCTTCATCCAGAAGCTGCGCGAACTGCGCCTGGTGTGGCCGGACGAGAACAGCAAGCTGCTGTTCGACGAGCGCCTGGATGCCTGGGCCAAGGACGCCAAGTTCATCCTCGGCCGCGAGCTGCGCCACACCATCGAACGGGTCAGCCCGGAAGCAGCGCGCCCGGACGAGCCGGCGCCGCAGGATTGAAGGCAGCGCCGGGCCATGCGGTGGGTGTGGACCTTGGTCCACACCTCCCAGCCGTGCCAACCAGGGTTGGCACCCACCAGGACGGTCTTTAGGCCGGTTCGTCGGGAATCTGCAGGCTTTCCAGCCTGGCAATGCAGTCCTTCAACTGCAGCTTGCGCCGCTTCAGGCGCTTGGCTTCCAGCTCGTCCTCGCCGTTGGCGGCCATGCGGGTGATCTGTTCATCCAGCAGGCGGTGCTCGGCGCGCAGGGCGGCGAGGCGTTCGACAATCTCGGCGGGGTCGTAGGTATCCACGGCTTCGAGGATACACAGCGATGATGACCGCCGGGAGAGGGGAATCCCGACCCCCGGCCGTGGCCGCTCCGAGCCGTTAGAATGGAGCCCATGAGTGCCGTGATTTCCCTCCCTGATCCCCAGCCGCGCGCCGCCCGCGATCCGCGCGTGGCCGAGCGCGAGCAGCACAAGCTGGCCAAGCGCCTGCGCCGCCAGGTCGGCGAGGCGATTGCCGACTTCGGCATGATCGAGGCCGGCGACAAGGTGATGGTCTGCCTGTCCGGCGGCAAGGACAGCTACACCCTGCTGGACGTGCTGCTGCAGCTGCAGAAGAAGGCGCCGGTGCCGTTCGAGCTGGTGGCGGTGAACCTGGACCAGAAGCAGCCGGACTTCCCCGAGCACGTGCTGCCGGAGTACCTGGCCGGGCTGGGCGTGCCGTACCACATCATCGAGCAGGACACCTATTCGGTGGTCAGCCGGGTCATCCCGGAAGGCAAGACCATGTGTTCGCTGTGCTCGCGCCTGCGTCGTGGTGCGCTGTACAACTACGCCGAGACCCACGGCTTCACCAAGATCGCGCTGGGCCACCACCGCGACGACATGGTGGCCACGTTCTTCATGAACCTGTTCCACCACGCCAAGCTGTCGGGCATGCCGCCGAAGCTGCGCAGCGATGACGGCAGGCACGTGGTGATCCGGCCGCTGGCCTACGTGCGCGAGAGCGACATCGTCGACTACGCGCAGGCACGCCAGTTCCCGATCATTCCCTGCAACCTGTGCGGCAGCCAGGAGAACCTGCAGCGCCGCCAGGTCGGCCTGATGCTGAGGCAGTGGGAGAAGGACCACCCGGGCCGCATCGAGCAGATCGCGCGCGCCATGGGCGAAGTCCGGCCCTCGCAGCTGGCCGACACCACCCTGTTCGACTTCATGGCGCTGGGCCGTCGCGACGACGCGCCGCTGCCTGACGCGCATGCCTGGCTGGCCGGTTCCCCGGCCGACGCCGACGCAGATCCCGAGACGCCCACCGTTTAAGGTCGGTCGCCCTTCCTCTTTGCCATCCGGAATTCCATGTTCTTTCGCAACCTGACGTTCTTCCGTTTCCCGACCACCACCGATTTTTCCGAAGTCGACACGCTGCTGCCGCACGCCCTGCTGAAGCCGGTCGGCGCACTGGAAATGAATTCGCGCGGCTTCATCTCGCCGTTCGGCCGCGAGGAGAAGGAACTGCTCTCCCACCGCATCGCCGAACACCTGTGGCTGACCGTGGGCGGCGAGGACAAGATCCTGCCGGCGGCGGTGGTCAACGACCTGCTCGAGCGCAAGCTGGAGGAGATCGAGGAGAAGGAAGGCCGCAGCCCGGGTGGCCGCGAACGCAAGCGGATGAAGGACGACCTGCTGCATGAACTGCTGCCGCGCGCCTTCGTGAAGTCCTCGCGCAACGACGCCTTCATCGACCTGCAGCACGGTTACGTGGCGGTGGATACCTCCAGCCGCAAGACCGGCGAGTACTTCATGTCCGACATCCGCGGCCTGCTCGGCAGCTTCCCGGCGATGCCGCTGAACGCCGAAGTCGCGCCGCGTTCGATCCTGACCGGCTGGATCGCCGGCGAGCCGCTGCCGACCGGGCTGAGCCTGGGCGAAGAGTGCGAGATGAAGGACCCGGTGGAAGGCGGCGCGGTGGTCAAGTGCCAGCACCAGGAACTGCGCTGCGATGAGATCGACAAGCACCTGGATGCCGGCAAGCAGGTGACCAAGCTGGCGCTGATCTTCGAGGACAACCTGTCCTTCGTCATCGGCGACGACCTGATCGTGCGCAAGCTGAAGTTCCTCGACGGTGCCCTGGACCAGCTGGAGCATGCCGACGAAGACGGCCGCCGCGCCGAGTTCGACGCCCGCTTCGCCCTGCAGAGCGCCGAGATCCGCCGTCTGTTCCTGTTGCTGGAAGAAGCCTTCAAGCTCAGCAAGGCTGACTGAACAGGCAGCCCGACGGCCGCCGGTCATCCGGCGGCCCGAAGCGGCGCTATGCTGGGCGCATGAGCCGTCTGCTGCGCCGCCTGATCAGCCCGACCCCGCCCGCCACCGTACAGCGCGACACCGTTCGCCTGCGCCTGGAGGATGCCGAGATCGAGGTACTGCGCGTGCGCGATCCGCGTGCGCGCCGCATCAAGCTGAGCGTGGACGAACGCGGCGCGCGCCTGACCCTGCCGCCGCGCGCAAGCCTGGTGATGGGCGAACGCTTCCTGGAACAGCACCGCGACTGGCTGGCACTGCAGCTGCGCCAGTACCAGGGCCAGGGCCTGCCGGCACCGCTGCAGCCCGGCGAAGACGGCGTGCTGCCCCTGCGCGGCGAACTGTTGCCGCTGCGCTGGCAGGAAGGCCGCTACGCGCGCCTGGAGATCGACGCGCATGGTGCCTGCGTGCAGTGGCCGACACGTGGTGGTGACGCCACCCTGCGCCGCCTGCTGCGCGAGTTCTACGAAGCACAGACCCGCGCCGACGTCGGCCGCTGGCTGCCGAAGTACCT
Source organism: Stenotrophomonas maltophilia (assembly GCF_900186865.1). Lineage (NCBI taxonomy): Bacteria > Pseudomonadati > Pseudomonadota > Gammaproteobacteria > Lysobacterales > Lysobacteraceae > Stenotrophomonas > Stenotrophomonas maltophilia. The sequence continues at coordinate 73,818 of NZ_LT906480.1, forward strand.
GCCCACGCTGCCGCGCGCACCCAGTCGCCTGCGATTGAAGGTGATGTCCTCGCAATGGGGCTCGCTCGCCCCCGATGGCAGCATGGCACTGGACCTGGCGCTGGTACTGGGCCGCCCTGAGGCGTTCGAGTACGTGCTGGTGCACGAGCTCTGCCACCTGATCCAGCCCAACCACTCGCCCGCGTTCTGGCACGAAGTGGAACAACGCTTCCCCGCCTGGCGCGAACAGCGCGATTACTTCCAGCTGGAAGGCCGCCGACTGAAGGCGATGCTGCGGCAACTGCTGTAGCGCCAGCGCTACAGCAGTTGCCCACGCATTCTTCCTCTACCCCCGCCTTCGGCGCGCCCCTTCAACAGAAGGGGCTTTCCTCCAGAGAGTGGGCCGGGCAGTCGGGCAGGCTCGACGCTGCACAGGGTCTGCACAGAGGATGAGCATTCCCCGCCCTGGCAACGTGCCATGGAGCGCGCGCAGCGCGCGACCCGCGCCTGCTCTTCTTTTCTTTCTTCCGTGGTGGGCACACCGGAATCTGTCCGTGGCCGGGCGGGGTGGGTTGCGCAGGGGCGTGAGCCGCATGGATGCGGCGACCGAGCTTACAGGGGTGAAGGCGCTTTGCTTGCGAAGCACTGCTTCGCAAGCGCCTGAACGCACAGCCGCCAGCGGCTGGGCCGGGCCCCGGAGGGGTACTTGCAGCGACCCCTGCGCAATCCACCCCGCCCGGCCAAGCACGGCTTTGCCTTCGGATACCACCCACCACGAGGGGCTCAGCCGTTGGCCGAAATCCTCACCTCGCCCGCAACGCCGCCGCCGCCGCCCAGCGCGCCGCCACCCGCGGCGCCGTAATGCACACCGCCTGGTCGGTCACCGTCGTCACCGCGCGCTCCAGCAGCTGGATATCCGCCTCATGCTGGCGCGCCACGTGCGGATCCTCGAAGAAGATCGCGCGCTGGCAGCGCCCTTCCAGTACCCGGTCGGCAATCTGCGCATCGCCGCCCATAGGGCCGCTCTGGTAGCGCGTCACCCAGGGCGTATCGCTGGGCCAGCCACGGCTCCACGCCAGCTCGTTCAAGCGCTGGCCGGTGGTTCCGGTTGCCACCCGCTCACCGAACCGCGCCAGCACATCGAAGTGCTCATCGGCGAAGGCCAGCATCGCCGGCTTCATCGCGTCGTGCGCGATCAGCGCCAGCGTCTGTCCTTCGAACGCATGCAGGTCGTCGGCGCCAGCATCGGCAGCCAGTCCGGCATGGATGCGTTCCACCTCGATCCAGTCGCGCGCGGTGGCCACGGTGGAAATGAAAGGCTTGCCGTGGATCACGCACTGCCGCTTCAGCGCCGTGGCTTCCGGAAACACCGAGGATGGATCGACCGGATCGATCAGGTAGACCGCGCCATCCAGTGTCCGATCCGGCCCCATGCCAACCACCTCGGCCACCAGCTTCATCAAGCCACCCTCGCGACCGTAGGGGTAGCGATGCAGGCCCGCGTATCCGGTCAGGAAGCTCTGACGCTGTATCGCGTCATGGGTGCGGCCGACCGCGTGCAGCGACACGCCCAGCTCGCGCAGGCCGGGTTCGCTGGCGCGCAGCCAGCGGAACAGGGCGGCGCGCGCGTCGTGGTGATGGAGACGGTTGGCAGCCAGGCCGATGCGCATCGAATGCTCCGCAGATACGGGTGAAAGCGGCAGTGTATGTCGCCATTCACCTATCTTGGTGTTTTTACAACTTTCTTCATTGCGCCTCGTCCACGCGCCGCTAGCGTAAGAGGCAGCGGTACCGCTGTGCGGCCGTTCATTCCGCCCGCCAGAAGAGGATGCCCATCGTGAACGCCGCTGGCCTGCGTGCCGCCACCGCGGTCGTGGCCGGCCTGCTGTTGCCTGCCCTGGCCGCCGCTGCGGGTTGCAGGACGCCGCTGCGCATTGCCTGGCCCGCCGACCGCGCACCGTTGTCCTCCAGCGAGCAGGGCCAGCCGCGCGGGCTCAGCGCGCAGTACCTGAAGCTGCTGGGCGCGCAGCGACCACTGCAGATGCAGCCATTGCCAACCGCCGCCATCGCCGAGGGAACGGTGCCGCCCGACGTCCAGGCACTGCTGGGCTGGTCGCGCTCGCAGTTGCCGACGGGGTGGGTGGCCAGTGCGCCCTACGTGCAGCTGCCACAGGTCATCGTGCGGCGCCGGGATGCATCGCCGGTGCTGGGCCTGGAGGCGTTGCGCGGAGGCACCGTGGCCAGTCCCGACCCGCTGTCGCTGGTCGGGGCGCTGACCGAACAGGCGTCTGGCGTGCAGCTGTTGCCCCCCGCCCCCATCGACGACGCCCTGTCACTGCTGGGCACGGGCCTGGTCGATGCCGTGGTCGCCAATCTTGGTGAGGTCGAGGCAGCGTTGCGCCACTATCAGGGCGAGCCGCTGGTAATCGCTGCGCCGGCCGGAATCGACGACGCGCCGGTGCTGGCCACCGTGCCCGCCTGCGCCGACGTCATCCCGGTGTTCGAGCGGGCCGTGTCGCAGCTGACCGCGAACGAACGCGAGGCGATCCGCACGGCCTGGCTGCCGAACCAGCCGCGACACCCGCCCTCTGCGTCCCCCCTGCGCTGGCTGGTGCCGGCCTCGCTGACCCTGCTGGCGCTCATGCTGGTGTACGCCTTCGGCTACTGGCGCGTGCATCGCGAGAGCGAGCGTCGCCGCGTGGCTGCGCAACGCCTGCAGGAGGTGACCTCGAACCTGCCAGCGGTGGTCTATCAGGCGCGTCGCTCTGCCACCGGCCACTACAGCTTTCCCCAGATCGCAGGCGACGTGCAGGCGTTGTTCGGAATCAGCGTGGAAACCGCCCTGATCGATCATCAGCGCCTGCTGGCAGCGGTTCATCCCGATGATCGCTCGCGGCTGATGGACACCGTCGACGCCGCCGCCCTGGCGCGGGGCCCGATCGATGTCACCTTCCGCACGCGCTCGCCACAAGGCTGGCGCTGGGTCCACTCGCATGGACGGCCGCTGTCCCTGGACAGCGGCGACGTCGAGTGGAGTGGCTACTGGATCGACGTAAGCGGAGTGCAGGCGCGCACCCATGCGCTGGCCGAGGCGCGCCGTGCGGCCGAGCAGGCAGCGCTGGCCAAGGCCCACTTCCTGGCAACCATGAGCCACGAGATCCGCACGCCGATGAGCACCCTGCTGGGCATGCTCGAGCGGTTGGAGGGCAGCGATCTGGATCATCGCCAGCAACAGGTGCTGGTGACCGTGGGTGATGCTGCCCAGATGCTGCGGCAGATCCTGGACGACGTGCTGCACAGCCAACGGCTGCAGGCACTGCCGCTGCAGCTGCGACCCACGAGCGTGGCGGCACTGGTGCGCGCGGTGCAGCAGTTGCTGATGCCGGTGGCGGCCAGCCGGGGCCTGCATCTGCGTATCCAACTTGATCCGGAATTGCAGGCCGGATCGCTGGCCGACGGCCTGCGCCTGCGCCAGATCCTGTTCAACCTTGCCGGCAACGCGCTCAAGTTCACCGAGCATGGCGGCGTGGATCTGCAGGTGCAGGTGCTGCAGCAGCACGATCGCGGCCAACGTCTTCGCCTGCAGGTCAGTGACAGCGGGGTGGGCATCAGCCCGGAACGGCAACAGGCGGTGTTCGCTGCCTACACCCAGGCCGAGGCATCGACAACGCGCCGTTTCGGCGGCAGCGGCCTGGGCCTGGCGATCTGCCGTGAACTGGCTGCATCGATGGAAGCAGAACTGTGCCTGCGCAGCGCGCCAGGCAAGGGCACCACCGTGTGGCTGGAACTGGATCTGGACGCCTGTGAGTTGCCTGCCGAGGCATTGCCGCTTCCGGCAGAGGCGGCGCGGCCACTGTCGTCGGCCCGGGTGCTGGTAGCTGAAGATCACCCCACCAACCTGCATCTGCTGGAGCAGCGCCTGCATGATCTGGGTCTGCAGGTGCACGCCTGCACCGATGGTCGCCAGGCCTTCGAGGCCTGGCAGGCGCGGGCGTTCGACCTGGTCATCACCGACTGCCACATGCCGCACATGGATGGCTTTGCCTTGGCACGGGCCATCCGCGCCGACGCCTGCGCGGTTCGCGCGCAGGTCCCGATCATCGCGCTCACGGCCAGCGCGCTGGATCGCACCCGCGAGGCCTGCCGCGAAGCGGGCATCGATCATTTCCTGGCCAAGCCGGTGGCGGCGCAGGAACTGCGGGGCTTGCTGGCCGTGCTGCTGGCGCCGGAATCAGTGCGCCAGTAGGCGGATGATGCTGGCGGCGGCGTCGCGGCCTTCGGCCACGGCGGTCACCACCAGGTCGGCGCCACGCACTGCGTCACCGCCGGCGAACAGGCGCGGGTGCGCGGTCTGGAATGGCAGGCGGTCCTTGCCGCCAGCCACGATGCGGCCGTTGGACCGGCCTTCCACGCCGTGCTCGGCCAGCCACGCCGGCACGGTTGGCGAGAAGCCGAAGGCGATGATCACCACATCGGCCTCGAGCAGCGATTCGCTGCCGTCGATCGGCACCGCATTCTGGCGGCCATTGGCATCGGGCTCACCCAGCCGGGTTTCGACCACGGTCACGCCGATCACCTCATCGTCGGCGCCGGCTTCGATCGACAGCGGCTGGCGGTTGAACAGGAAGCGCACGCCCTCCTCGCGCGCATTGGCCACTTCGCGCGCGCTGCCGGGCATGTTGGCTTCGTCGCGGCGGTAGGCACAGGTCACCTTGGCCGCGCCCAGCCGTACCGCGCTGCGCACGCAGTCCATGCCGGTATCGCCACCGCCGAGCACCACCACGCGCTTGCCGTTGAGATCGGGCAGGGCGATGGTGTCTTCCCAGCCGGCAATCGGCCGGCCCTTCGGATCATCACCACCGACGATGCGGCTGTTCTGCACCAGGAACGGCAGCGCCGGCAGCACGCCCTTCAGGTCCTGGCCGTCAAGGCCGCCATCGGTGTAGCGGTAGGCGCCGGTGCCGACGAACACCGCATCATGGGCATCCAGCAGCTGCTGCACGCTGAGGTCGCGGCCGATCTCCACACCGAGGCGGAACTGCACACCCATGCCCTCAAGCACTTCGCGGCGGCGGTGGATCACGTCCTTGTCCAGTTTGAAGCTGGGGATGCCGAACTGCAGCAGGCCGCCGATCTGCTCGTAGCGGTCGTAGACCACCGCGGCAATGCCGGCGCGCGCCAGGCGGTCGGCACAGGCCAGCCCGGCCGGGCCGGCACCGATCACCGCCACGCTGTGGCCGGTCGGCTGCACCGCGCCCAGGTCCGGGCGCCAGCCCGTGGCCAGCGCGGTGTCAACAATGTACTTCTCGACCGCGCCGATGGTGACCGCGCCGAATTCCTCCAGCGTGCAGCTGCCTTCGCACAGCCGGTCCTGCGGGCAGACCCGGCCGCACACTTCCGGCAGCGGGTTGGTGCTGTGGCACAGCGTGGCCGCTTCGTGGATGCGGTTCTCCTGCACCAGCTGCAGCCACTGTGGAATGGCGTTGTGCACCGGGCACTTCCAGCTGCAGTAGGGGTTGCCGCAGTCCAGGCAGCGACCGGCCTGGTACTGGGCATCTTCCTTACCGAACTTGCCGTACAACTCACCCCAGTCGCCGGACGTGCGCAGTTCCACCGGAATGCGCTGCGGCATGGTGCGGGGCAGGTCGAGGAACTGGAAGGCGTGCTTGCGGCTCATGGCGGGCTCTGTGGTGTTTTGCGGTTGCCGGCCAGCGGCCGGCACTACGTGGTCCTGGGTTGCCGGCCAGCGGCCGGCACTACCGTTACGCGGCGCGTCGCAGGGTTTCGGTCAGCGACTCGATGCTGGCGGCCTTCGGTTTGACCAGCCAGAACTTGCCGATGTAATCGCGGAACTCGTCCAGGATCTGCTGCGCCCAGATGCTGCCGGTCAGCTCGCGGTGGCGGCCGATCAGGCGGTGCAGGTGCTGGCGGTAGTTCTCGAAGCCCTCGGCGGAGACGCGATGGATGTCGATCAGCTCGTGGTTGTAGCGGTCGACGAAATCGCGGTCGACGTCCAGCACGTAGGCCAGGCCACCGGTGAAGCCGGCACCGAAGTTCAGGCCGACCTTGCCCAGTACCAGCACCACGCCATCGGTCATGTACTCGCAGCAGTGGTCACCGGCACCTTCCACCACCGCCAGCGCGCCGGAATTGCGTACCGCGAAACGCTCGCCGGCGCGGCCAGCGGCGAACAGCTCGCCACCGGTGGCGCCGTACAGGCAGGTGTTGCCGATGATCGCGGTGCTGCGCGCTTCGAAGCGCGCGCCACGCGGCGGGCGCACCACCAGACGGCCGCCGGCCATGCCCTTGCCGACGTAGTCGTTGGCTTCGCCTTCCACTTCCAGATGCAGGCCGCCCACGTTGAACGCGCCGAAGCTCTGCCCGGCGCTGCCACGGAAGCGCAGTTCCAGCGGCGCCTCGGCCATGCCCTGGTTGCCGTGCGCGCGCGCCACCGCACCGGCCAGTCGGGTGCCGATGCTGCGGTCGGTGTTGTGGATCAGGAAGCGATGCTCGCCACCACGCTTGTGCTCGATGGCCGGCGCCAGCAGGCCGTCCATCTGCGTGGCCAGGCTGTCCGGCGATTCGTACAGGCGCTGCGCGGCGCAGTGGCTGCCCTCGTAACGGGCATCGGCCAGCAGGCGCGACAGGTCCACGCGCACGCCGTCACGCGGCGCGGCCTCGATCTGCCGCAGCAGGTCGGTACGGCCGACGATCTCTTCCAGCGAACGTGCACCCAGGTACGCCAGCCAGCCGCGCACTTCCTCGGCCAGCAGGCGGAAGAAGTTCTCCACGCGTTCGGGCTGGCCGGTGAAGTGGTTCTCGCGCAGGCGCTCGTCCTGGGTGGCCACGCCGGTGGCGCAGTTGTTGAGGTGGCAGATACGCAGGTACTTGCAGCCCAGCACGATCATCGGCGCGGTGCCGAAGCCGAAGCTGTCCGCGCCCAGCAGCGCGGCCTTGACCACGTCCAGTCCGGTCTTCAGGCCACCATCGGTCTGCAGCAGGGTGCGCCCGCGCAGGTCGTTCGCCAGTAGCGCCTGGTGCGCTTCGGCCACGCCCAGCTCCCACGGTACGCCGGCATAGCGGATCGAGCTGACCGGCGAGGCTCCGGTGCCACCGTCATGGCCGGAGATGGTGATCAGGTCGGCACCGGCCTTGACCACGCCGGCGGCGATCGTACCCACGCCGGCATGGCTGACAAGCTTCACCGACACCAGCGCGGTCGGGTTGACCTGCTTGAGGTCGTAGATCAGCTGCGCCAGGTCTTCGATCGAATAGATGTCGTGGTGCGGCGGCGGCGAGATCAGGCCGATCCCGGGCCGGGCATAGCGCAGGCGCGCGATCAGTTCGTTCACCTTGTGGCCCGGCAGCTGGCCGCCCTCGCCGGGCTTGGCGCCCTGCGCGACCTTGATCTGCAGCACTTCGGCGTTGACCAGGTATTCGGCGGTGACGCCGAAGCGGCCCGAGGCCACCTGCTTGATCTTGCTGCGCTTTGCGGTGCCATAGCGGGCGGGATCCTCACCGCCTTCGCCGGAATTGCTGCGGCCGCCGAGGCGGTTCATGGCAATCGCCAGTGCCTCGTGCGCTTCAGGTGACAAGGCGCCCAGGCTGATCGCCGCGGTATCGAAGCGCGGGAACAGGGTACTGGCCGGAGCCACCTCGTCCAGCGCTACCGGCGTGGCCGCCGGCACCAGTTCCAGCAGGTCGCGCAGCGCCGACGGTGGACGTGCATGCACGGCATCGCAGTACTGCTGCCAGGCACGCGGGTCACCGCTGCGGGCCGCGCGCTGCAGGGTGGTGACCACGTCCGGGTTGTACATGTGGTACTCGCCGCCGTGCACGTACTTCAGCAGGCCGCCCACGTCCACGTCCTGCTGCGCGTCCCAGGCCTGTGCGCACAGCTCGCGTGCGTCGGCATCCAGGCGCGCGAAGCCAGCGCCACCGATGCGCGAGGCGGTATCCGGGAAGCACAGGTCCACCACTTCCGGTTCCAGGCCGATGATCTCGAACAGCTGCGCGCCGCGGTAGCTGGCCACGGTACAGATGCCCATCTTCGAGATGATCTTCGACAGGCCCTTGTAGACACCCTTGCGGTAGCGGCGGCCGATCTGCGACTGCTCACCGCCCTTGCTCAGCTTGAGGATGCCACGGCGGCCCAGGTCGAACAGGGTCTGGTAGGCCAGGTACGGGTATACCGCGGTGGCACCGAAGCCGAGCAGGCAGGCCATGTGGTGCGGGTCGCGCGCAGTGCCGGTCTCGACGATGAGATTCACGTCGCAGCGCAGGCCCAGCCGCGACAGGTGGTGGTGGATGGCGCTGGTGGCGAGCAGGGCATGCACCATCGGGCGTCCGGCCACCGGGTAGCGGTCGGACAGCAGCAGCATCACCATGCCATCGCGCGCGGCCTGTTCGGCCTCGGCACAGATGCGCTCGATGCCGGCGCGCAGGCCCTCGTCTTCGCTGTAGGACAGATCGAGCAGGCGGTTGGCCTGCACGTACTGCTCCATCTTCAGCAGCTGGCGCAGCTTGCGCTGGCTCAGCACCGGCGAATTGAGGATGACGTGGTTCACCGTCTCCGGGCCAGCATGGAAGATGTTGGTCTCCTTGCCGAGCTGGGTGGACAGGGACATCGCGCAGTCTTCGCGCAGCGGATCGATCGGCGGGTTGGTGACCTGCGCGAAGGCCTGGCGGAAATAGTCGTACAGCGGGCGGCTGCGCTGGCTCAGCACCGCCATCGGCGTGTCATCGCCCATCGAGCCAGTGGCTTCCTGCTCGGTCTCGGCCAGCGGACGCAGCACCTGCTCCACTTCCTCGCTGCTGAGCTGGTAGAGCTTGTGGTAGCTGCGCAGGGTGGCTTCGTCGAACGGCTCTTCCACCAGCGACGGGTCGATCAGTTCGGTCTGCAGGTAGGTCACGCCCTGCTGCAGCCACTGCTTGTACGGCGCGCGGCCACGGTTGATGCGGTCCACCGCGTCGGAGTCGAGCAGGTCGCCGCGCTTGAGGTCGATGGCGATCATCTCGCCGGGGCCGAGCTTGCCCTTGCGCACCACGCGCTCGGTTGGCACTTCCCAGACGCCGGCCTCGGAGGCGACCAGGAAGTGGCGGTCGGCGGTCAGCATCCAGCGCGCCGGGCGCAGGCCGTTGCGGTCGAGGGTGCAGACGGCGTAGCGGCTGTCGCAGGCAACGATGCCGGCCGGGCCATCCCACGGCTCGCTGTTCAGGCCGTGGAACTCGTAGAACGCGGCCAGGTCCGGGTCCTTGAACTCCAGCGACTGGGTGGCCGGCGGCACCAGGATGCGCAGCGCCTGGATCAGCTCCATGCCACCGGCGACCATCAGCTCCAGCATGTTGTCCAGGCTCTGCGAATCCGAACCGTGCATGGAGATGACCGGGTCGAATTCACCAATATCGAAGCGCGGCGTCTTCCACACCTTGCTGCGCGCTTGCGCCCAGCGACGATTGCCTTCGATGGTGTTGATCTCGCCGTTGTGGGCGAGCATGCGGAACGGGTGGGCGAGCGGCCAGCGCGGCAGCGTGTTGGTCGAGAAGCGCTGGTGGAACACGATCGCGCTGGAGGCCAGCTCGCGGCGCTGCAGGTCCGGGAAGAAGCAGCTGAGCTTGTCCGGCAGCACCATGCCCTTGTAGCTGATCGCATCCGGGGTGAGGGTGGCGACGTAGAAGTCGGCGTGTTCGCGCAGCTGCTGTTCGCTGCGGCGACGGGCCAGGAACAGCGCCAGTGCGAATCCGGCATCATCCTGGCCAACCCCGGCATCGACGAACACCTGCTCGATGCGCGGCAGCGTGTCGCGCGCCAGTTGGCCGCAGACGCTGTCGTCGGTCGGTACCTCGCGCCAGCCAGCGACCTTGCAGCCCACCGCTTCCACCTGCGCCTGCAGCTGCGCGCGGCAGGCCTGCGCCGCATTGGCGTCGTGCGGCAGGAACACCAGGCCGGCGGCGAAGCGTGCGGCGACGGCAATGCCGACCTCACTCGCCAGCAGTTTCAGGAACGCATCGGGGCGGCGCAGCAGCAGGCCGCAGCCATCACCGGTCAGGCCATCGGCGGCGACACCGCCACGGTGGGTCATGCGCGAAAGCGCGGCGATGGCGGTATCAACCAACAGGCGCGATGGTTGATCGTCGAGCTGGGCGACCATGCCAAATCCACAGGCATCGCGCTCGGAGCGCGGGTCGTAAAGCCCTTGGCGGTTGCGGGGGGCCATCTCTACCTCGATGCGTATAGGGTTGGCGGCGACACTCGTCCCCGCTCATTCCCTGGAGCGCATCGTGAGGCCACCGGATGCCCCGACTAGATCACAGGTTGCTGCAACGCCGCAATACACGGTTGCAGGTGCAACGGAACGCGCCGGCAACCCAGTGCCGGCGCGGGGCGGGACTCAGCCGCAACGCACGCCGCTGACGGCGCCCTTGTCGTCCACTTCGATGTTCAGGCGGTCGCCGAGGAACTCCATCGTGGCCACATCGTTGGGCTTGAGCACGCGCACCTGGCTGGCACCTGCATCTTCCTGTGCCTGCTTGCCGAGGGCATCGGTGTAGGCCTGGCCGACCAGGCTCTGTACCTGGCTGGCATCGCAGGTGCCGACCGGCGGAGCCTCGGTGGCCTTGCCGGCGTCGTCGGCCGACGCCTTGGCTGCTTCGGCGGCCTGATGGGCGTGGGCGGTGGCCGAATCCTGTTCATCCAGCGCCGGTGCCTGGCAGGCGGTCAGGGCCAGCACGGCCGGCAGCAACAGGGCGGAGAGCGAACGGGCGCGAATCGGGAACGACATCATGACTCCGGAAGGGGTTGTGAAGACCCGAGCATAGCGGCGAACCGGCCCTCACGTGTTTGTCTTGTGTTATCGACAGGGTCGCGGCATGGCGACGGCGACACTGGAGACATGCCAACTCCCTCCACCCCCGAACGACAGGCAGCGCGCGCGGCCGGCCTGCGCTATGTCGACGACACCCAGCCGGGCATCAGCCGGCGCCGCGCCGGCAAGGGCTTCAGCTACCGCGATGCTGATGGCCACGCGATACGCGACGCCACCACCCTGCAACGCATCTGCGCACTGGCGATCCCACCGGCCTACACCGCGGTGTGGATCTGCGCCCATGCCAACGGCCACCTGCAGGCCACCGGTCGTGATGCGCGCGGTCGCAAGCAGTACCGTTACCACCCCGATTGGGCCAGGGAGCGCGATGCCGGCAAGTTCGACCGCATCATCGCCTTTGGCGAGGCGTTGCCTACGCTGCGGCGGCGGCTGTCGCGGGATCTCAAGCGCCCCGGTTTCCCGAAGGAGAAGGTGCTGGCCATGGTGGTCGCGCTGTTGGCGGACACGCTGGTGCGGGTCGGCAATGAGACCTATGCGCAGCAGAACCGTTCGTTTGGACTGACCACACTGCGAAACCGGCATCTGGAGCTGCTGCGCGGTGGCCGCGTGCGCATGCGCTTCCGTGGCAAGTCCGGGCAGCTGCAGGAGGTCACCGTGGGCGACCGCAGGCTGGGGCTGCTGGTGCGGCGCCTGCAGCAGCTGCCGGGGCAGGCGCTGTTCCAGTACCGCGATGACGACGGTGCGCTGCAGCCGGTCGACTCCGGCGCGGTGAACGACTACCTGCGCGAGGTGATGGGCGAGGACTTCACTGCCAAGGATTTCCGCACCTGGGGCGGGACGGTTGCGGCGGTGCAGGCGTTTGCCGCCACCGAACTGCCGGAACCGGCCAGCCAGCGCGCGCTGGCGCAGGCGCAGCGCGCGGTGGTGTGCGAAGTGGCGTCGCTGTTGGGCAATACCCCGGCGGTGTGCCGCAAGGCCTATATCGACCCCTGCGTGTTCGCCGGCTGGGAGCGCGGCGAACTGGCCACGCTGGCCGGCCTGCGTGGGCCGCGCCAGTGGGAACAGGCGACCCTGCGCGTGCTGCGCAGGGCGCGCCGGCTCAGCCGCAGTAGATCGCGGTGATGTTGTTGGTGCGGCCCTTTTCGATGGTCAGGCGGTCGCCGCCTTCGCTGGCCGGCGGCACCCGCGGGCCGTCGTGGCGCAGTACCCGTACGTGCAGGCTGTCGCTGTCCACCCGTGCGCGTGCGACGGTGGCATCCGACGCGGCCAGGCCAAGTGCGCCGCGCACCCTGTCGCTGTGGCACTGGCCGGAAATCACACCGTCGATCGGCTGTACCTGGGCGACCGGTGTGCTGCTGCAGGCGGCGAGGGCAAAGCAGACGGCGGCGGTGGCGATGGCGTGTTTCATGGAGGCGTTCCTTGTGTGATTGCGTGCAGGGTGCGACGGCGCACGTGGTGGCGGAATGAATGCCGTGCACATCATGGACACGGCGCGCTCACTGCCGCCAACAGCAGGGGTGGAGACACTGCAGGAGCGGCGGATGCCGCCCCCCGGTACTGCGGCGCATGCGCCCGGTAGTGCCGGCCACTGGCCGGCAATCCCATTCCCCCCCGAGGAGACCTGCATGGCCACCACCAGGAAAACCCCCGCCCGCCGCAAAGCCTCACCCAAGGTGCGCAAAGGCAGCACTGCAACCAGGACCATCGCCGACCCCGATCGCCCGCGCGTGGTGAAGACTGCAACCCGCAAGGCCGCCGCCAGCGATCCCCGCGCCGCCCGCGTTGCGGCACGGCAGCGGCGCCTGCAGGACCAGGAGAAGGCCAAGGACGCCCGCGCGGCCAAGAAGGCAACCAAGAAGGCAACAAAGAAGACCGCGACCCAGGCCGGAGCACGACGCCAGCCGGAAGCGATGCCGGCGCAGCAGCTGGCCAAGCCCGGGCACGAACACGAACTGGAGCTGGCGCCGCGTTTCCTTGCACCCGACTACACCGGCAGCGGCAAACTGCAGGGCATGCGTGCGATCGTCACCGGTGGCGATTCCGGCATCGGCCGCGCGGTGGCGGTGCTGTTCGCACGCGAAGGTGCCGACGTGGCCGTGCTGCACCTGGACGAGGCCGAGGACGCGGACATCACCCGCCAGCACGTGGAGCGCGAAGGTGGTCGCTGCGTGGTGATCGCCGGTGACGTGCGCGATCCGCGCTTCTGCAACAAAGCGGTGAAGCAGGTGGCCAAGGCGTTCGGCGGCATCGATATCCTGGTCAACAACGCCGCGTTCCAGCTGCACTGCGAGCGGCTGGAAGACCTGGAAGACGCGCACCTGCAGGAGACCCTGCAGACCAACATCGGCGGGTACATCCAGATGGCGCGCGCGGTGCTGCCGCATCTGGGCGAGGGCGCCAGCATCATCAACACCGGTTCGGAAACGGGAATCTTCGGCAGCAAGGCGCTGATCGATTACTCGGCGACCAAGGGCGCGATCCACGCGTTCACCAAATCGCTGGCCAGCCAGCTGCTGCCGCGCGGCATCCGGGTCAACTGCGTGGCGCCGGGGCCGGTATGGACGCCGCTCAACCCGGCCGACAAGCCGGCGCAGGACGTGGCGGAATTTGGCAAGGACAGCGACATGGGCCGGCCTGCACAGCCCGAGGAACTGTCGCCGGCCTACGTGTTCCTGGCCTCGACGGCCTGTGCCAGTTACATCAGCGGGGTGATCCTGCCGGTGATGGGCGGGCCACGAGGGTGAACAGCACTACGGCGTGGCGCCTGCTGAACGGGGCTTCGCGCAGGTGTGTGGCGTGTGTCAACGGCTGCGCCAGTGCGGTGGGGTAGGCTGGACTCCCATACCGATCACGTTCAGGGAAAGATCATGCCGGAGATGGATATCAGCGCAGCGGCCGATGAAGTCGTCGCCCTGTTGCGGCAGAACGGTGCCCGTGGCGCGGCCGCCCGCCTGGAGGCCCTGCACAACGGCCAGCGTGCGGTGGTGCAGGAATCGCTGGATCGCTACATCGCGGCGCGGGGCGCCACCGAGCTTGAGGCGCTGCGACGGAGCGGTGGCGTATCCGCCACCGACGCGGCCATGGTCAAGCCGATGCTGGATCGCCTGAGCGACGCGACGCGCCCACCGCGCATGCCCGACGCCGCGGAGACTGCGTGCCTGAGCCAGGCCCAGCAGTACGACGTGTATGGCAGTATCGTGGCCCAGCGCGGCAACGCCGCAGCGAACGATGCGATGGCCACGCAGGATCGCGTGGTGCTGGGGCTGCGCGACGAGAACCGCACCACCGAGGCGCGAGGACGTGGTGTCTACGACGACCGCATCGTGGTGCTGTGGAAGGATGCGCAGGGCCACGGTCATGTGCGCGAGTTCAACCAGGCCACGACAGAACCGACCGCCCAGTACGACGGACACGCCAAGACCACGCCACGCAGCCCTGGCTTCGGCAACGTGGCGCCGCGTACCAAGACCGAGGGCGAGGACGTCAACGGCGACCGGGTCAAGGATCTTGGACGGTTGGGCGAAGGCACCACCGAGATGCGCGCGACCACGCATCCGCGCAACGGCCATCCCGATGAGTTCGCGTTGCGCCCTTCGCAGGCGGCGATCACCGCCGGCGCTGGACGGGTGGAGCGCGACAGCAATGGCGATGGCTGGTTCGATGCGCGCGATACCCAGGGCGTGCAGCACCTCAACGACACCTTCAAGATCCATCGTGGCAGCCGGTCCAATACCGATTCGGCGGGCTGCCAGACCATCGGCGGCGGTGAGTACGACGACTTCGTGGCGACGGTACGCGGCACCCCCGGGCAGAACCGCTGGCAGTATGTGCTGACCTCGGTTGCGCCGGGCCAGGCGCGCGGGCTGGGACAGGACACGCCGCTCGCGGCCAATGACGATCCCCGGCAGCCGCAGCATCGCGACCATGCCCTGCAGCAGCAGATCAGCACGCACCTGCAGGCCTTGGGCGGGCGCTACGCCGAGCATGCCGATGACTACAGTCTGGTCTTGCTGCGCGAAGCGAAGGCCGCAGGCATCACCCGGGTCGACCAGATCGTGGCCAGCAATCCCAGTGGCGGCCGCGCTGCGGGTGAGACACTGTTCCTGGTGCAGGGCAATCCGGGCGATCCGGCGGCCGTGCGCGCAGGCGTCAACGCAGCCGAGGTGCGCGAGACTGCGGTGGAAACCAGCCTGCGCCAGCTGCAGCAGCAAGCGCGCGAACAGGGTGCACCCGTGCCCGCGCCGGCACAGCAGCACGAAGCACCCGCGATGGGAGGACGTTGAAGGATGGTCCGTCTACCCTTGATGTCCGGTTTGCCGTGGGTGTTGCTGCTGGCGTGCAGCGCATGCGCACCCGCCGGGGAGCACACCGTGCCGGTCGCACCTGCTGCGAAGCCTGAGGCGAAACCGGAGACCTTGCCTGCGCAGGCAGGACCCACTGAACGCGGATTGCCTGCATTGCCGGAAGCTTCCGGCAGCGCCCATTCCGGCGGCCGCTACGCTGCGCTGCCCGAACCGGCCAGGCGGGTGCTGGCGCAGTTGAAGTGCAACGTGGAGAGTGCCGGCAATGCACAGGTGCTTTCCATTCCCGCGCAGGGTGGCCAGCAGGATTTCATGGTCACCGATCGCAGCGGACCGCGTTTCCGCTACTGGATGCGCTCGTTCTCCAGCAATGGCGGTACCACCGGGTATCTCGTGCAGCTGCAGGACTGCCCAGCAACCACCACGGGCATGCGCGCCTACATCGCACAGGGAGCCGCACCGCTGCAGGATGTCACCGCGTCGTTGCTGGCGCAGGCCGAGCTGCCTGATACGGCGACGATGACGGCTTACCAGGACAGGGGCGCGGGCGATCTGTTCGCCTTCATCGGGCAGCTGGACAAGGTGCCGGTGGTGCGCTGGGTGGCCGAAGCCGACCCCGAGCAGCCATTGGCCGACGATGCGCGCAGCTTCGACCATGGCAATGCCATCCACGGCGGTTTCCTGCGCTGGAACCAGGATCACTTCGAAGTGGCCAGGACCGTGCCGGCCGGGCTATGGCCCTGCGATGACAGCCCGTTACTGCCGTGCAGGGGCGACCCGTTCGTGACTGGGCGTTGAGGCATCGCGCGCATAGAAATCGGCAATGCGTGGAATGAACTGCTGCGGATTGGCACCGACAAGATTGGTCAGCACCACCACCGCCACGCCGCGCTCGGGATAGACCACGAACGCCGAGCGCGCACCGCCGATACCGGCCACCTGAAGGTCGGGCGATGCGCGCAGTACCGGCCAGCCCCCCGCCCACGGGCCGGCACGGCCATCCGCCAGGCGCTCTGCGCTCCACATCCGCCGCAGGGCGGTCTCCGGCAGCAGGCGGCCTTCGGTCAGCGCGACCAGCCAGCGCGCGGTGTCGTCGGCGGTGGTGAGGATGCCGCCACCGGCCCACAGCGAAGGCGGTATGTCGTAGAACCAGTGCGACAGGCGGGACGGTGCATCCGCAGCGTCGGTGGCACGCGGGGCCAGGCTGTACATCGTCGCCGCATCCGGAATCAGGTCGTAGCTGTCGCCGAAGGTGGTGCGGGCCATGCGCGCGCTGCTGAACTGGCCGGTGGCGAGGAAACGTTCGTAGGGCATGCCGGATTGCTTCGCGATGATTCGTGCCAGCAGTACGTAGTTGGTCTGGTTGTAGGCGAAGCGCTGCCCGGGTTCGGCTTCGAGCGGCTGCGCAGTGACGGCCGCCCACGCCTGCGCTTCTGAGCCACCGCCCAGCAGTCCCTTCGCATCAAGGATGTCGGGAAGGCCGGAGGTATGCGCCAGCAGCTGGTGTATGCGTACGTCGCTCCACGCTGGCGGAAGGTCATCCAGGTAGCGCGAGGCCGGCGCGTCCAGATCCAGCTGCCCCTGCTGGGCCAGTTGCGCGGCGGCCACGCCGGTGAACGCCTTGGTGGCCGAATTGAGCGGGAAACGGGTGTCGCGCGAGGCAAGCACACCGTTCTCCACGTTGGCCAGCCCGTAGGCCTCGGACAACACGGTCTGCCCGTCCTTGACCACCGCGATCTGCAATCCCGGGATGCGCTGCTCCAGCATGATCTGGCGGATCAGGCGGCGGGTCTGGTCGTTGGCCTGGTCCTGGCTGGCAGAGACAGCGGCGAAGGGCAGTGCACTGATGAGCATGAGCAGGACTCGGAGCATTGGGCGAGACATGCGGAATTCCAGCGGGGCGTTGCGGATCGGATGCAGCGGGCGGATCAAAGGTTTAAGCACTCGGTGGTGCCTACCGTTCGTCGGCCCATGACTTCCGGGGGATTGACTACAGCTGTCGTCAAGCTGACAGTGACGACACGTGTAGTCAAGGGAGTGGTGTCATGCGTGGCAAGACCATCGGGGACCAGGAACTGGCCCTGCTGCAGTACATCGATGAACATGCGCCGGCCAGCGTCGGCGAGGTCGCCAGTGGCTACGGCGAGGCCCGCGGCCTGGCCCGTTCCACCGTGCTGACGATGATGGAGCGGCTGCGGGCGAAGGGGTATCTTCAGCGCCGGCAGCAGGACGGCGTCTACCGCTACCAGGCCACCCGTGGCCCGCAGAGCGTGCTGCAGGGTGCCGTGGCCCAGTTCGTCGACAACACCCTGCAGGGCTCGGTGTCGCCGTTCGTGGCCTACCTGTCGCAGCGCCAGCAGGTCAGCGACAACGAGCTGGCCGAGCTGGAAGCGCTGGTCGCCCAACTCCAATCGCGTCGCCACGAGGGCTGAGCCATGGACACCACGATGCTGATTCCGATGCTGGAACGGTTGGGCTGGACCAGCCTGCAGACCGTGCTGCTGGTGGCGCTGGTGTACGGCCTGTGCCGCGCGCTGCCGTCGCTGTCGGCGGCGACCCGCTGCCGCCTGTGGTGGCTGGTCTCGCTGCAGGCTGTGCTCGGCCTGTTCTGGAGCCAGCCGTTGCAGTTGGCCTGGCTGCCGGCGCCGCAGGCGGTGGCGATGACCGCGACCGACGTGGCCGCTGACATCGTCTACCCGCTGGCCCCGGAGGCCTCTGCGCAGTTGCTGGCCGCGATGCCGCTGCCCACGGCCGAAGTACCGGCAGTTGCATGGTGGGCGGTCGCACTGTCCGCGCTGTGGCTGTCCGGCGTGCTGGTGATGGCGCTGCGCACCTTCGGTGAGTGGCGCCGCTGCCGCGCACTGCTGGCTGCGGCGTATCCCTGCGAGGACGAAGCGCTGGTGCAGGCCCTGCAGCTGGCCTCCGATGCCCACGGCGTGCACCGTGCGCCGCGGCTGTGGATGAGCACGCAGGTGGACGCACCGCAGCTGGTCGGGCCGTTCCGCCCGGTGCTGCTGCTGCCGGCCGGCGACAACGTCCTGCAGGGCGATGCGCTGGACCTGGCACTGACCCACGAACTGCAGCACCTGCAGCGCCGTGACCTGCAATGGGGCCTGCTGCCCGCGCTGGCCCAGCACCTGTTCTTCTTCCACCCGCTGCTGCGCCTGTCGGTGCGCGAATACGCGCAGGCCCGCGAGGAAGCCGTGGATGCGGCGGTGGTCGGCCAGCATGGCGCCAGCCGCCAGGCCTATGGCCGCCTGTTGCTGCAGCTGGGCGTGGCCCCGCAGCCGCATCTGGGCGTGGCCAGCGCCGCACCGAGCACCACCAGCCTCAAGCGTCGCCTGCTTTCGCTGCAGTCGCACCGGTCCTGCCCGCGTCTGCTGGCGGTGGCGCTGACCGCTGTGGTGGTGGTGGTGGGCGTGGCACCGATGCGGCTGGTCGCAGCGCCGGTGCCGCCGGCCCCGCCCGCACCTCCGGCCGCCCCGAAGGCCGTGGTGCCGCCCCCGCCGAAGGCTCCGGAAGCCCCGCCCGCACCAGCCTCGGCCGCGCGCGTTCCGGCCGAGCCGGTGGCTCCCGCACCGCCCGCAGAACCGGCCGATATGGAAGAACCCTCCGGTCCTGACGATGCCGATGTGGCCGATGTCGACGATGCCGCTGGCATGGATGAGGACCATGACGGCACGACCACCACCTCCTCCATCACGACCTACGGTCGCCTCGATCTGGGCAAGTCGCCCCGGGAGGCCTTCGTGCTGGTCGATGGTGATTCGACCTTCGCCAACGGCGGCATGGACGACGTGATGGTGGCCCGCAGGCAGCTCGGCAAGGGCCCGGCGCTGTGGTTCCGCCAGGGCGACAAGCGCTATGTGGTGCGCGACCCGATGTTGATCCAGTCGCTGCAGCGCGCCTATGCCGGTGCGGCGGACCTTGGTCGCCAGCAGAGCGAACTGGGCCGCCAGCAGAGTGCGCTGGGCCGCCAGCAGGGCGACCTGGGCAAGCAGATGGGTGAGATGGGGCGTCTGCAGGGTGAAGAGGCGCGCCGCCTGGCACTGGCCGCAGCGGAGGCCGCGCGCAGTGCGATGGCCGCGCATGACATCAACCGCGAAGCGGCGGCCGAAGCGGCGAAGGCGGCGCGGGGCGCGACCAACGACGCGGCGGTTGCACGTGAGGCCGCACGTGAGGCTGCCGCCGAGGCGCGTCGTGCGATGCAGGAAGTGGACAACGAAACCGCGCGTGCCAGCCGCACCCGCGCCATGCAGCGTCTGGCCAGCCAGCAGTCTGAACTGGCCAGCCGCCAGGCGGCGCTGGGCAGCCAACAGGCCGCGTTGGGCGAGCGCCAGGCACGCGTGCATGCGCAGGCATCGCAGCAGGCGCAGCAGGTGATCGCGCGCGCACTGGCCAGTGGCAAGGCCGAGCGACTCTGATCGGTAGTGCCGGCCGCTGGCCGGCAATGGGGGGTGCCGGCCAGCGCCGGCACTACCCTGGGAACATCAACCGCAGCTGGCGCGCTCGATGCGGTTCTGCGCATCCACCTGCACGGTCACGCGGTCCTGGCGGAAGTCCATGGTCACCGCCATGCCTGGCTTGACCACCCGTGCATTGCGCGCACCGCTGTCAGCCACCAGTTTCTTGATCGTGGCTTCGTCGGCGGTCCTGCCGGTGAAGGCGTCCAGCGCCTCCGGTTTGCATTCGTGCGCGGCATCGGCCACGGGCGCTGGCGCGGGATCACGGGAGGTGCTGCTGCCGGCATGACTGCAGGCGGCCAAGGGCAGGATGGCGAGCAGGACCAGGGGATTGAGGCGCATCGTCGGGCTCCAGGCGTGGATGGTGGCGGCAGTGTCGCCGCTGCCACCGTCAGGCCGCGTCAAGGCCTATTGCCCGACCAGCGCCAGCGTCTCGCGCTCGCGCTGCTCCTCGTGCACCAATCGTTGCAGCAGCAGGGCCAGCGTCACCACGTCCTGATGGTTGTGGTCGGCCACCCGGCGCAGGTTCACCGCGTCGCCGCCGCGCAGGAAGCGCAGCCATGCGCCGGGCGCTTCCGAGCCGGGCAGGTCGTCCTCGCGCACTACGCGCAGCAGCTGGCGCTCGATGGTGGACAGCCTGCAGTTCTCCCAGGTGCCGCGATAGCGGCGACGGGTGGGGTAGAGCAGGTCCACATGGTCCAGCGCGGTGATCGGATCGCGTTGGCGCGCCAGCCGGTAGCGCGCCTTCAGCAGCGGCGCATCGTAGCTGCGGCCGTTGTAGCTGCAGAACACGGTGGAGGGCTGCAGCCAGCTGGCGAAGGTGGCCAGCATCGCGTCCTCGGCGGCCATGGTCGACATCAGCAGCTGGCGGATGCGCAGGCCTTCGCCACGCTGCGGGCACACATGCCAGTCGGCCGCGCCGATCATGAAGGCACGCGTGCCGGTGCCACCGGCCAGGCCGGTGGTCTCGGTATCGAAGAACAGCAGGTCGCGCGCAGCTACGTGCTGGTCCTCGCGCTTGGCGAAGGCCAATGACAGCGGGGCGGTCGGGATTGGTTGCGGCTGCAGCGATTCGATCAGGAACAGGCCCGGCGCGATTTCCTCGCCGGGCAGCTGACGATCCTGCGCGCTGGCGCGTGCCGGCGCGGCTCCACCGCGCGAACGCAGGCCGAGCAGGCGATGCAGACCGCCCACTTCCGGCCGACGCAGCGGTGCGGGTGCCGGTGTGGAGACCGCAGCGCCGGTCGGCTTGTGGCGGATCTCCTGTTCGACCCAGGCGAACACCGAACGTTCGGCCGGTGGTTGCCGCGCATCGTTCGCGGCCACGGGTGCCGGTGGCGCAGGGGGCACGTCCGGCGCGGCCGGTGTGCTCGCCTTCGGGTCGCCGGCCTGCCGGCGCAGCAGGCGCAGCTTGTCCAGGCTCAGGCTCACGGTGCCAGCAGCTCCATCGGGTCGCGCGTGGTCACCACCACGTCGGGCACGTGCTGGCAGGCGTCGGCATCGAACAGGTCGAGCACGCGCAGCGCCAGCGCGCGCGGCGAAGTCTCATCGTCTTCCTGCGCGGCCAGCACCGGGCCCACGCAGGCCGGGCAGCCGGCCCTGCAGTCGCAGCGCTGCACCAGTTCGCGCGCGCGCTGCACCAGTTCGGCCTGGCGCTGCCACAGCGGTTCGCTGAGGCCGACGCCGCCGGGGAAGTTGTCGTACAGGTACACGGTGGGCACGAACTCCTGCAGCAGCTCCACCCCACCGGGATCGCCCTCGCTGCCGCGCAGCTGGCCGCGGCCGCTCTGGTCGGCGATCGCGAACCAGGAACCATCGCCGTTGCCCACCGACTTCTGCAGGTCGCGCGCATCGGCCATCACCGCCACGGTGGCGACGAT
The DNA here is from genome assembly GCF_900186865.1 of Stenotrophomonas maltophilia. Taxonomy (NCBI): domain Bacteria; kingdom Pseudomonadati; phylum Pseudomonadota; class Gammaproteobacteria; order Lysobacterales; family Lysobacteraceae; genus Stenotrophomonas; species Stenotrophomonas maltophilia. The sequence goes on from NZ_LT906480.1 coordinate 95,267, forward strand.
GTGCAGTGCATAGGCGGCGCCGAGGAAGCCATCCAGCGCATCCTGCTTGCTGGCGAACGCGCGCAGCAGCAGCGCCTGCGGCAGCTGCCACCACACCGCAGTGGTGTGCAGTTCCTGGTCGGGCAGGTTCACTGGCCCGTAGCCGATGTTCTCGTGGGTGTAATAGCGGATCTTCTTGTAGCCGGCCACGCGGCGCACCACGTGCACTTCGCCATGATGCGAATCGCCACGGCCGGCCACGCCGCCATCGAAACGGTCCAGCACCTTGAGCTTGGTGAAGTCGATGCTGTCGGTGTAGTAGTCCACGTGGGTGCGGGTGACGTAGGCCTTGCGCCCCTCCCAGTCCAGCGTCTCCACCTGGTACGGCGTGGACTGCACCATGTGGATGGCGCCCTCGTACAGGGTGAGCGCGGCGGCGGAATAATCGACCTCGGCGATGATCTGCTGGCGGCCATCGCTGCGGTCGACCACCACGAAGTTGCCGTCGGCCACCGCACGCAGGCTGACCGCGTTGGCCGGATAGCTGTCGGCGATCCATTCCCAGCGCTCGCCTTCGCGGTGGATCACTTCTGTCTCTGCCAGCGCTTCCAGGAACACCTCCGGATCGATCGGGCCGAAGCCATCACCGACCCGGAACGGCAGCTCGAAGGCCGCGCAGCGGATATGGTCGAACAGGATCAGCGGCTGGTCCGGCGCGATGCGCGCGTGCTCGGGCGAGGCCTCGGCGAAGAAGTCCGGGTGGCGAACCACGTACTGGTCCAGCGGCTGCGAGCTGGCCACCATCACTCCCAGTGCGGGTTGCTGGCGGCGGCCGGCGCGGCCGAAGCGCTGCCAGGTGGCGGCCACGCTGCCGGGGTAGCCGTTGAGGATGACCACGTCCAGGCTGCCGATATCCACGCCCAGTTCCAGCGCCGACGTGCTGACGATGCCGTCGATGTTGCCGGCACGCATCGCGCGCTCGGTCTCGCGCCGCTCGGTGGGCAGGTAGCCACCGCGGTAGGCGCGGATGCGCGGCGGTTTGCGCGGGTCGTGGTCGAAGATGTCCTTCAGGTACTTGGTCAGCACTTCCACCATCAAACGTGTCTGCGCGAACACCAGGGTCTTCAGCCCGGACTTGATCGCGATGCGCGCGATGCGGTTGCTCTGTGAGCGCGCCGAGGCGCGCAGGCCCAGGTCCGGATTGATCACCGGCGGGTTCCACAGCAGCACCTGTTTCGGCCCGCTGGGCGCACCGGATTCAGTGATGGCAGTCACCGGGGCCTCGATCAGCGCCTCGGCATGCGCCTGTGGGTTGCCGATGGTGGCCGAGCACAGGATGAACTGCGGTTGCACGCCGTAGAACGCGCAGATGCGCTTGAGCCGGCGCAGCACGTTGGTGACGTGGCTGCCGAACACGCCGCGGTAGGTGTGTACCTCGTCGATGACGATGTAGCGCAGGTTCTCGAAGAACTGCGCCCACTTGGTGTGATGCGGCAGGATGGCCTGGTGCAGCATGTCCGGGTTGGACACCACGATGTCGCCATGCAGGCGGATGGCCTGGCGCGCATCGCCGGGGGTGTCGCCATCGAAGGTGAAGGCCTTTACGCCCAGATCGCCGGCGCGGTTGAGTTCCAGCAGCTCGGCCACCTGGTCCTGGGCCAGTGCCTTGGTCGGGAACAGGTACAGCGCCTTGGCCTTGTCCTGCATTGCCGCGCTGACCACCGGCAGGGTGTAGCACAGCGACTTGCCGCTGGCGGTGGGGGTGACGATGGCCACGTGCTCGCCGCGCTGGCTGGCCTCCCAGGCTTCGGCCTGGTGGCTGTAGAGCTGTTCGATGCCACGCGCCTTCAGGGCGGCGGCCAGGGCCGGCGGTACCGACCCGGGAATGGGCGCATAGCGGCCTTCGCGGCCGGGAATGGCAAAGCTGCCGGTGATGCGGTCCTGGTAGCGGCGCTGCAGGCGCGCGCTGAGCAGGGCGCCGTCGCGGGCGGGCAGGCCGTCGCGCGTGGCGAGCTTCTGCTCGGCATCGGCGGTGCGCTTGGCGAGTTCGTAGGCCATGGAAGATGGAGCCGGGACGGATTGCGAGGGGTCACATGGCACCACACTCACGTCTCAGGATGTGAGACACCGCACACGGAGGGCGTGAACCGTTCAGTGCCCGCGTCCCGTGGCGTCGCCGCATCTCCCCTGGCTGAACAGCTGCCAGTGCAGCAACGAAATCTGAAGCCGGCATCCGTATCCTTGGGCGCTGGACGCAACCAACAGGTGGATGGCTGTGGCACGACGTGGAACGCAGGGAGCCCTCCTGGCCGGCATGCTGCTGGCCGGCATCGCGCAGGCGCAGCAGGCCGCGCCGGTGGCGGTGCCCGATCCTGCGCCCGTTCCCCCGGTGGATGCTTCGGCGGCAACCACCGCACCGATCTCCACCGCTCTGCCGCAGGACAACGTCACCACCCTCGGCGAAGTGCGTGCGCTCAAGCCGGAAGACGAGCCGCTGGATCTCTACCGCTTCAAGAACCCGGTGAAGTTCGGCGACAACCGCTTCAGCCGTGACTGGAGCGAACCGCCATCGCCGGAGCAGGTGAGCATGGGCGGCGGCTACATCATGATGGGCGTGGTCAAGGGTGTGATGGCGGCGGCCAAGGGGATCAACAAACTCACCGGCGGGCCTTCGCAGATCCAGGCCGCGGTGGCGCGGCCACCGCCGGAGCTGAGTGCCGAACAGCAGCAGCGTGCGCTGCGGTTCTCCCAGGAGCAAGGTGCGGGTGATGCGTCGCCGGTGAAGTAGGCCGGTATATCCTGCCGGCTTCCCCATCGGTGCCATTGCCATGTCCCTGCGTTCGTTCTGCCTGCTGGCCGCGTTGCTGCCAGCCTCCGCCTTCGCTTCCGGCATCGCCGATGACGGCGCCTGCCGCAATGGCGCGTTCCCGTCCGAACAGAGCCGGTTCGCACTGGCGCGGGTGGTCAATGCACCGCGCCTGTACCTGCTTGGCGACATGGACGGCTGCCCGGCCAAGGGCGAACCGGCCTGCCGACAGCGCAGCTATGTGGTCAACGGCGATACGGTGGTGACCGGGCGCGACCTGGGCGCTTATCGCTGCGCGTTCTTCCCGAACAGGGTGGGTGGCAGTGCCGGCTGGGTGGACCGCAGCAAGCTGCAGCCATTGCCGGTGGCCGTGCCGTCGCTGCAGGACTGGGCGGGCAACTGGAAGGACGGCGACAACGGCCTGCGCATCACCGTGCAGGGTGGGCAACTGCATGTGGAGGGGGACGCCTACTGGCCCTCCGCCAACCCCACGCCGGAGCAGCGTCCCTACGGACCGAACATGGGCCAGGTGGAAGCGCGCGCCGCGCCGCGCGGTGCCGACGTCGAGTTCGTCGAGGATACCTGCAAGGTACGCGTGCATTCGCTGGGCGAGGTGCTGATCGTGGCCGACAACAGCGAATGCGGTGGCATGAACGTGCGCTTCAATGGCGTGTACCGGCGCGCGGGCTCGCGTTGAAGAACGCCTGACGGAGGGGGTCAGAGCCCTTTCGCGGGCGAAAGGGATCCGATCCCGGGTCAGCGCCGCCGTTCCAGCCACCACAGCAGCGATGCGCACAACACGAACGCCAGCCACCACGGCCAGCGTGAGCCCGGCACGGGCTGCATCACCGACGCGTTCGCCGACGTGCTGGAGGCCAACGCCTGCGTGGTCGCATCGATCATCGCCTGCCGATGCAGTGCAGCGGCGTCCTTTGGGTCGAACACATAGCGCCAGACGATACTGTCGCCATGCCGCAGGCGCTGCCAGCCTGCCTCACGGGGCCACCAGCCGGCGCAGCGCAGCGCCGACGTTGCACCATCGGCGATCAGCGGCACGCTGTCGCCACGCGGGTTGAAGGCCTGCAGCGGCGCCTGCACGCCGCACAGCGCCTGCCGTTCGCCTGCCCAGCTGATCGGCTGTGGTGACCACAGCGCATCACCGCTGCCCTGCGCGCGTGCCAGCGTGGCAACCACGTCGCTCCACAGTTCGCCGTGGCGGTCATCACGGCCTGCCAGCACCCAGCGCCAGCTGTCGGTCAGCGGCAGCAGGCCGATGCGGCCCTTGCCGACCGCGCGCCAGCCGCCGACGGCCTGGCCGCCCCGATCGTGCAGCAGCGCGTTGCTGCCCGGCGCCTGCAACGCCAGTGCTTCCAGCGAAGGCAGCGCGGCACTGTGCGAGCTGCGGTCGGCCTCTTCGCCGTAGCCGGTCGGCAATGTGCCAGCGGCGAGCGGGCCACGCCGTGCGGCGAGGATCGCGCTTTCGCCATCGCCGGGAAGTTCGAGGGGGTGGCTGCTGCCATCACCCTGCACTGGCAGGCCCAGATCGCGAAGGCGTTGCCGCGCGCTGGCCGAAGGTGCGCCCGCACTGCGCACCAGCACGCCCAGTCCATCGCGCAGCGCCTGGCGCACGGCGGCCAGCTGGCCCGCACTCAATGCCGCCAGGCTGCGCTCGTCCAGCAGCAACAGATCGCTGCGCGTGAGCGATGCTGCATCGATCGACACCGCGCCATCGCCGATGCTGAGTCCGGCCCCGGTATCCGCCTGCACCTGCACACGGATGCCTGCATCGGCTGCCCAGCGCCGCAGGTACTTCAGCTCTGGACCCGGCGCGCCGGCGCGCACCAGCAGGCGCAGCGGTGCGGACGGCAGGGTCTGCTGCGGCACCGGTACGCTGTCCACCACATGGCTGTCGGCATCGAGCAGGCGCAGCTGGAACACGCTGCGGCCTTCGGCGCGGGCGATACCACTCAGCTGCACGCGGCCGTCGTCGGCAACCTCCGTGCGATCGACCACGCTGTCGGCCGGGTCGAGCAGTTCGGCCTTCGCCTTGGCCGCGCCACGCGCCTGTGCCTGCACGTCGAAGCGGGCACCCGGTGCGACATCGGCCGGCGGCTGCAGCGCGATCCAGCCGCGCGGCTCCGGTGCAGCCTGCCAACGCACATCCGGCGGCAGCACCGCGTCGCGGTCACGTGCGACCAGGCCCGCACCGACCAGCGTCAGCGTGGCGGCCGGATGCTGGCGCAGCGCGGTGGCCAGGTCGGGTACGCGCTGTGCGCCGGGCACATCGGCAGCTTCCGGCAACAGCAACAGCGGGCCTTCGCTGGCCGGGAGTGCGCCGGCCTTGCCGGCATCGACGCCAAGCACGACCAGCCCCCCTGCGGGCTGCTGGCGGGTGGGGGGCGCCAGGCAGAAATACAGCAGCGTGGCGACGACGATCTGCAGTGCGATCACGACCCACCGGTGGCCGGGGTGCGCAGTGTCCGCACGCAGCTGGCGCACGCTGGCGATGACCACGATCAGGGCGAGTGCCGGTGCAATCCACAGGTTCACAGCGGAGGCGTTCATGGCTGCGCCTCCAGCGCGTCGAGGTAGCGCTGGCCCATCGCATCGGCGGCACTGCGCCGCATCGCCTGTGGCAGCGGACGCTGCAGCGCCCGCCACAACTGTGCGCGCAGGCGCTGGCGACAGTCGCCGCAGTCGGGCTCGATGCGCAGCTGCTCGATGGCCGCAGCCAGATCGAGTGCATCGGGCAGGTAGGTGGCGTTGCGCTGCTGCCAGGCCGCCAGCGCATCGAGATCCGGTGCGCCGTTGTCATCACCGAGGCGTTGCCAGGCTTCAACGATGGCCGGGTCCGGCGGGGTTCGCGCGGCCAACGGCAGTTCACGACTGGCCAGTCCGGCGCGATCACCGCCCAGCCGGCGGCTTTCATCGATGGGTGGCAGCTCCGGCCCGACCCGGGCCAGGTAGATGCGCTCGGCCTGCTGCACCTGCTTGATGAAGCCCAGCGCCTTGTAGGCAAATGGCAGCGCCTGCTCCGGGCGGCCCTGGCGCAGCTCGCCTTCGGCCGACCACATCTGATCCAGCGCGGCCTTCAACGTGGCGCGGGTCTGCGGATCGAGCAGGGTGGTCGCCTCGGCGTGGTCATGGGTGTGCCCGTATTCGGAAAGCACGTCGGTCTCGCTGCCGAACTCCGGCGGGATATCCGCGTTGGCTGTACTGCCATGATCGTGGCCATGGTCGCCTTGCGCGCCGGCCTGCGCGCCATGGTCATGTTCGTGATCGTCGTTGTGGCCGTCTGCGGTCGGCGCATCGCTGGTGGGCAGGTCGCTGGTCGGCGGCGGCTTCGGCGCACCTTCGCTTTCCTCGCCCAGGAACTGGCCGTAGCGCAGGCGCAGGATGCGCTGGTCGACACCGATCGCATCGCTGCGCTTCACGAAGTCCTCGGCGGCCAGGCTGGGTCGCTGCCGGATCAGCGCTTCGGCATCGATGATGATCTGCCGCTGGCTGCGGAAGTACGCAGGCAGGGTCTTCTTGATGCGGCCCTCGAGCTCTGCACCGAGCGCGACTTCGGCGCTGGGCAGGCGCAGGATCACGCTGCTGCTGCGCCCGGTCTGCGGCGTGGGTGCATGATTGTCGCGTACCTCCAGCTGGGCGATCACATCGTTGCCAGGCTGCGCGCCCAGCGCAGCCAGATCAAGGGTGTGGGCGAAACGCCGCGCGGTGGCTTCACCGCTGCCGGCAAGCGTGACGTTGCGCTTTACGAAGGTGATGTTCTCACCGCTGCCCTGGGTAGTGGTGATCGACAGCGTTGCCTGCGCCGCGACACCGTAATCGTCGCTGGCCTCGAAGCGCAGTGCCCACTGCCGTTGCCCCGGCGTGCCCAGCACCAGGCTGGCCGTGGGTTCCAGTATGCGCACGCTGGGTGCACGGTCGGCCACCACATCCAGCCGATGCAGGCGGGTCTCTGCCAGTGCCGGTTCGCTCACCACGCGGTACAGCAGCGGCATACGTGCCACATCCTGCGCCTGCCACTGTCCTTCGCGCTCGCTCAGTGGCAACCGGCGACCATCGTGGAACTGCAGCCATGCCTTGTCCGGGGCGCGGTCGAAGCGCAGGGACCAGGACAGCCGGCTGTCGGCGGCAACCTTCGCATCCAGCGCATTCTGGGTGAGCGTGGCCTGGCCGGTATAGGCCGGCGCGTCGATGCGCAGGCGGGTGGACTGCAGGCGCAGCGGGCCCGCAGCAGCAGCGCTGCCAGGCGTCGGCGTGCGGACAGGCACGGAGCCGGGGCTGGAACGTGGCCAGCCGAATGCCAGCACAACAATGGCCAGGCCTGCGATCCAGTACAGCGCCAGTGCCCCACGCGGCCAGCGTGGACGCAGCTCCGGCATCGCGCATTCCAGCATGGCCAGCACATGCACACGCTGGCGCTGCTGCAGCGGATTGAGCGTGGCGGCATCGGCGAACAGCAGATCGGCACTGTCCTCGCTGGCACCGCTGCCATCGAGCTGGCGCTGCAGCCACTGCCGGTCCAGCTGGCGGGCACGCGCAGTGGCGAAGGCCGCACACGCGAGCAGACTGACCGTGCCGACGACGCAGGCGATATCGAAGCCTGCAAGACGCAGGGCCAGCACCGTGGCGGCCAGCGCCCATGGCAGGCCCAACAGCAGGGTGATGAGCGCACGGCGGCGGCGTGCGCGTTGCCAGGCGTGCTGCAGGGTGTTCATGCGGCCACCCTGCGCCGGGCGCTGCTGGCCATCCAGCGTTCCAGCGCGAACAGCAGCACGACGGCCAGCAACAGCCAAGGCGTGGGCTCACGCAGCGGTGGTGTTGCAGCAGGCAATGCGGTCCGCTGCGGTGCCTGGTCACGTGCATCGCCCAGGCGCGGGGCCGTAGGCGGCTGCAGCGCCAGCAGCAGGGCACGTGGCAGGCGCGGATCGCGCAGCGCAGGGTTGCTGGCGGCATTCCAGCCACCCGGCAGCGCCAGCAGATAGCCGTGGCCGATGCGTTGCTGCCACAGCAGCGGTGCGCCCTCGGCATCGCGCAGCAGGATGCGGGCGCTGGCAGCAGGCTTGCCGGCAGTCATGACACGACCGCCGCCGCGCAGCCACGCCTGCCAGTTCGCCGGCAGTGCATCGCTGCGGCTCCACACGCCGATCTCACCGCGCTCCGGCAGGGCATCCGCCGGCAGCGGAGCAAGCGGTGACTGCACGCCCCACGCGCGCTGCAGTGCGTTCAACCAGCGCTGGGCAGTGGCCGAAGCATCGCTGTGCACGCGCAGGCGCGGCGACGTCGCGGCACTCGGTTGCGCAGTGACCGGCATCGGCTGCGTGTGCCACTGCACGTCGCGCGACAGCTGCAGGCGGGCACCATCCAGGCCGGGCAGGGGATCGGGAACGTGCACGGTCAATGCGGTGCCGACGGGCAGCTGCGCGTCCAGTTCGCGCAGCAGGCTGGGCAGGGAGGCGGTGGCTGCAGGGGGTGCCTGATCAATGGCGGGGAAGCCGGGTGCCAGCCAGTGCCAGTTGCCATCCTCGGCCGTTCCACGCAGGGTCGTAGCATCCAGTCCCGGCGCTACCACGGTCCATGCAGCGGGAGGCGCCGTCGGGCCAGTCAACACAGGTCGTGCCAGCAGCAGGGCCAGTGCGGCCAGCAACAGCAGGCGCACCAGCAGCAACGGCCAGTCATCGAAGCGGATGCGCTGGCGTGGCCGTATCTGCGCGCGCAGCCAGCGCAGCGCGGCGAAATCCAGTGGCGTGTACGGATGGCGGCGGGCCAGGTGGATCAGCAGCGGCAGCAACCCTGCGGCGAGCGCGGCCAGGCCGAGCGGGAACAGCAGGGTCATGCATCGCCCCCACGGCCAAACAGCGCCTGCAGCGCCTGGTCCAGCGGCTGGTCCAGCCAGCCGGTGGCACTGGCAATCCCGTTGGCCTGCAGGCGCGCATGCAATGCGCTGCGTGCGTCGGCGAAGCGCTGCAGGTAGTCAGCGCGGATCGCCGCACCATCGCCCAGCAGTTCCTCGCCGGTCTCCGGGTCGCGGAAGCGGTGGCCGACGTCGAATGGGAAGTCGCGCTCGTCGGCGGTGAGGATCTGCAGCAGTGCCACTTCGCGGCGCGCGCTGGCCAGTTGTTCCAGCAGCACGATGCCGGCGTCGTCGAAGCCATCACCGATTGCCAGCAGCAGGTCGCCCGGGCGCACGCGCTCCCACAGCGGCCGAAGGCGATCGGCCGCAGGCCAGGCGCCGCGCGCCTGCAGGGCGTGCAGTTGCAGATGCACGCGATCACGCTGGCGCGCGCCGTTCGCCGCGGGGACCAGCTGCAGGCCATCGCCATTGATTGCCAGCAGGCCGAAACGGTCACCCTGCTGCAAGGCCAGCTCAATCACGCACGCGGCCACGCCGCGCATATGGTCCAGACGCGAGTGCTGCGGTGCCGCGCGATCCGCCTGATTGGCCGAAGCGGTGGCGTCTAGCAGCAGCCAGACCGTGATCGGGCTTTCGCGTTCGGACTCGCGCACGAAGAAGCGGTCCGAGCGTGCATACAGCTTCCAGTCGATCTGGCGGAGTTCGTCACCAGGCTCATAGGCACGGTACTGGGCGAATTCGAGGCCGGCACCGCGGCTGCGGCTGGCGTGCTGGCCGATGCCACTGGCACCGCTGGCCAGGCGCGGCCGCAACCGCAGCAGGCGCAGGCGCGCACGCAGTTCCGGCGGCAGGGTCAACGGCGTACCTGCGTTCACGCGTGGCTCAACCCGGGAAGGGCACGGCCTGCAGCAGCGCGGCGACCACGTCGTCGGCACGCTTCTGCTCGGCCTCGGCGGCGAACGACAGCAGCAGGCGATGGCGCATCACCGGCGCGGCCAGCGCCTGCACGTCCTCGCGGGTGGCGGCGAAACGGCCCTGCAGCAGCGCGCGTGCCTTCGCTGCCAGCACCAGCGACTGGCCGGCACGCGGGCCGGCGCCCCACTTCACCCATTGGTTGATCGCCGCCGGAGCACCGTCGCCGGGCCGGCTGGCGCGCACCAGGCGGGTGATCCAGGCGAGCACATCCGGGCTGACATGCACCTGGCGCACCGCGGCCTGCAGCGCGATCACCGCGTCGGCATCCATCACCTTCGGCACCGCGTCGGTGGCACCGCCGGTGGTCTGTTCCAGGATCTGCCGCTCCTCGTCTTCGCTGGGGTAATCCACCAGCACGTGCAGCAGGAAGCGGTCCAGCTGCGCTTCCGGCAGCGGGTAGGTTCCGGCCTGCTCGATCGGGTTCTGCGTGGCCAGCACGAAGAACGGCGCGGGCAGCGCGTAGGTGGTACCAGCGTAGCTGACCGTGCGTTCCTGCATCGCTTCCAGCAGTGCGGCCTGGGTCTTGGGTGGGGTGCGGTTGAGTTCGTCAGCCAGCAGCAGGTGGGTGAAGATCGGGCCCTGCTGGAAGCGGAAGTGGCGATGGCCGGTGCCGTGGTCTTCCTCCAGCAGCTCGGTACCGAGGATGTCGCTGGGCATCAGGTCGGGGGTGAACTGCACGCGCCGGAACTGCAGCTCCAGTGCCTGGCCGAGCGAGCGCACCAGCAGGGTCTTGCCGAGCCCGGGCGCGCCTTCCAGCAGGCAGTGGCCACCGGCCAGCAGGCCGATCAGCAGCTGCTCGACCACGGTGTTCTGGCCCACCACTGCGCGTGCGAGCGCGGCGCGCAGCTCATCCAGGCGCGGCAGCAGGGAATCGAGGTCGGGGGAGGTCATGGGCGTGCAGGTCCTATCAGTTGTTCAACGCGTACATCACGATGTTGACGCCGAAGCGGGTGTTGTCTTCGGCCAGGAAGCGCTTGTTGCGCCAGTCGTAGTCCCACTCGCAGCCGTAGTCCTTGTTGCTGTACAGCAGGCCCAGGCGGCCGTCGACCTCGATGCCCTTCAGGTAGTCGTGCACCAGGTCGTCGCCCCAGCCGTTGAGTTCGAAGCTGGTGGCAGGCGGGCCATCCGGGAAGCGGAAGAAACTGCGGTACAGCGGGTGGCTGTTGGGCAGCTTCTGCAATGCCCTGGGCCCGAACAGGCGACCCATCTGCGCCTCGAACGAGGTAGCGAACAGGCCGTCGATATCGTGGTTGCAGTCGTCGACGAAGACGAAGCCGCCATTGCGCACGTAGCGCACGAAGTTCTGCCGCTCGGCGGCGTTGAACTCCACCAGCGTGTGCCCGGCCAGGTAGCAGAACGGCCCTTCCAGCATGCGTGGGTCGGCCAGCGCCACCACGTGTTCCTGCGGGTCGACGCGCAGCGAGGTGTAGTCGATCAGCGAGGTGATCAGGTTGGACGGCATGCGCGCGTCCACGTCCCAGTCACCGGAGTCGTACTGAAGGCGGGTGAACCAGAAGTCGTAGCGCGAACTGCGCGGGCCTGCCTGTGCCGAGGCTGGCAGCGCCGCCGCCGAAGCGGCAGCGGCCAACCAGCGCAGGCAGGCCCGGCGATCCATCAGACCGCGTCGGACAGCGAAGTGAAGGTGAAATCGCGCAGCTTCATCGGCGGGATCATCATCACGTAGCTGGATTCATCACCGGCCACGCGCACCGGCTTGCCCAGCTCTTCGATGTTGTTGAGCATGATCACCGGCGATTCGTTGAAGCGGAAGTTCTTCACCGGATGCTTGATCTGGCCGTTCTCGATGTAGAAGGTGCCGTCGCGGGTCAGGCCGGTCAGCAGCACGGTCTGCGGATCGACCATGCGGATGTACCAGGTGCGGGTGACCAGGATGCCCTTCTGGGTGCCGCGAACCAGTTCGGCGGTGCTCTTGTCGCCACCGCTCATCAGCAGGTTGCCCGGCGACGCCTTGGCGGTCTTGCCCTGCTTCTGCGCCCAGAAGCGCGAGTAGTCCAGGTTGGCGATCCTGCCGTTCTCGATGATGGCCATGCGCTCGCGGGGCAGGCCCTCGTTGTCCCAGGGCAGCACCGGTGCGTCCGGGTGCCACGGGTCGGCGATCATGGTCACGCGCGGGTCGTAGACCTGCTCGCCCAGCTTGTTGCCGCCGCCCTTCTTGGACAGGAAGCTGCGGCCTTCATCGGCCGAGCGTGCGCTGAAGAAGTTCATCATGAAGCTGATCAGGCCGGCCGCCGCAGCCGGCTCCAGGATCACCGTGTACTTGCCCGGTTCCAGCGCTTTGGCTTCGGCCGATTCGGTGGCCTTGCGCATGGCGATGCGGATGTCCTGGTCCACCTTGAAGTCAGCGGCGTCCTTCAGGTTGCGGCCGACCCAGCCCGAACCACGGCCATCCTCGGTGCGCACGGTGCAGGTGTAATTGAAGTTGGTGGTGCGCTGGTAGGCGAAGTTGCCGTTGCTGTTGGCGGTGGCCTGGAAGCCCTGGCCGTCTTCGAGGAAGCCGGCGGCGATCAGGCCATGGCCACGGCACGGCGCGATTGAATCTGCGGCAACCTTGGCACGGAAAGCCGGATCGATCGCGGCAGTGGATTCACTGAAGGTTGGGCTGGCGCGGTAGGTCTGCTTGCCGATGGCCGGCATGAACTCCGGGTTTTCCGGGGCCAGGCGGGCCAGGTCTTCGGCACGGCGCACCACGCGTTCCAGCGCGGCATCGTCGAACTCGTTGATCGAGGCCGTGCCGACGCGCTTGCCGAAGGCAACGGTGACCGCCAGTTCGGTGTTGTCGACGATGCCGCTGGTGGAGACATTGTTCAGTGCGAAACGGATGTTGCCGTCGATCGCGCCGGCCAGCACGGCGGTGCATTCGTCGGCCTTGGACAGGGCGATGACCTTGTCGAGGATGGCCTTGGCCTGGGCTTCGGTGAAGATACTCATGGTGTAAGGGCTCCTGACCGATCAGCCGAGGCTGCGTGCGGTGTTGATGACGTTGATGCCGTTGAAGCGCGCGGTGGACGAACCGTGCGAGACCGCCGAGACCTGGCCCGGCTGGCCCTTGCCGTCGAAGAACGAACCGCCCAGGCGGTAGTCGCGCTCGTCGGCCACGGCGGTGCAGGCGTTCCAGAACTCCGGCGTGCGGATCTGGTAGGCCACGTCTTCCAGCATGCGGGTGATCTGGCCGTTCTTGATCTCGTAGAACAACTGGCCGCCGAACTGCGCGTTGTAGCGCTGCTGGTCGATCGAGAACGAACCATCACCGATGATGTAGATGCCGTTCTCCACGTCCTTGATCAGGTCCGGCACGCTCAATGGCTTCTTGCCCGGTGCCATCGACACGTTGGCCATGCGCTGGAACTGCACGCTGGACCACGAGTCGGCATAGCAGCAGCCGTCGGATTCGGTCTTGCCGAGGATGTGGGCCTGGTCGCGGATGGTCTGGTAGTCCACCAGCTTGCCGTTGCTGATCAGGTCCCAGCGCTTGCACTTCACGCCTTCATCGTCGTACGCCACTGCGCCGAGGCTGCCCGGCTGGGTCTTGTCGGCGAAGATGTTGACCAGCTCGCTGCCGTACTGGAAATGCTGTTCGCGCTTGTCCAGGGTGGCGAAGCTGGTGCCGGCGTAGTTGGCTTCGTAGCCGAGCACGCGGTCCAGTTCCAGCGGATGGCCGATCGATTCGTGGATGGTCAGCCAGGTATGCGACGGGTCGAGCACCAGGTCGTACTTGCCCGGCTTCACCGACGGTGCCTTCAGCTTTTCCTGCGCCTGCCTGGCAGCGGCGATGGCGTCTTCCTTCATGTCGTAGGAAGAACTGTAGTTGACCACGCCATTGGGGCCGACCACCTTGCCTGCGGCGGCGCCATCCAGGTACTCGTAGCCCAGGCCCATCGGCGAGGACAGGCCCGAACGGGTGCGGAACTTGCCGCTGGACTTGTCGATGGCGGTGACCGTCATCGGCGCCCAGATACGGTGCACGTCCTGGTCGATGTAGGAGCCGTCGGTGGAGGCAAAGTACTTCTGCTCGTTGACCAGGAACAGCATCGAGTTGACGAAGCTGGCACCGGCGCCCATTGCGGCGGCGTTGACGTCCAGCAGCAGGCCGACCTTGTCCTTGATCGGCACCTCCATCGCATTCTTGCGGATCGGCGTGCGCCAGCTCACCTCACCGACGCCCGGCGCCTTGGCCAGCTGCACCGGCGCGGTCTGCACGCCGGCATTGGCCTTGGCGATCGCCGCCGCCTGCTGCGCGGCCTTGGCCACATCGGCCGTACCCAGCGCATTGGTGGCGGCAAAGCCCCAGGCACCGTTGACGATCACGCGGATGCCCACGCCGGTGGACTCGGTGTTCACCACGTTCTGCACCTTGTCCTCGCGGGTGATCACGAACTGCCGCAGGTAGCGGCCGATGCGCACGTCGCAGTAGGTGGCACCGGCCTGGCGGGCGGCGGCCAGCGCCGCATCGGCCAGGCGCTTCTTCAGCCCCAGGTCCAGCGAGCTCTGCAGCTGTTCGGCGGCGATCACCTTGCCGAAGAAGGAGGGCACGATCAGCCCGCCCGCGGTAAGCCCGGTCAGGGCCAGGAAGTCACGTCTTTGCAAGGCTGCTCTCCATGTCGAAGGATGGGTGGCTCAAGCGCCGAGACTGCGCGCGGTGTTGATGATGTTGATGCCGTTGAAGCGGGTGGTGGACGAACCGTGCGAGACCGCCGAGACCTGGCCGGGCTGGCCCTTGCCGTCGAAGAACGAACCGCCCAGGCGGAAGTCGCGTTCATCGCAGATGGCGGTGCAGGCATTCCAGAATTCCGGCGTTCGGATCTGGTAGGCCGCATCCTCGACCATGCCCGCGATCTTTCCGTCCTTGATCTGGTAGTACAGCTGGCCGCCGAACTGTGCGTTGTAGCGCTGCTGGTCGATCGAATACGAACCGCGGCCGTGGATCCAGATGCCGTTCTCCACGTCCTTGATCATGTCCTCGACGCTGAGCGGCTGCTTGCCCGGTGCCAGTGAGACATTGGCCATGCGCTGGAACTGCACGCTGGACCAGGAATCGGCATAGCTGCAGCCATGCGATGCATCGCGGCCGAGGATATGGGCCTCGTCGCGGGTGGCCTGGTAGTCAACCAGGATGCCGTCGCGCACCAGGTCCCAACGCTGCGTCTTCACCCCTTCATCGTCGTAGCCGACGGCGCCGAGGCTGCCCGGCTGGGTCTTGTCGGCGAAGAAGGTGACGATGTCGCTGCCCCAGCGGAAACCCGCATCGCGCTTGTCCAGGGTGGCGAAGCTGGTGCCGGCGTAGTTGGCTTCGTAGCCGAGCACGCGGTCCAGCTCCAGCGGGTGGCCGACGTTCTCGTGGATGGTCAGGAACAGGTTGGACGGGTCCAGCACCAGGTCGTACTTGCCGGGCTTTACCGACGGCGCCTTCAGCTTCTCGCGCGCGTGGCGGGCGGCCGCGATGGCGTCCTCGACCGGGTCGTAGGAATCGCGGTAAGCGGTGATGCCACCGGGCAGCTGCACCTTGCCACTCGCATCGCCATCGAGGAACTCGTAGCCCATGCCCATCGGCGAGGACAGGCCAGCGCGGGTACGGAACCTGCCGCTGGCCTTGTCGATGGCGGTGGTGGTGAACGGCAGCCAGATGCGGTGGATGTCCTGGTCGATGAACGAGCCGTCGCTGGAGGCGAAGTACTTCTGTTCGTTGACCAGGAACAGGGTGGAATTGATGTAGTCGGCACCCGCATTCAGCGCGGCGGCGTTGAGCGCCAGCAGCAGTTCGACCTTGTCCTGGATCGGCACCGCCATTGCGTTCCTGCGGATCGGGGTCTTCCAGCGCACCTCGCCGACCGACGGCGTCGGCGCCAGCTGCACCGGCCGGGTCTTGATGCTGGCGTTGGCGCGTGCGATTGCGGCCGCCTGCTCGACTGCGGCGCGCACGGCGGCCTCGGTCTGCTGATGGGTGGCGGCGAAGCCCCAGGCGCCGTTGACGATCACGCGCACGCCCACGCCGGACGACTCGCGGTTGGTCACATTGCCGACCTGGTGTTCGCGGGTGATGACCGACTGGTTGAGATAGCGGCCGATGCGGACATCGCAGTAGCTGGCCTTGGCGGTGCGCGCGGCGGCCAGCGCCACGTCCGCCAGGCGCCTGCGCTGGGCGGTATCGACCGGGGCGAGCAGCTGCTCGACGGCGATGGCACGGGAATGCGGCAGCAGCAGGCCCGCCAGGCCCAGACCGGAAAAAGCCAGGAACTCACGTCGTTGCACAGCGTTTCTCTCTCTCGCTTGCGTGCGGTTGGCAATGGGCCGGACCGATCACGTCAACTCCTCGACTTTCGCCAGCGCGGGGCGTGGGGACAAGTGACTGCAGTCATGGTTGGGGGTGTTTCGGCAGGGCTGCGCCCTGCACCTGCTCAGAGCAACGGCAACGGCCAAAGCCAGAGCCAGAGCGGCATTCCGTGGGATGGCGGGGCGGTGTGGGTGGGCAGGACACGCCGTAAACCCGTCCCTGGGGGCTCGATGGCGCCATCCATGGCGCCAACGGTCCTGCCCACCCACACCGCCCCACCTCTGACAGCTGGCCGGTGGCTGTTGGTGGGTGCCGACCGTTGGTCGGCACATCTGTCAGATATCGAATGAAATTCGGGGGTCAGATCCGTTTTCCTGCGGAAAACGAATCTGACCCCAAGAGTGTTTCCGACAGATCGCGGCCAACTGTCGAAGGCGGGTGGGTCCGGTTGAGGGGGCGTGAGCCGCATGGATGCGGCGACCGAGCTTACATGGACGTACTTGCAGCGTCCCCCTCAATCGGACCCACCCCGCCATCCCACGGAAAGCCCGCTTTTGAATTTGACGTGGCTGTTGCCGTTGCTGTGGCTTGAAGCAGGTGCAGGGCTGCAAGCCCTGCCGAGCAACACCCCCTCGTGCACAATGGGGCCGACCCCGCCCGGACCCCGTCCTGATGTCGAGCAAGCCGTATTCAGAAGCCTGCGAGCGCAACCGCGAACCCATCGCCACCGCACTCGACCCGTGGATGGGCGACCGCCATCGGGTGCTGGAGATCGGCAGTGGCACCGGCCAGCATGCGGCCTTCTTCGCCGAGCGCTGGCCGTGGCTGCGTTGGCAGCCCAGCGATCACCCGGACCATCTGCCCGGCATCGAGGCCTGGCGCGCCGAGGCGGCGCTGCTGAACCTGCTGCCGCCGGCGGCGCTGCAGGTGGAACTGCCACCGGCGCCCGGGCTCAGCGTGCCACAGGGCAGCACGTTCGATGCGGCGTTCACTGCCAATACCCTGCACATCATGGGCTGGGAGCACGTGCAGGCGTTGTTTGCCGCGCTGCCGCCGCTGCTGCGCCACGGTGCGCTGCTGGCGGTCTACGGCCCGTTCAACTACGGCGGCCGCTACACCAGCGACAGCAACGCGCAGTTCGATGCGTGGCTGAAGGCACGTGACCCGCGCAGCGGCATACGCGATGTGGAAGCCGTGCAGGCGCTGGCCGAGGACAACGGCTTCACCCGCCTGCGCGACGTGGCGATGCCGGCCAACAACCGCCTCCTGCTGTGGCGGTTGGGGTGATCAAGCCTCGGGGGCCATGCTGGAAAGGCGTGCTGCCGCAGCACGAAGTCCGTTGAAAATCGGTTCGGACACGTTTGAGGGGAAGTCATCCGGGAGCTGACGGGTGACCTGCTGGATGGCGGGCTCGACGGCCGCGATCAATGTCTTGATCCATGGTTCTGCACCATCGGCAACGCCGCAGGCGCGCGCGGTTTCATTCCAGTGCCGCCGTCGCACAAGGTGCAGTTTCCGGTGGCGGTTCTTGCCATGTACGGCCATGGCGAGCTGTGCGTTTCGTGGATCGAGTTGATTGGGTCCCCTGCCGAGGATGGGATATACCGACAGCACGTCGTAGACGGGCGTCAGGCGGAAGCGTCCACCGGCTTCCAAGTGAACACTGAAATTCTTGGCATGGCCGTCGGTTGCGGCCAGCATCCAGAAAAGAATCTGCGTCTTGAAGAAGATCGCGCGATCCTCGGGGTGTTCGGACTGTCGAAGCAGATCCATGATCGGAACGATACCGGGGCCGCCATCGGATTCATACTTTCTGGCAGCCGGCAGACCAAAGACCTGACACATGTCTTCCTGTGGCAGTCGCAGCCACCACCGGCGGTCGGCAGACAGGCGACGGTCAAACCGCTCGACAATGAGAGCACGTTGGTCGTTGAAGCGGCCCATCTGCGTCTCGGCCACGGGGATATCAAAGGCGGAAAGCAGATGCATGCACAGCCATTCATTCTCCACGGACTGATGCATGTCTGCCCGCATGTTGCCAACAATGCCAAGCGGCAGCTTGAAGATGTGAGTGGATGGTGTGTTGCCGGTAGGAATGCACCATTTGCCAGCATGCAGCAGAAGACCGGTCTTTTCCTGCGCACCGGCGATGGAAATGCGGAATGCATCATCACGGCTGGGTGCGCCAGGCAGGTTCCCTGTCGTCACCTGACGCAGGATCGTAGCGACACCTGCTTCGTCCAACACCTCGCACGTGATCTGCTGGATGTCTTCGGGTGGATGCGCTGGCGGCAACAGCTGCACTGCGCCGACACAATCCCGTCCAATGGCTTCAAGAAGATCGAACGTATCGCTGCCGCGCGTGGCGAACCGGTCGCGGATCCGGTTGCGTATGGCGACGTTATCGGGAAGAAGGTTATCGAAGTAGTCGTTGACGACGTTGCCCCGATGGCTCTCGCCATCTGGGAGCAGGGGTAGAGAGAGCGACAACGGTCGGGACTGGGGCGAGCTGATCCACTGGCTGACATACGACAACCGGGATGACCCGTTCCGGACATCATCCCAAAGTGCGACTTCCACACCATTCATCCAGACCTGCAGCGTACCCATGGCTCACCACTCCAATGACGACGTGTTCTCCTGGGGACTTCGTTGCTGGAGGCTGACCTCCAGACCCAGCACCGCCCAGATCCGCATCAGGCGTTCAAAACTTGCCGATGCAGGGTCGCGTTCCAGCGCGCCCACTGCCTGGCGGCTGATCCCGAGTCGCTCCGCCAGCTGAGCCTGGCTCAGGCCCGCCTGGCGCCGGAAAGCACGCATCAGGGGCGCAAGTTGTTGGGCTGTCCTCACTGTGTGCAGCGGCCTGTCCATACCGGCAGTCCTCAAGGAAAGATGACCGTACGCCAACGCGTACGCAAAGGATAGGTTGCTTTACGACAAGCAACCTATCGCTTTCTCGCTGAGGAGGCAACCTATCGATTGCTATATCGCTATGCAACCTATAGGTTGCCTTTCCATGACGCAGCGCCGCGTCAAGCCACCTGCACGATATGCAGCGCCTTCGGGTTGCGCCACTGCGCCAGCAGGGCAGCCTCGCGCGCCTTGGCCTGTTCGTAGTGCGCTTCCTTGACGTGGCCGAAGCCGCGGATGTGCTCGGGCACGCTGGCGATCTCCACCGCCAGGGCCAGGCGGCCGTCCTCCAGGCCATCCAGCAGCAGCTGCACGGTGGCTTCGTAATCGGCGATCAGCTGGCGCTCCATGCGCCGCTCTTCAGTACGGCCGAATACATCCAGGCGGCCGCCACGCAGGAACTTCAGCTTGGCCAGCAGGCCGAAGGCCTTGAACATCCACGGGCCGTATTCCTTCTTCAGCAACCGGCCCTGCTCGTCCTTCTTCGCGAACAGCGGCGGCGCCAGGTGGAAGCGCAACTGGTAATCGCCCTCGAACTGCTGCTGCAGGCGGCGCTGGAAGTCACCGCTGGTGTACAGGCGGGCCACTTCGTACTCGTCCTTGTAGGCCATCAGCTTGAACAGGTAGCGGGCGACGGTCTCGGTCAGCGCAGTGGAACCGCCGATGCGCTCGGCCTCGGTGGCGCGCACGCGTGCCACCAGATCACGGTAGCGCTTGGCATAGGCAGCGTCCTGGTAATCGACCAGGAAGGCGGCGCGACGCTCGATCATTTCGTCCAGCGAACGCGACAGGCGTGCGTCGTCCAGCGGCAGGAATGCCACGTCGCCACCGTGCGAGGGCAGGCCACGCAGCTCGCGTTCGTCGCCGGTGTTGCGCGGTGCCGCGGTCGCACCCCATTCATTGCCTTCCCACTCGCCCGGCGGCAGCGGGTGCAGCGGGCCGGGGGTGGACTCGGTATCGGTGTGGCGGTTGTGCACCAGGCCGGCGGCCTGCTGTACGGCCTGCGGGTCGACCACCGCCAGGCGGCCCCAGGCGAAGGCCTGCTGGTTCATCGCCACGGCGGCGCCATTGAGTTCGATGGCGCGCATCAGCGACTCGAACGACAGCGGCACCAGGCCCTGCTGCCAGGCGTAGCCGAGGATGAACAGGTTGGCGGCGATGGCATCGCCCAGCAGCGCGGTGGCCAGCTGGGTGGCATCGAGCAGCAGCGGCTCCTGGCCGCCCAGGGCTACGCGCACACCGGCGATGATGTCGGCGGCGGGGAACTGCATGTCCGGACGGGTGGTGAACGTGCCAGGCATCGCTTCGTAGGTGTTCAGCACCACCTGCGAACGGCCGGCGCGCACCTTCGAAAGCGCCCAGTAGTCGTTGACCACCACCATGTCGCAGCCCAGCACCAGGTCGGCTTCACCGGCGGCGATGCGCACGGCGTGGATGTCATCCGGGCGGCGTGCGATGCGGATGTGCGTGGTCACCGCGCCACCCTTCTGCGCCAGGCCGGTCTGGTCGAGCACGGTCGCGCCCTTGCCTTCCAGGTGGCCGGCCATGCCCAGCAGTGCACCGATGGTCACCACGCCGGTACCGCCGACGCCGGTGATCAGGATGTTCCAGGGTTGTTCCAGCGTGCCGCGGATGGTTGGTGCCGGCAGGTTGTCCAGCAGCGTGGAGGCATCGCGCTTGCTGCCCTTGCGCGGCTGGCCACCGTGTACGGTGACGAAGCTCGGGCAGAAGCCGTTCACGCACGAATAGTCCTTGTTGCAGTTGGACTGGTCGATCTCGCGCTTGCGCCCGAACTCGGTTTCCTTCGGCAGCACCGACACGCAGAAGCTCTTCTTGCCGCAGTCGCCGCAACCTTCGCAGACCAGCGAATTGATCAGCACCCGCTTCTGCGGATCTTCCAGCTTGCCGCGCTTGCGGCGGCGACGCTTCTCGGTGGCGCAGGTCTGTTCGTAGATCAGGATCGAAACACCCTTCACTTCGCGCAGGCGCTTCTGCACCTCCTCCAGTTCGCTGCGGTCGTGGAACTCCACGTCGCTGGGGAAGTGCTCGCGCTGGCCGGTCCACTTGCCGATGTTGTCCGACAGCACCACGATGGTGTGGATGCCTTCGGCGCGCATCTGCTTTGCGATGTCGGGCACGCTCAACGGGCCGTCCACCGGCTGGCCGCCGGTCATCGCCACCGCGTCGTTGTAGAGGATCTTGTAGGTGATGTTGACGCCGGCCGCGACCGCCTGGCGGATCGCCAGCGAGCCGCTGTGGAAATAGGTGCCGTCGCCCAGGTTCTGGAACACGTGCGGGGTATCGGTGAACGGCGCCTGCCCGGCCCAGGTCACGCCTTCGCCGCCCATGTGGGTGAAGGTGTCGGTGCTGCGGTCCATCCAGGTCACCATGTAATGGCAACCGATGCCGGCCAGTGCCCGCGAGCCTTCCGGCACCTGGGTGGAGGTGTTGTGCGGGCAGCCCGAGCAGTAGTGCGGCACGCGCGGGAAGCTGGCGCGCGGCAACGCAAGCTCGGCTTCCTTCTGCTGCATCCACTGCAGGCGTTGTTCAATGGATTCGTTGTTGAAGAACTTCTGGATGCGGCGGCCGATCACGCCGGCGATGGTGGCCGGGGTCAGTTCGCCGGTGGACGGCAGGATCCATTCGCCACTCTCGTCGTACTTGCCGACGATGGACGGGCGCTGGCCCCAGCTGGCCGGCCAGTTGAAGAACTGTTCCTTCATCTGGCGCTCGATGAAGGCACGCTTCTCCTCCACCACGATGATGTCTTCCAGGCCCTGCGCGAAGCGCGCGATGCCCTGCGGTTCCAGCGGCCAGGTCATGCCGACCTTGTACACGCGGATGCCGATGTCGGCGCACGCGGCTTCGTCCAAGCCCAGGTACTCCAGCGCCTGCAGCACGTCCAGGTAGCTCTTGCCGGTGGTGACGATGCCCAGCCGCGCGCGCGGCGCATCCATCACCACCTTGTCGATGCCGTTGGCGCGGGCAAAGGCCTGCGCGGCCTTCACCGCATAGCGGTGCAGGCGCATTTCCTGGTCCAGCGGCGGGTCCGGCCAGCGGATGTTGAGGCCACCCGACGGCATCTCGAAGTCTTCCGGCAGCACGATGCGGCGCGCCATCGGATCGACCTGCACCGAGGCCGACGATTCCACCGTCTCGGCGATCGTCTTGAAGCCGACCCAGCGGCCGGTATAGCGGCTCATCGCCCAGCCCAGCAGGCCCATGTCGAGGATGTCCTGCACGCCGGCCGGGTTCAGCACCGGCATCATCGCGCTGACGAACTCGTCCTCGCTGCCATGCGGCAGGGTCGAACTGCGGCAGGCATGGTCATCGGCGGCCAGTGCCAGCACGCCACCATAGCGCGAGGTGCCGGCCGCATTGGCATGCTTGAACACGTCGCCGCAGCGGTCCACGCCCGGTCCCTTGCCGTACCACATGCCGAACACGCCCTGCACGTTGGCGCCGGGGAACAGGTTGGTCTGCTGGGTGCCCCATACCATGGTGGCGCCCAGGTCCTCGTTCAGGCCGGGGGTGAACTTCACCTTGGCCGCTTCCAGATGCTTGCGCGCGCGCCACAGTTCCAGGTCGAAGCCACCCAGCGGGCTGCCACGGTAGCCGCTGACGAAGCCGGCGCTGTCGATGCCTTCGGCGGCGTCGCGCAGGCGCTGCATCAGCGGCAGCCGCACCAGCGCCTGCACGCCACTCAGGTAGATCCGCCCCTCGTTGCGGGTGTACTTGTGGTCGAGCGTGTAATCACGGTCGAGCAGGTCGGCGGAGGAGGGCGAAGTGAGTTGCGCGGTACTGGTCATGGCTGGCCCGGTAGGATCGGCTGGCACCGGCCGCGTGCGGGCACGCGGCGGGAAAGGCGCGAATTGTAGCAGCGGGGCCGTGGTGGGCCCGGCACTCGCGCCCGCGCCGCTGCTGGGGTTAGGATCGGGGCGAGAGAGGGAGGCTGCGGTTGTGCAGCCTGGGGAGAAGGGATGTCAGTTCCAGGAAAGATCCTGGCCAGCGTGCTGCTGGCCTCGGGAGCGGCCACGGCGTGGGCCGCGCCGGTCATGCCGGCACCACAGGAGTTCTACTTCGACAGCGACCTGGCGGCGGCACCGATGGTGGCGATGCAGGGCGAGGGCGATGAGCTGGTCACCCAGCTGGTGAGGTTGCGCGAGCGCGGCCGGCGCGCGGTGGAAGCCACCGTGCAGCTGGCTTCGGTGGCCAGCTCCCAGGGCCGTGCCGAGCTGGCCGACCAGCTGTATGGCGAGGCCCTGAAGGAGGCGCCGGCACAGAGCAGCGCGGGCCGCAGCGTGCGTTGGAACTATGGCTGGGACCTGCTGCGCCAGGGCAAGCCGGAGGCGGCGCTGGAGCAATGGTTGTCGTCGGCCGGCAATGCGCGCAGCAAGCCAAGCTGGGTGCCACCCACGTACGCGCTGGCCCTATGGCGGATGGGGCAGAAACAGGAGGCCGTGCAGTGGTATGCCGCAGCAGTGCGTACCGAGCCGTCGCAATGGAGCACCAGTGCCAATTACGCGCAGCTGCTGCCGCAGTGGCGCGAGGATGAGCGCGCGTCGTTGGCCGAAGTGCAGCAGGCCTGGGCGGCGGCCCCGCCTGCGTGGCCCTGAGGGAGGGGTTCGGCCGGGTTCACGGCGTCCCCCGCGAATCCACCCCGCCCGGCCAAGCGCGGCTTTTGATGTTCAAAGCCAACCAGCCGCCACGAGGGGCTGCGCCGTTCGCTGGAAACCCCTCAATCGTCCGCGGAAACCGTCCGCCCCGATGCCCACGCCCGCAGCGCCTCGACCTGCTCGGCCATCAGTACCGACAGCGGTCGCGTCGCACGGATCTCGTTCATCAGCAGCTCGGTATCCAGCGGCCGCCCTTCGGCGTGCGCCGCATACAGCCCGGCCACGATCGCCTGCTCGATCTCCGCACCTGAGAAACCATTCGCCGCGGCCGCCAGCGCTGGCAGCGCGAAGTCGTCGGCATTGAGCTGGCGCCGACCCAGGTGCAGCCGCAGCAGTTCCACGCGCACCTCCGGCGAAGGCAGGTCAACGAAGAAGATCTCGTCGAAGCGGCCCTTGCGCAGCAGCTCGGCAGGCAGCTCGTGCACCTGGTTGGCAGTGGCCACGATGAACACCGGTGCCTTGCGCTCGGCCATCCAGGTCAGCAGATGGCCCAGCACGCGGCGTGACACGCCACCGTCCTCGCCACCGCTGGCCAGGCCCTTCTCGATTTCATCCATCCACAGCACGCAGGGCGCCAGCTGCTCGGCCGAGGCCAAGGCCTGGCGCAGGTTGGCCTCGGTCTCGCCGTGGTACTTGTTGTACAGCGCGCCCACGTCCAGGCGCAGCAGCGGTACGCCGAAACCGGCGGCGGTGGCCTTGGCCAGCATCGACTTGCCGCAACCCTGCACGCCCAGCAGCAGCATGCCGCGCGGTGGGTCCAGCCCGGCCGGTGCGGAGCCAGCGATGAACGCCACACGCCGCTGGTTGATCCAGCGCTTGAGCCGGTTGGCGCCGGCCACGTCGCCGAACCGCGCGCTGTCATGCTCGAAGAACAGGTGGCCGCTGCGGTTGAGCAGCTCGAACTTCAGCCGTGCCAGCTGCGGCAGGTCGTCGTCGCGCAGCGCGCCGTCGGCGTAGATTAGCTGCCGGGCGATGCGCCGGGCATCGACCAGGCTCAGGCCCTGCAGGTTCTTCAGGATCTTCTTCACCGCCTCGCTGTCGACTTCTACCCGGCGGCCGCCATGCTCGCGCGCATAGGTGTCGGCCTCCTCGCGCAGCATCTTCAGCAGGGCGTTGGCATCGGGCAGGCGCGGGTTGAAGCGCACCGCCAGTGCTTCCAGCTCGGCCGGCAGTTCTACTTTGGCGCCGATCAGCACCAGCACATGCGGTTCGCTGTGGCGGCGCTGGATCAGGTCGCGCAGGGCGCGCTGGTGGCTGGCATAGCCCAGGTAGGGGTGGAAATCGAGCAGCAGGTAGACCCCGCGCTGGTCCGCCTGGCGGATCATCTGCAGGGCCGCGCTGGCATCGGGTGGCCCGACCGGAGGGTCTTCGCTGTCCAGGTCGATGCGGCGCAGACCCTCGGTGATCGACCACCGGTGCAGCGCCCGCCAGACGTGCATCAGCGTCTGCCGGAACAGGTCGACGATGCGACCCTCGTCCTGGGTCTCGATCACGATCAGGGGGGTGTTGGCGCGGATCAGTGCGCTCAGGTCCTGCAGCTCGCTCATGCCGGTTCGATCCTTCGGGGGCGCCACGATAGCAAAGGCGATGGCCGCAGGTTCAGCGCGGTGCTACCTCCCGTCACCACCGCCGGTGTACGCTCGGGGCACGTACCCGGAAGCGAGGCTGGCATGAAGACGATCCTGGTGGCCGGTTCCAAGGGCGGGGTGGGCAAGACCACCGTCGCCACCCACCTGGCCGCGTACGCGGCATTGCAGGGCAGGGCCACGGTGATCGCCGACGCCGACCCTCAGGGCTCCAGCACCCGCTGGGCGCAACGGCGGGCCGGGCTGGAAAGCGCGGTGCTCCCCATTGATGTGTATCGGAAGAAGCAGTGGGCGCAGAAGCTGCCCGATGGCACCGAAACCGTCATCATCGATGCACCGGCGGGTGCGTTGGCCGACGATATCCCCCATTTCCTTGACGCTGCCGACGCGGTGGTGGTGCCGGTGCTGCCCTCGGCGCTCGACATCGAAGCCATCGTCGGCTTCCTCAACAGCCTGGCCCAGAACCCGCGGGTGCACAGCCGCAAGCTGCCGGTGGGGCTGGTCCTCAACCGCACCAAGCCCTGGACCCAGACCTCGCAGCAGGCGTTGCAGATGCTGGCCGAATGGCCGTACCCGGTGGTCGCGCAGCTGCGTGACAGCCAGAGCTACGTGGTCATGACCGGCCTCGGCCGCAGCCTGTTCGACTACCGCTCGGCCCAGGTGCGGGAGCATCAGGCCGACTGGGAGCCGCTGCTGTCCTGGCTCAAGCTTTGATGCCTGCGTCACTCTTCCTGCTGCATCCTCTTCTTCATGGAAACCCGCGATGCGTGAACTGATCCTGCTGCGCCATGCCCATGCCGAACCGGCTACCCCCGGCCAGGCCGACCTCGACCGGCCGTTGTCGCCGGTGGGGCTCGCCGAAGCCGAAGCCGCCGGCAAGTGGCTGAAGGAGAACAACCTGCTGCCGGACTGCGTGCTGTGCTCACCGGCGCGGCGTACCCGCGAAACCCTGGAAGCCGTGCTCGGCACCATCGGTTACGTGGAAAAGCGCCTGGAAGACCGCATCTACGAAGCCACCCCCGGCACCCTGGCGGCATTGGTGGACGACCGCCGTGATCTCGACCGGGTGCTGATCGTCGGCCACAACCCGGGCCTGGAGCGGCTGGTGGCGTTGATGACCGAGGGCACCAGCAGCGACTACCGCGGCATGCCGCCGGCCGGCATCGCCGTGCTCGGCTTCCCGCGCGAGGCCTCGATCGAGCCAGGCGTGGCCAGCCTGAACGCATTCTGGTGGCCGTGATCCGATGAGCCTGGCGCGGCGCAGCCGCTATCTGCTGCCCGCGCTGCTGGCACTCGGCCCGGCCTGGGCGGCCGTGCCCACGCCGACCACCCTGCCACCGGTGGTCGCCGAAGCGCACCGGGTAATGCGCCTGGATACCCAGCGTTCGCAGATCGGCTTCGAGGTGCGCACCCGTTTCGGGCAGCGAATCGAAGGCCTGTTCCCGCACTTCGAAGGGCGCATCGAGATCCTCTCCGACGGCCGCCACCAGGTGCACCTGAAGATGTTCACGCGCTCGGTCGAGATCCCCGGCAAGGCGCGCTATACCGGGTGGATGCGCGGCGAGGAGTTCTTCGATGCCGGCCGCCATCCGGTGGTCGAGTTCGACTCGCTGCCGTACTGGCCGGAAACCGTGGAGAGCGGTGGCGACATCAACGGCCGGCTGACCCTGCGCGGGATCAGCCACCCCGAGACACTGAAGGTCGAGAAGGCGGAGTGCGCCCGACCCGGCTATGATTGCGACGTCGTCAGCCGCGGTACCGTGCAGCGAGGCCGGTATGGCATGGACAGCTGGCAGCTTGCCTTGAGTGACCGAGTGACTTTCGTATTGCGTGCGCGCCTGAGCGAGGCGCCGAAACCGTGAACTTCCTGCTGCGTGTACTGGCGCTGGCAACCGTGTTGCTGGGCAGCGGTTGTGCATCGCTGTCGAATGCCGAGCGCGACCGCGCCGAGGCGATCGCCGTGCAGGCACGTTCGACCGTGGTCGACTGCCAGCGTGCAGACCGCTGTGCACAGGATTCGCCGCTGCGGGCGCTGGCCGGCCGGGCATTCACCGAATCCACCCCGGAACGACCGCGCCACTACGCCACCCTGCTCGATGAGGGCGAGGGCGCCCTGGTCGCACGCCTGAACCTGCTGCGCAGCGCCACCCGCAGCATCGACCTGCAGACCTACATCTTCGACAAGGACGACAGCGCCCGTCTGGTCATAGACGAACTGCTGGCCGCATCGCGGCGCGGGGTGAAGGTGCGGCTGCTGATCGACCAGCTCTCGGCGATCTCCGACCTGCAGATCCTCGGCGCCCTGTCCGGCGCCCACCAAAACTTCCAGCTGCGGGTCTACAACCCGACCTTCGGCAAGGCCCGGCTGAACTACTTCGACTATGCCGGCAGCGTGCTGTGCTGCTTCCGCCGGTTCAACCAGCGCATGCACAACAAGCTGCTGGTGATCGACGATGCGATCGGCGTGGTCGGTGGCCGCAACTACCAGGACGACTATTACGACTGGGACCGCGAGTACAACTTCCGCGACCGCGATGTACTGATCGCCGGCCCGGAAGCACGTGCGATGGCGGCCAACTTCGACGCGTTCTGGCGCGCACACCGCAGCGTGCCGGCCGAGCGCCTCAACGACGTGGGCCGCACGTTGCTGCGCGAGGGCGTGCCAACGCTGCCGCCGGCCAGCTTCCGCCGCCCGGAACGGGTACAGCGGGTCAGTGCCGAAGCCAACGACACCGAGTTCGTCACCCGTTCCTTCGTCGATACCGCGCTACCGGTGGCTTCGGTGCGCTACGTGGCCGACCTGCCACGCAAGCATCGCCGCGAGAAGGCCGATGCACCGCTGGCCGGCCAGCATGTGACCGAGCCCCAGCTGGATGCGCTGATCGCCAGTGCGCAGAAGGAAGTGATCCTGCAGACGCCGTACCTGGTGCTGTCCAAGCCGGCGCAGAAGCTGTTCCGTGAACTGCGCAAGCGCCCGCAGCCACCGCGCGTGGTGGTGTCCAGCAACAGCCTGGCGGCGACCGACAACCCGATCGTGTATGCGTTGTCGTACAAGTACAAGCGGCGCAACATGCGCGAACTGGGCTTCAACATCTTCGAATACAAGCCGTTCCCGCTGGACGCGCCGGTTGACTACCGCAACCTGCTGCCCGACCCGATCGCTGCGCCCGGGGGGGAAGACGAGGGCGGTCGCAATCCGCTGATCGGTGGCAGTGCTGCCGGCAGCAACGCACGCGGTGGCAGCAGCAGTGGTTCGGATGCCGGCAGCAGGCAGGGCCCGTTGAATCGCCACAGCGATGGTGCCTACGACAACGCACGCGCACGCCGTCGCGCCGCCGGCAGCGAGGTGGAAACGCGCCTGCTGCGCACCGAGACGCGGCCGTCGTTCCTGCGCAGCAAGGCGGTCAACAAGCCGTTGCCGGTCACCCGCAAGGGCGCGCGCATGGGCCTGCACGCCAAGTCGCTGGTGGTCGACCGACGCATCGGCGTGGTCGGCACCCACAACTTCGATCCGCGCAGCGAGAACTACAACACCGAAGGCGCGGTGATCATCGACGACCCGGTTTTTGCCGAGGAACTGGCGCAGAGCATCCTGCGTGACACCCACCCACAGAACTCCTGGACGGTGGCGCCACGGGCCAAGCCACCGGTGCTGTCGGGGCTGAACTACAGCGTCGGCAAGGCCTCCGAAGCGCTGCCCATCCTTGATTTCTGGCCCTGGCGCTACGCCACCGACTACGAGTTCAAGCCCGGCCCGGAGTGCCCGCAGCCGCTGCCGCGGCAGGATCCTGATTTCCATCGCTGCTACGTCGCCGTCGGCGACTTCCCCGAAGTCAACGTCGGCCCGAAGTGGCTGCTGGTGCGCATGCTGACCGCATTCGGCGCCGGTCTCGTTCCCATCCTCTGAAGGTACCCGCATGGCCCAGGTGTTCCGCGAAGCCGTTTCCATCGAGCAGCTCAACGCGCTCAGCCGCAACACGGCGATTGAATCCCTGGGCATCGTCTTCAGTGCCGCCGGCGAGGACTGGCTGCAGGCCACCATGCCGGTGGATGAGCGCACCCGCCAGCCCTACGGCATCCTGCACGGCGGTGCCTCGGTGGTGCTGGCCGAGACCCTGGGCAGCAGCGCCGGCAACCTGTGCGTGGATACCGGCAAGCAGGTCTGCGTGGGCCTGGAGATCAATGCCAACCACGTGCGTGCCGTGCGCTCGGGCACGGTCACCGGCACCGCCCGCGCGCTGCACGTCGGCCGCAGCACCCAGCTGTGGGAGATCCGCATCGAGGACGAGCAGGGCCGCCTGGTATGCATCTCGCGGCTGACCCTGGCGGTGGTGGCTGCCGGTCACGGCTGAGCCCCCCTGGGGCTCGTTGACGGCAGCGGAACCCAGCGTTCCCCGCCGATTGCCCCGGTCGATGGCGGTTATGGCCTAAATCGGCTGGCAGCGATGACGGCCCTCCGGTATCGTGCGCGGATGACTTCCCCCACTCCGGCCCCCCGTGGCGGCGTGGCGCGTGTGTGCCGTTACCTGTACCGCGTACCGCTGCTGTTGGTCCACATCATCGTGTTCCTGCCGCTCATCCTGATCGGCATGCTTCCGCCGTGGGGCGAACTGCGCGTGGGCGAGGCGACCTTCGGCGCCAAGGTGGTCAACTGGTGGCAGGGCGGGCTGATGTGGATCTTCGGCTTCCGCCTGGTGCAGGTCGGCGCGCCGCTGCCCGGTGCCGTGCTGTTCGTGGCCAACCATGTCAGCTGGGTGGATATCTGCATCCTGCACAGCCAGCGCATGATGGGCTTCGTCGCCAAGCGCGAGATCGCCAGCTGGCCGCTGGTGGGTTGGCTGGCCGCGCGCGGCCAGACCATCTTCCACCAGCGTGGCAACACCGAATCGCTCGGTGGCGTGATGCAGGTGATGGCCGACCGCCTGCGCGAGGGCAAGGCCGTGGGCGTGTTCCCGGAAGGGCGGACCCGCGGCGGTCACGAAGTGGGCCCGTTCCACGCCCGCATCTTCCAGGCCGCGGTCGAGACCGGCGTGCCGGTGCAGCCGGTGGCCCTGGTGTACGGGGCGAAGGGCGACGCGCAGACCATCGTCGCGTTCGGCCCGAACGAGAGCTTCTTTGCCAATTTCCTGCGCCTGCTCGGCGAGCCGGCGCGACGTGCGGAAGTGCACTTCCTGGCGCCGATCGGTGCACAGGACCTGGAAGGCCGTCGGCGCATCGCGGAAACCTCGCGCGCGCGCATCGTGGCGGCCATGAGCGCCGGGTGAGGCTGCGGTGGCCCTGATCCCGCCACCTGTCCTGGACGCCGGTACGCCGACGCTGCATGCGGCTGACTATCAGCCGCCGCGCTGGCTGCGCAATCCGCACCTGCAGTCGATGCTCAGCTCCAGCCGCATGCGCCTGCAGCGCGGCCTGCTGCTGCTGGCGGCCACCGGTGCGGTCAGCGAAGAGCTGATCCTCGATGGTGGTGATGGCGTGCGCCTGCAGGGCTGGCACAGCCATGTCGAAGGCCGCGAGCCCAAGGGCATCGCCCTGCTGCTGCATGGCTGGGAAGGCAGTGCCGAATCCAGCTACATGCGCATGGCCGCCGCGCGCATGATCGAGCAGGGCTTCGACGTGGTGCGGCTGAACTTCCGCGACCACGGCAACACCCATCACCTGAACCCCGGCATCTTCCACTCCAATCTCATCGATGAAGTAGTGCACGCCGCGGGCGATATCGCCCAGCGCTGGCCGCAGCTGCCGCTGGTGGCCGCCGGTTATTCGCTGGGTGGCAACTTCGTGCTGCGCCTGGCCCTGCGCGCGCCGGCGGCCGGCGTGCCGCTGCTGCGCGTCGCCTCGGTGTGCCCGGTGCTGGACCCGGCGCTGACGATGGAGAGCATCGAGAACGGCCCGGCGATGTACGACTGGTACTTCCGCCGCAAATGGGCCGGCTCGCTGCGCCGCAAGCGCGATCTGTTCCCCGAGCTGAGCGACTGCGACGACCGCGTGTTGAAGCTGGACATCCGCGCGCTGACCGCCTGGCTGGTCGAGCGCCACACCAGCTTCGGTTCGCTGCAGGCCTATTTCGACGGCTACTCGATCGCCGGCGACCGCCTGTCGTCCCTGCAGGTACCGGCCGACATCCTGATGGCGCAGGATGACCCGGTGATTCCGTACGCAACCTTCAGCAACTGGCAGCTGCCGGGCCAGGCGCGCCTGGAAACCGCCTGCTGGGGCGGCCACTGCGGGTTCATCGAAAACTGGCGCGGCGACGGCTTCTCCGAGCGCTGGGTCGCCCAGCGCCTGCAGCGGGTCCTGCAGGCCTGAACCGGCGACAGCGCGCAGCCCGCTACAATGCGGCTTTGCACTTGAACCGGACTGCCATGCAAGACCAGATCATCCAAGCGTTGCGCCAGAACCAGGCCGACCAGGCCGTGCAGCTGGCCCAGGCGTGGACCCGTGACGAACCCGGCCAGGCCAACGCCCACCGCTGGCTGGCGCTTGCGCTGCAGCAGCAGGGCAACGCCGAGGAGGCGATGGAGGCCCTGCAGCAGGCGCTGCGGCTGGCCCCGGACGATGCCCAGCTGCACCTGCAACATGCCGGCCTGCTGCTGGCACTGCGCCAGTTCGAGGGTGCCGACGAAGCACTGGTGCGCACCACCGGCCTCGATCCGAACTCGTTCTCCGCCTATCTGATGCAGGCGCACCTGGCAATCGGCCGCAATGACTTCGACGAAGCGCAGCGCATCTCCACCCTGGCCGCGCGCGTGGAGCCGGATCATCCGGAACTGCTGACCATCGACGGCATGGTTGCACTGCGCCGCGGTGACGCCGACCGTGCACTGGCGCTGCTGTCGGCTGCCAGCAAGGCACTGCCGGACGATACCCGCGTGCTGTACGCACTGGGCTTTGCCTACCTGGGCAAGGACATGCTGGCGTTTGCAGAGCAGTCGTTCCGCCGCGTGCTGGAACTCAATCCGTCGCTGTCCTCGCTGCATGGGCTGGTGGTGCAGCTGGCACTGCGCCAGGGCAACGTACCTGCCGCCGCCGAAGCCATGCAGGTGGCCCTGCAGCAGCCGGAGATGGACGTACCGTCGATGCGCCGCCTGGCGGGTGAACTGTCGCTGCGCAATGGCCAGCCGCTGCAGGCCCTGGACTACCTGCTGCCGCTGCTGGAGACGCAGCCGGAAGACCGCCAGGTGCTGCAGCTGCTGCTGATGTCATGGCAGCGCCTGGGGCGCGAGGATGAAGCGCGTGCACGCCTGGATGCGGTACTGGATACCGATGACCAGCTGCACGATGTGTGGCTGGCACGGCTGGCCATCGAGCAGGTGGGCAGCGAAAGCGCCGTGACCGCGGTCGAGCGCTGGATGGCGGCGATGCCCGCGCATCTGCCGGTCCTGGAGGCGCGCCTGCGCCTGCATGACATGGCCGGCGAACATGCTCAGGCCGAAGCGATCGCCGAACGCATCGTCAGCCTGGAACCGGGCCGCGTCAGCGGCGAGACCCGGCTGGTCGAAGGCCTGCTGCAGCGCGATCCCGCCGCCGCCGTGGCCCGCGTGCAGGCGCTGATCGAGCTGGCGCCGGAAGAGCATCGCGCCGACCTGCGGACGTGGATGGGCGAGATCCAGGACCGCGCCGGGCAGCCGCAGGACGCCCTGCGCACCTGGCTGTCGCTGCAGGCTGACCAGGCGCCGCAGCGCTTGCCACTGCCGCCACAGGCCAAGTCCCCGCCGAGCTGGCCGGACAAGGGCAGCATCGACGGCGATGCCAGCTCCGCGCCGATCTTCCTCTGGGGCCCGCCGGGTTCGGGCGTTGAGCGGGTGGCGACCGGCCTGGCTGCTGCCAGCCCGGTGCTGCGCAGCGACCGCTACACCAACACGCCGCCCGATGATGCGTTCCAGAACTACAACACATTGCAGGACCTGGCCTCAGGCGTGCTGACGCCGGAGCGGCTGGTGCAGCGCTGGCGTGAACAGCTGCCGGCACGTGGCCTGCAGAGCGACACCGTGATCGACTGGCTGCTGTGGTGGGACAACGCCCTGCTGTGGGCGCTGCGCCCGCAGCTGCCGCAGGGCCGCCTGGTGCTGGTGCTGCGCGACCCGCGCGACATGCTGCTGGACTGGGTGGCCTACGGTGCCGCCGCGCCGCTGGCGATGACGTCGCTGGCCGAAGCCAGTGAATGGCTGACCCGCGCGCTGACCCAGATCGCCACGCTGCATGAGGACGACCTGTACCCGCACGTGCTGCTGCGCATCGACCAGATCGGCAACGATCCGCAGGCGATGGCCGAACTGCTGGGCCGCCTGTTCGAGCGGCCGATGCCGCCGCCGGCACAGCTGGGAGCCCCGCGCCTGCCGGCCGGCCACTGGCGCAACTACCGCGACGTGATGAGCGCCGCCTTCGCCCAGCTCACCCCGGTTGCGGTGCGTCTGGGTTACCCGGAAGAGTGAGGAGAGTCCGATGCAGTTGACCAGCCACAGCCTGACCAACGGCGCACCGATCGATCGTGAGTTCGCCGCGGGCGACGCCAACGGTTTCGCCCCGGACCGCAACCCGCACCTGGCCTGGAGCGGGGCGCCGGCCGGCACCCGTTCGTTCCTGCTGGTATGCGTGGACCCGGACGTACCGACCGTGCCGGAGACGGTTGGCCGCAGCGACATGAGCGTGCCGCGCGACCAGCCGCGCTGCGATTTCGTGCACTGGGTGATGGCCGATATCCCGGCCACGGTGCAGGAGATCGCCGCTGGAAGCTGCAGCGACGGCTTCGTGGTGAAGGGCAAGCCCGCACCCGCCGGCCCGGCCGGCAGCCGCCAGGGCCTGAACGACTTCACTGGCTGGTTCGCGGGCAACCCGGACATGGCCGGTGATTACCTGGGCTATGACGGCCCGTATCCGCCGTTCAACGACGAGCGCATGCACCGCTATTTCTTCCGGGTATTCGCGCTGGACGTGGCGTCGCTGGACCTGCCGCAGCGCTTCACCGCCGCCGACGCGTACCGCGCCATGCACGGCCACGTGCTGGCCGAAGCCGCACTGCACGGCACCTACACGTTGAACCCGGCGCTGGGCTGAGCAGCACACAGGGTAGAGCCGGCCGCGGGCCGGCTGCTGCAGGCAACGGCGGCAACACAGGGAAGATGCCGGCCAGCGGCCGGCCCTACCTTCCATCCGCTTGCAGCGCCGCCGGTTCGAACACTGCGGTGTCGCCCCTCGCGTTGCGCAGCACCAGCGCGCCGCGGTCGTCAAGCGCAAGCGTCGGTGCCGAGCCTTCGCCGTGCATCAGCTTTCCGGCGAGCTTCTGCTGCGTGGGCAGTCTCTGATCGACGCATAGCGCTGTGGTCTGCACGCTGTTGCGCAGGATCAGCAGGTTGCCCTGCAGCCGGTACTCGTTGCTGACGTGGTTGCACAGGTTCAACTCGCTCATGAAACCGGACTGGAAGCGCAGTGTGTAGGGCGCGCGACCGCGGACGAACAACGCGTCGATGCGCTTTCCTTGCGCGTTGGTGGCACGCACCAGTTGCCACAGGTGTGCTTCAAGCTGATCGGTGCTGGGCGTGCTGGGCGTGCTGGGCGTACCGGGCGTACCGGGCGTGCTGGCAGCGGCCACATTCGCGGACATGGCCAGCAGCGCAGCAATGATGAGGGCGGGGACGTGCTTCATGCCGATCTCCCGATGCATCCGGGTAGTGCCGGCCGCTGGCCGGCCGCATCCGTGTGTTGGCAGTGCCGCGCAGGGCAGCCGGCCAGCGGCCGGCACTACCGACCATGAAGAAGGGCGGCCTCTCGGCCGCCCTTCCATCGCTTTATTTCTTCTCGATGGCCGACTCGACCACCATGTCCAGCACGTACGCCTGCGACGGCGCATCGGCCGGCGGGTTCTTCACCTCGTAGCGCTTCACGCGCACCACATTGCGCACGCCGTCTTCGTGGGTGTAACCCTCGATGTTGCCGTAGAAGTTCTCGAACTTGCCCGGCTCGCCCTGCTTCAGGCCCTTGTCGTCGAACTTCACTTCGCGCACCTGCAGGCACTGGTAGTCCGGGATCAGCGGATGCGAGCACTTCTCGGTCTTCGCAGCCACTTCCAGGAACACGGTTTCGCCGGCGCCGCCGTAGCGGGTTTCAGCGGTCGGTTCCGGGGTGAAGAGCAGCTTGTCACCCTTGGCGGTGGTCAGGGTCAGCTTGCCATCGGCATCCTGCTCGGCCTTCAGCTCGCCCTGCAGGCGGCTCGACACGGCCTCGTCCAGCGCCATCAGCGCCTTGTCGGTGCAGGCCATCATGGTCGAGGCCATCGCACTGACCGTCAGCTTGCCGTCGGCCAGGGTGTAGCCGCCACCCATGTGGTTGCAGGCGTTGCTGACCGACAGGCGGCCATCAGCGAAGTCCAGGGTGACCGGCTTGTCTTCGCGCGCGAACAGCGCGTCGATGCGCTTGCCGTCGGCGCCGGTGGCCTGCTGCAGCAGCCAGTGCTGGCTCTGCAGGCGCTGCGCATCCAGGTGCGCCAGCGTCTGCTGGTCTGCTGCCTTGGCCGCGGCCGGGGCCACGTCGTCGCCGCCGGTGCCGGCCGGTGCCGGGGTCTGGCTGCAGGCGGCCATCAGGGCCAGCGGGAGGAGCAGGGTGAGCTTGCGGTTCATGGTGATTCTCCTTGGGGAACCGTGGGGGAAACGGGGTAGGGCCGGCAACGGGGTTGCCATGCCCCGGTGCTGTTCAGCTGCCGGAAGGCAGCCACAGCAGGAGTGCCGCGCCCAGCGCGATGCGGTAGATGGCGAAGGCGGTGAACCTGTGCGACTTGATGTAGCCCATCAGCCACTTCACTACGACGAAGCCGGTGACGGCCGCGGCAAGGAAGGCCACGCCCACGTCGGTCCAGTTCTCGCTGCCCAGCTGCCCAGCCTTGGCCATTTCCAGGAAGGTGTAGGCGCTGGCGGCGAACATGGTGGGAATGCCGACCAGGAACACGAACTCGGCGGCGGCCGCGCGGCGGCTCAGGCCCAGCAGCATGGCCAGGAAGATGGCCGAGGCCGAGCGCGAGGTGCCGGGGAACACGCCGGCCACGACCTGCGCCAGGCCGACGCCGATCGCCACCGTCCAGGTCACCTGGTCGCGGTCGGGCAGGCGCGCGGTGTAGGCCTCCACCAGCAGCATCCAGACGCCACCGATGATCAGCGCCCAGGCCACCGGGCTGACCGTTTCCGGCAGCGACCAGCCGGCCTTGCGTACCACCAGGCCGACCACCGCGGTGACCAGGAACGCCGCGCCCAGCTTGAACACGTACTCGCGGTTCCCGCGCTGGTTGAAGCCGGTGGCCAGCTGCAGCAGGCGCTGGCGGAACACCAGTACCACGGCCACGATGGCGCCGGCCTGGATGACGATGTTGAAGAAGTCCGAACGGGCACCCAGCCAGTGCTGGGCGATGAGCAGGTGGCCGGTGCTGGAGATCGGCAGGAACTCGGTCAAGCCTTCGAGGATGCCCAGCAGCAGGGCGGAGAGCAGGTCGGACATGGACGGTGCGTGCACGCGCGGCGGAAGGAAGAAGGGCGAGAGGATAGACGATCCGCGCTGCACCAAACGGGTGCGTCTGGTGGTCGGTGCACTCGTTTGGTGCGCCGCGCTCTGCACCCGCACGGGGCGGCCTTCATGAAATCAATGACTTGCGGCATCTGAAAAGTTGGCACGGTCGTTGCTCTACCTCAGCAGGCATTCATCCCCATCCGAGGTCGTACCGATGTCCGTGGAAAACGTTGAGAAGCTGATCAAGGACAACCAGATCGAATTCGTCGATCTGCGCTTTGTCGACATGCGTGGTGTCGAGCAGCACGTGACCTTCCCGATCAGCATCGTCGAACCGTCGCTGTTCGAAGAAGGCAAGATGTTCGATGGCAGCTCGATCGCCGGCTGGAAGGGCATCAACGAGTCGGACATGGTGCTGCTGCCGGATACCGCCAGCGCCTACGTCGACCCGTTCTACGCCGATCCGACCATCGTGATCAGCTGCGACATCCTCGACCCGGCCACCATGCAGCCGTATGGCCGTTGCCCGCGCGGCATCGCCAAGCGCGCCGAGGCCTACCTGAAGTCCTCCGGCATCGCCGAAACCGCGTTCTTCGGCCCGGAGCCGGAATTCTTCATCTTCGACTCGGTCCGTTTCGCCAATGAAATGGGCAACACTTTCTTCAAGGTCGATTCCGAAGAAGCCGCCTGGAACAGCGGCGCCAAGTACGACGGCGCCAACAGCGGTTACCGTCCGGGCGTGAAGGGTGGCTATTTCCCGGTTCCGCCGACCGACACCCTGCACGACCTGCGCGCCGAGATGTGCAAGACCCTGGAACAGGTCGGCATCGAAGTGGAAGTGCAGCACCACGAAGTGGCCACCGCCGGCCAGTGCGAGATCGGCACCAAGTTCAGCACCCTGGTGCAGAAGGCCGACGAACTGCTGCGCATGAAGTACGTGATCAAGAACGTCGCGCACCGCAACGGCAAGACCGTCACCTTCATGCCCAAGCCGATCGTCGGCGACAACGGCAGCGGCATGCACGTGCACCAGTCGCTGTCCAAGGGCGGCACCAACCTGTTCTCCGGTGACGGCTACGGCGGCCTGAGCCAGCTGGCGCTGTGGTACATCGGCGGCATCTTCAAGCACGCCAAGGCCATCAATGCCTTCGCCAACTCGGGCACCAACAGCTACAAGCGCCTGGTGCCGGGCTTCGAAGCGCCGGTCATGCTGGCCTATTCGGCCCGCAACCGTTCGGCATCGTGCCGCATTCCGTGGGTCTCCAACCCGAAGGCGCGCCGTATCGAAATGCGCTTCCCGGACCCGATCCAGTCCGGCTACCTCACCTTCACTGCGCTGATGATGGCCGGCCTGGACGGCATCAAGAACCAGATCGACCCGGGCGCACCGAGCGACAAGGACCTGTACGACCTGCCGCCGGAAGAAGAGAAGCTGATCCCGCAGGTCTGCTCCTCGCTGGACCAGGCGCTGGAAGCGCTGGACAAGGACCGCGAGTTCCTGAAGGCCGGTGGCGTGATGAGCGATGACTTCATCGACGGCTACATCGCGCTGAAGATGCAGGAAGTGACCAAGTTCCGCGCGGCCACCCACCCGCTGGAGTACCAGCTGTACTACGCCAGCTGACCGGATGCGATGGCGGTGGGTTTCCCCCTCCCACCCGCCGCCATCGCTTCCGTTTTCGCGGCTGGGGAGCCGCAAGGCGGGCGCAGGCCCGCCGTTGTAGAGCGGACTGTCAGTCCGCTGCATTGGAACGCGGGCCTTTGGCCCGCTTATCCAGGGGCAAGAGAAAGACCGGATACGCGACCAGGGCCGCCCTCCCTCCCGCGTCGGTCGTGCAAGGAGAGAGGCACGGCCGTCCCGGCGCTGTACGTGTCCGGTGCAACAGCCACGGCCATCACAGTGATGGCCGCTGGTTGCCTGATGCCAACGCGCGCTGGCGCGCTGGCCCCATCCACCCTCGGGACATGCGCATGAAACTGATCTCCGCCATCATCCGGCCGTTCAAGCTCGACGAGGTCCGCGAGGCCCTGTCCGACGCAGGCGTGTCGGGCATCACCGTGACCGAAGTGAAAGGCTTCGGCCGCCAGAAGGGCCACACCGAGCTGTATCGCGGCGCCGAGTACGTCGTCGATTTCCTGCCCAAGATCAAGATCGAAACCGTGGTCACCGACGAACGTGCCGATGCGGTGATCGAAGCGATCCAGTCGTCGGCAGGCACCGGCAAGATCGGTGACGGCAAGATCTTCGTCACCGCCGTCGAACAGGTCATCCGCATCCGCACCGGCGAAATCGGTGCCGACGCGCTGTAACCCCCTTCCGGAGACTCCCCCATGAAGATGCGCCTTCTCACCGGGTGGCAAGCCCGGTTCCATATCGTGTGCCTGTTGATGCTGCTGAGTGCGCTGGCCGCGGGTGCCTGGCCGGGCAATGCCCACGCCCAGGCGCAGGTGTCGCCGCTGCCGAGCGAAAGCGTGGCCGTTGAACCGCTGCAGGACCCTGCAGCTGCAGCTGCAGCCGCTGCGCCGGCCGTGGCCGAAGCGGCCGCCGCCTATGATCATGGCGACGTGGCCTGGATGCTCACCTCCACCCTGCTGGTGCTGCTGATGGTCGTGCCGGGCCTGGCCCTGTTCTACGGCGGCCTGGTGCGTTCGAAGAACGTGCTGTCGGTACTGAGCCAGATCCTGGTGGTGTTCTCGCTGGTGCTGCTGCTGTGGGTGGCCTACGGCTACAGCGCGGTGTTCAGCGCGGGCAATCCGTTCTTTGGTTCGTTCACCGAGTTCGCCTTCCTCAAGGGCTTCACCCCCGAGTCGGTCGGCCACACGCCGATCAAGGGACTGCCGGACTATCTGTTCGTCGCGTTCCAGTCGACCTTTGCCGGCATCACCACCGCGCTGATCGTCGGTGCCTTCGCCGAGCGCATCAAGTTCCGCGCGGTGCTGCTGTTCTCGGCGCTGTGGTTCACCCTCAGCTACATCCCGATGGCCCACATCGTCTGGGGTGGCGGTTACCTGGGCGAGCTGGGCGCGATCGATTTCGCCGGCGGCACCGTGGTCCACATCAATGCGGGCGTTGCCGGCCTGGTGGCTGCCTGGTTTGTCGGCAAGCGCCTGGGCTACGGCCAGACCGCGCTGAAGCCGCACAACGTGCCGTTCACCTACATCGGCGCGATGCTGCTGTGGGTGGGCTGGTTCGGCTTCAATGCCGGTTCCGCTGCCGCCGCCGATACCGTGGCCTCGCTGGCCTTCCTCAACACCGTGCTGGCCACCGCCGCCGCCGTGCTCGGCTGGACGCTGGTGGAAGCAATCAGCAAGGGCAAGCCATCGGCACTGGGCGCTGCTTCGGGTGCGGTGGCCGGCCTGGTCGGCATCACCCCGGCATGTGGCACCGTCGGCCCACTCGGCGCGATCGTGATTGGTTTCGTGGCCGGCGTGGTCTGCGTCTGGGGCGTCACCGGCCTCAAGCGCCTGCTGAAGGTGGACGACACCGCCGACGTGTTCGGTGTGCATGGTGTCGGCGGCATCGTCGGCGCGATTCTCACCGGTGTGTTCAGTGCACAGTCGCTGGGTGGTACCAAGGCGGATCTGGATATCGCCCATCAGGTCTGGGTGCAGGTGGTCAGCGTCGGCCTCACCGTGGTGTGGTCGGCGGTGGTGACCGCGGTCATCCTGCTGGTGGTCAAGGTCGTGGTCGGCCTGCGCGTGACCGAAGAGGCCGAACGCACCGGCCTGGATGTGACTTCGCACGGCGAATCCGCCTACGAGGCCTGAAGTAGCGGTGCATGGACGGGGTGGGTGCCGACCGTTGGTCGGCACTTCCACTGTCCTCGTTCTGGTAGGTGCCAAGCTTGCTTGGCACGGGGGCTGGGTCTGCTCTGGTGGGTGCCGACCGTTGGTCGGCACAGCCGGAGTGGCGCATCCACGCCTGGCGTGGACCTACCGAATCTTCCTTGTGACATGCATCATCGCGCCTGATCGCGCACAATCAGGCCATGCACCCGATCCGCACTGTCCTGATGCTCTCGGCCTGCCTGCTGCTGGCTGCCTGTGCCTCCGCGCCGCAGGAAACCCGCAACCCGCTCGCCACCTGGGTGCCATCACCCAACCAGAACGCGCGCACGCCGGTCATCATCGTCATCCACCACACCGAGCAGAAGTCGGTGCAGCAGAGCCTGCATACGCTGCGTACCGCCAACAGCGGTGGGCCGGTCAGTGCGCACTACCTGATCGGCGCCGATGGCCGACGTTACCAGCTGGTCGCCGATGAGCGCCGTGCATGGCACGCCGGTGCCGGGCGCTGGGGCACCATCACCGATCTCAACTCGGCCTCGATCGGCATCGAGCTCGACAACGATGGCCGCAGCCCGTTCAGCCAGGCGCAGATCGAATCATTGATCTTGCTGCTGCGCGATCTCACCACCCGCCTGAACATCCCGCCGCGTCAGGTCATCGCCCATGCCGACCTGGCGCCGACGCGCAAGCAGGATCCGAGCCGCTTCTTCCCTTGGCAGCAGCTGGCCGAGGCCGGCTTCGGGGTGTGGCCGCGCGCCGCCGACGGCGCGGCACCGGAAGGCTTCGACGCGTGGAATGCGCTGGCCCGCTTCGGCTATCCACTGGACAACCGCGAAGCCACCGTCGCCGCCTTCCACCGCCGCTTCCGTGGCCGCGATGACCTGCCGATGACGCTGGACGCAGAGGACGCCCGCATCCTGCATTCGCTTCTGCTGCAGACGCCGTGATCGCCGGCAGGGCGTGACCTGCGTTGGGAATTGCAGCGGTGCGGCCTGCATTTGCAAGGTGTCTGATTCAGTACGCGTCGGCAAACGTCTAAGGTCGCTGCGCTTGATTGCCGGAGCGACACGCCATGCCTTATTCCAGAACACAGGTGCTGCTGCACTGGTTTTCTGCCGCCATTATCCTGTGGGCTACGTTCAGTGGCTTCTACGTGGCATTCGCCGATGCCCCGGCCGGCCTCAAGCAGGGCATCGGCTTCATCAATGTCTCGCTCACCACGGTGCTGATTCCGTTCTTCGTGCTGCGCCTGTGCCTGGCGATCGTCGGCAGCCGTCGCCACAATCCTGGCGAGGCGGTGGCACGAATCGCGCACTGGGCCCTCTACGCGGTAACCACCGTCGTGTTGGTAACCGGTGTGCTGATGATGGAACGGGACATCGACGTGTTCCATCTTGTCGTGATCCCCGCGCCGCTCTCCGAACCCGTGGCCACCGCTGCATTCAACGCCACCCACAAATACGCCTGCATGGTGCTGGCGGGCCTGGTTGCACTGCACGTGGCGGCCGTCGCCCGGCATCACCTGGCGGGCAATCCGGTGCTGGGCCGGATGCGTTGGTGATGAACGCGGACTCCTGGCATGGCTTGCTCGCCAGCGGCCCGCCCTCCACCATGGCGGCATGATCGATTCCGCTACCTTCTTCAAGCGCAAGCACTGCATCCTGCTGGCAGTGGCCGTGCTCGCAGGCTGC
The DNA here is from genome assembly GCF_900186865.1 of Stenotrophomonas maltophilia. Lineage (NCBI taxonomy): Bacteria > Pseudomonadati > Pseudomonadota > Gammaproteobacteria > Lysobacterales > Lysobacteraceae > Stenotrophomonas > Stenotrophomonas maltophilia. The sequence continues at coordinate 137,321 of NZ_LT906480.1, forward strand.
TCCACCACCGCCCCCCGCACCGTATCCGAAGCGCCGACGCCGGTCACGCTGCCCGCGGCCACCTATGCCAAGGCTGCATGGAGCGCGCTGCCACCCGTCTCCGACAGCGATCTGCAGGCCGGCTTCGTTGCCTGGCGCAGCAGCTGCACCCGCCTGAAGAACGATGCGGTCTGGGCCAAACCCTGCGCCACCGCCGCAGCGGTGTCAGACAAGGACCCGGCCGCGATCCGCCAGTTCCTGCAGCGCGACCTTGATGTCTATGCGCTGCGTGCCGGTGGCCACCAGGCCGACGGACTGATTACCGGCTACTACGAGCCGATCTATGCCGGCAGCCTGACCCGCACCGACAAGGCGACGGTGCCGGTCTACGGCACGCCCGATGATCTGGTGGTGGTGCAGCTGGAGAGCCTCTACCCGGAACTGAAGGGCAAGCGCCTGCGCGGTCGCGTCGAAGGCAAGGTGCTCAAGCCCTATGACGACGCCGGCACCATCGCGGCCAAGGGCGCCAACGCCCCGGTGCTGGCGTGGCTGACCGACCCGATGGACCTGCAGCTGCTGCAGATCCAGGGGTCCGGCCGCGTGCGCCTGGCCGATGGCAAGCAGGTGCGGCTGGCCTATGCGGAACAGAATGGCCACCCCTACCGCGCCATCGGTCGTTGGCTGGTGGACCAGGGCCAGCTGAAGAAGGAAGACGTCACCATGGACGCGATCCGCGCCTGGGCCCGGGCCAATCCCGCGCGCGTGCCGGAACTGCTGCGCAGCAACCCCAGCTACGTGTTCTTCGTGCGCAACCCGGACAGCCCGGAAGGCCCGCGTGGTTCGCTGAACGTGCCGCTCACCGCGGGCTACAGCGTGGCGGTGGACCGCAGCGTGGTGCCGCTGGGCAGCCTGCTGTGGCTCTCCACCACGCGCCCGGACGGCACCCCGGTGGTGCGCCCGGTGGCCGCGCAGGACACCGGCGGCGCCATCGCCGGTGAGGTGCGCGCCGACCTTTACTGGGGCAGCGGCGATGCCGCCGGCAAGCTGGCCGGCGACATGAAGCAGAAGGGCAATATCTGGATGCTGTGGCCGAAGGGCGTGCCCCTGCCGAACTGAAGCAGCAGGGGTCGGATCCCTTTCCAAAGGGAAGGGCTCTGACCCCGGATGCCTGATAATGGCGCCATTCCGAACTTTCCGGCCGCGCCTGCGGCCAGGACCCCTGCAATGACCTACGCAAAGCACAACGCAAAACCCGACGCGAAGTCCGCCGCAAAGAAGTACTACAAGCACTGGGCCGAATCGGGCCTGGGCAAGGGCAACGTGCTGATGGAAGCCCGTGGCGAGAAGATCGTGCGCCAGGTGGAAATCTACGGCACCAAGATGGTCTGGGCCGACGAGCACGCCCACAGCGATGACCGTTTCCTGCTGGCCGACCAGCCGGTGTCGTTCCTGGATTTCGACGAGGACGACGAAATCTCCGCGCGTGAATTCGAAGCCGCCTGGAAGAAGGCACGGGAAGCCACCGGCTACCCGGTGTAATCCCCACGGCTCCCACCCTTGTAGCGCCGAGCCTTGCTCGACGCTGCAAAAGCGTGCATGTGAAATGTTATATGATTACATTTCACCGCAGCCGCCCCTTCCCATGAAGACTCCCACCCTTGTGGCCGCCCTCGCGGCCGCTCCGTTCGCCCCTGAAGCTTTCGCACAGTCCGCCGATGCCGCGCTCACCCTCGGCAAGGTGCAGGTGCACCAGCATGGCGAAGGCCAGCTCAGCGCGCACCAGGTGCTGACTTCGGTGGACGTGCTCGGCGCGGACCAGATCGAAGACCGCAACGTCTCGCACAGCTGGGAGCTGCTGGGGCAGATGCCCGGCATCCAGCTCACCGAAACGCGGCAGGGTGCCGAATCGGGCAAGGTCAGCTTCCGCGCCTTCAACGGCGAGGGCTACCTCAATGCCATCAAGACGCTGATCGATGGCATCCCCAGCAACGTCAACAGCGGCAACCAGCGCTTCATCGACATGGTGTTTCCGCTGGACATCAGCTACATCGAAGTAGTGCGCGGTACCAACGATCCGCGCTATGGCCTGCACAACATCGGCGGCAACGTGAACTTCGGTACGCGCCAGGGTGGCAGCTACACCGATGCGCGCCTGGCCTACGGCAGCTACAACACCCGTGATGCACAGCTGGCGGTTGGCCGCGAAGCCAATGGCTTCGCGCAGAACTACTTTGTCGGCACCCAGGCCAGCGATGGTTATCGCGACCACGACACCTCCAGGAAGTACTCGCTGGGCGGCAAGTGGTTCTTCGGCACGCTGGACGAAGGGCTGCGCGTGGGCCTGACGGCGCGCACCTACCACCATGAGGCCGACGAACCCGGCTTCATGACCGCCGAGGAACTGCGCACGCACCGCCGTGGCAGCGAGCTGCGCAACGGCAATGATGGCGATGACCGCGACATGCGGCAGATCGCCGCGCACGTCGACCTGAAGCTGTCCGACGCACTCACCTTCGGCACGCGGCTCTACTACAACCGCTACGAAGACGACCGCCGCGTGACCTTCAGCGACCTGCCCACCGGCAACCTGCCGCGCCAGCGCCGCATGTGGGACGAGCGTCAGGCCGGACTGCTCAGCACCCTGACCTGGCAGGCCAGTTCCGCGCTTACTGTCGAGGGCGGCCTGAACTACGAGCAGCAGGACAACGGCTACATCCGCGAGCGCTACGCCTACGCCGAACCCACTGATTTCAGCCAGCCGCCGGCGCGGGTGCAGAACAACGATCGCCACAGCTTCGACAACTGGGGCGCTTACGTGCAGGCCATCTACCAGCCGGTCGAGGCCTGGAAGATCGTGCCGGCCTATCGTATCGATCGCTTCAGTGGCAGCACGCACCTGATGAACGGCGTCCGCGGACGCCTGCAGGACTACGGCACCATCGGTCAGCCCAAGCTGAGCATCATCCACAGCCTGGGCCAGACCACCCACGTCTACGCGAACTGGGGCCGCACCTTCCAGGTACTGACCGGGTCCACCGCGCCGGCCTACCTCACCCCCGGGCAGGCACCGATGCAGCCGTCCACCAACACCGGCATGGAGCTGGGCCTGAAGTTCCAGCCGTTCCAGGGCGCCCAGGCGCGCCTGGCGGTGTGGCAGCAGGACGCGGAAAACGAGGTATCCAACATGCCGGCCACTGGCACCACGGTCACCCTGGGCAAGACCCGCCGACGAGGCGTGGATGCGCAGTTGAGCCTGCAACTGGGCGACGACTGGACGGTATGGGCTTCGCACGCCTACCAGGAAGCGAAGATCACCCGCGACGACCGCGATGCCGGCATTTCCCTGCAGGGCCGCGAAGTGGCTGCCACCCCGCGCCATATCAGCAATCTGGGTGTGGATTACCGCGCCACGAATGCGCTGCGGCTGGGCCTGCAGGCGCGTGCACAGGGCGATTACTACCTGGAAGAGCGCAACGTGGCCGGCAAGTTCGGAGGTTTCGCCGTGCTCGACCTCAGCGCTGCCTATCAGCTCACCCCGCGTTTCAGCGTGGACCTGCAGCTGAAGAACGTCACCGGCCGCCAGTACGCCTACGCCTGGTACGACAGCTTCTTCTGGGACAGCGCCCGCCCGATGTTCTCGCCGGCCCCGGGCCGCAGCGTGTTCGTCGGCCTGAACATGAAGCTGTAACCGGCCACGCATCTGGTAGTGGTCGAGCTTGCTCGACCTGCGGCAGGGGTCAGCGCCTTTTCCTGGCGGAAAGGGATCCGTCCCCGGAACCCGCAGCGCAAGGGGTCAGATCCCTTTCCGCCAGGAAAGGGCTCTGACCCCGAACCCCCCGTTTTGCACTACATTGGTGCAATGTCCGACCCCGCACCCCCGCCGTCCCTCGATGCCCTGGGCACGCCGCTGGCCTGGGCCGGGGCCGATGGCTGCATTGCCGGCTGCAATCCGGCCTTCGCCCGCTGGCTGGGCGTCAGCGTCCGGCGCCTGCTGGGTCGGCCATTGGCCGCCCTGGAAGTGCAGGGCGAGGCGTTGGCCCATTTCCTGGCCCGCGACGAGCGCGACAGCCTGCGCCTGAACCGGCTGGCGCTGGCGGTGCCCGGCGAGGCGCCGCGCTTCGCCGAGGGCTGGATGAGCCGCCGCGACGATGGCGGCTGGCTGCTGGAGGCGCATCCGGTCGATGAGTTCCCAGGACTCGATCCCACCCAGGCGCTGCCCAGCGCGCTCAGCGCGGCGCTGAAGGGGCTGGCCCACGAGCTGCGCAACCCGCTGGCCGGGCTGAAGGGCGCGGCCCAGCTGCTGGCCCGCCGTGCGGCGCAGCGCGACGCCAGCGAACGTGAGCTGATCGAACTGATCGGTTCGGAGATCGAGCGCCTCAACGGCCTGCTCGACCAGCTGCTGTCGCCGGCCCCGGCCGCGCCGCATGCCGAACTGAACATCCATGCCGCGCTGGAGCGCGTGCTGCGCCTAGCCGAGAGCGAAGCCGGCTGGGCGGTGCGCCTGCAGCGTGACTACGACCCCAGCATCCCCGAATTCCATGGTGACGCCGACCGCCTCACCCAGGCGGTCTGGAACCTGGTGCGCAACGCGATCCAGGCCGGCGCCGGCAACATCACCCTGCGTACCCGCGTGGAGCATGGCGTGCGCATTGCCGAGCAGCTGCACACGCTGGCGTTGCGCCTGGAAATCGCCGACGACGGCCGTGGCGTTCCCGAGGAACTGGCTGAACACCTGTTCCTGCCCTTGGTGAGTGGCCGTGCCGAAGGCACTGGCCTGGGCCTGGCGCTGGCCCAGCAGGTGGCGCGCGAGCATCGCGGCACGCTGACCTACCGCTCGCGCCCGGGCCATACCGTGTTCACTCTGCTGCTGCCGATCGTCAGCGGCGCTGCCCCGGCCGAGGAGGCCCCGCGCGATGTCTAAGTCTTCTTCGTCCCCGCAGTGCATCTGGGTGGTCGATGACGATCGGGCCGTGCGCTTCGTGCTGTGCACCGCGCTACGCGAGGCGGGCTACCAGGTCGTCGATTTCGACAGCGCCGCACCCGCCCTGCAGGCGTTGAGCGAAGGCCCGCCACCGGCGCTGCTGTTCACCGATGTGCGCATGCCCGGCGACGATGGCCTGGTGCTGCTGGACAAGCTCAAGGCCGCGCTGCCGCAGCTGCCGGTGGTGGTGATGTCGGCCTATACCGACGTAGCCAGCACGGCCGGCGCGTTCCGCGGTGGCGCGCATGAATTCCTGTCCAAGCCGTTCGATCTGGACGATGCGGTGGCACTGGCGCAACGGGTGCTGCCGGCCGTCGCACCGGCATTGGCGGCGGCCACACCTGCGGCCGAAGCGCATAGCGACCAACCGCCGCAACTGGTGGGCGATACCCCGCCGATGCGCGCGCTGTTCCGCGCCATCGGTCGCCTGGCGCAGGCACCGCTGGCGGTGCTGATCACCGGCGAGACCGGCACCGGCAAGGAGCTGGTGGCCAATGCGCTGCATCGCGAATCACCGCGCGCGCAGGGGCCCTTCGTCGCGCTCAATACCGCTGCAATCCCGTCCGAGCTGCTGGAAAGCGAGTTGTTCGGCCACGAAGCCGGCGCCTTCACCGGCGCGCAGCGCCGCCATATCGGCCGCTTCGAGCAGGCCGATGGCGGCACGCTGTTCCTGGATGAGATCGGCGACATGCCGCTGCCGTTGCAGACCCGGCTGCTGCGCGTGCTGGCGCAGGGCGAGTTCTTCCGCGTCGGTGGCCGTGAACTGATCCGCGTCGACGTGCGCGTGGTCGCCGCCACCCACCAGGACCTGGAAGGGCTGGTTGCACAAGGAAAGTTCCGCGCCGACCTGCTGCACCGCCTCGACGTGGTGCGCCTGCAGCTGCCACCGCTGCGCGAGCGCCGCGAGGACATCGCACAGCTGGCCAGTACGTTCCTGGCCGCCGCCGCGCGCAAGCTGGATACGCCGCCGAAGCGGCTGACCGCGGCCGCACTGCAGGCGCTGCGCGAACACGACTGGCCGGGCAACGTGCGCGAACTGGAAAACGTGTGCTGGCGGATGGCGGCGTTGGCGGCCGCCGACACCATCGGCGTGGCCGACGTCGATACCGCGCTCAACCGTACGCGCGGTCGTCGCAGCAGCACCACCAGCGCCGATCCGGGGCAGTGGGAAGCGCTGCTGGCCGAATGGGCACGCCGTCAGCTGGCCGAAGGCGTGGAAGGGCTGCACGCGCAGGTGCGCGAGCGGGTCGACCATGCCCTGCTGGAGGCCGCGCTGCAGATCACCCACGGCCGCCGTGCCGAAGCCGCGGCCCGCCTGGGCCTTGGCCGCAATACCCTTACCCGCAAGCTGGGCGCCGGACGCCGCCGCGGGGGCCATTGAACGGCCCCTGCACGCGATCCTCGCGCCCGCTTGCCGAACTGTTGATCGTTCATGGACGATGCAACGCTTAGTGTCATCTGCAAGGAGTCTTTGATGCGTCTGTCCTTTGTCATCCTGCCGTTGTCCGCCGCCGTGCTGCTGTCTGCCTGCGGCAGCGCGCCGAAAAAGACCGAACCTACTCCGCCGCCGCCGACCGTTGTCAGCGCAGCGAAGCAGGGCGAGGCCAATCTTGCGCCGGCCTCGGCCAGCATTGTCAGTGGCCGCATCGCACTGATGGTGGAGCCCGGCGGTATCCACATCACCGGCCTGATCGGTGGCCTGCAGCCGATGCAGCAGGCCGGCTTCCACATCCACGAGCGCGGCGACTGCAGTGCGGTGGATGCCAGCAGTGCCGGCAATCACTTCAATCCCGGTGGCGCTGCGCATGGCCGCGCCGGCACCGGCAAGCACCACCTGGGCGACATGGACAATCTGCGTGCCGACGCCCAGGGCCGCGCCAACGTCGATATCCACCTCAAGGGCGTTACCCTTGGCGGAGGCGCCGCCACCGATATCGCCGGACGTGCACTGGTCGTGCATGCCAACGCCGACGACTATCGCAGCCAGCCCGCCGGCAATGCCGGCGTCCGCATCGCCTGTGGCGTGATCCGGGTTGTCCGCTGATCACTGCAGGCATCATCCAGGGAGAGATTCCATGCGCTTGATCCACACTTCGCTGTTCGCAGCCATTGCTGCGCTGGGCCTGGCGGCCTGCAACCAGCAGCCGGCCGCGCCGCAGGCTGAAACCCCGCCGGCCGCGCCGGCCGACGGTGCTACCACCGAACCGGCTGCAACGCCGGCCCCGGCGGCTGCACCGGCTGCCGATGCTGCGGCCAGCGCCGAGCTGGCACCGACCCAGGGCAACGAGACCAAGGGCAGCGTCACCTTCAAGGTGGTCGATGGCAAGGTCCACGTGACCGGCCAGATCAGCGGCCTGAAGCCGGGCAGCGAGCACGGCTTCCACATTCACGAGAAGGGCGACTGCAGCGCCCCGGACGGCATGAGCGCCGGTGGCCACTTCAACCCGGGCAAGCAGGATCACGGCAATGTCGCCACCGATCCGCACCACGGCGGCGACATGCCCAACATCAAGGCCGACGACAAGGGCGTGGCCACCATCGACGGCCCGGTGTCGAGCAACGTCAACATCGGCAAGGGTGATGACTTCGACATCATCGGCCGTGGCCTGATCGTCCACGCCGATGCGGATGACTACAAGACCCAGCCGACCGGCAATGCCGGCGCGCGCCTGGCGTGTGCGGTGATCCAGAAGGCGCGGTAAGCGCGCTTTTGCTGGAAACGGAAAACGCCGGCAGAAGCCGGCGTTTCTCATGATCGGTAGTGCCGGCCGCTGGCCGGCAATCGCACATCCAGACGTTGCCGGCCAGCGGCCGGCACTACCCGCCTTCAGCGCGCCAGCAGTTCGCGCGCGTCCTGGCCGGCCTCGCAGTGCACGAACAGCACTGCGGCTATTTCTGCTGAAACGGAAAACGCCGGCGCAAGCCGGCGTTTTTCCTGATCGGTAGTGCCGGCCGCTGGCCGGCAATCGTAGATCCGGATGTTGCCGGCCAGCGGCCGGCACTACCCGTCTTCAGCGCGCCAGCAGCTCGCGCGCGTCCTGGCCGGCCTCGCAGTGCACGAACAGTACCGGCACGCCATGTGCTTCCAGCACCGCGGCCATCTGCCGCTGGCGCATCAGGAACTGCTCGTAGATGCCCTTCAGGCGGTCGCAATCGTTCTTGCCGTGATCGTAGTGCGCGCACCAGCCGGCCGGATCGAACAGCGCCATGCGTGCTTCGCCATGCGTGTAACGCAGCAGCGGCTCGGGCGCGGCGTTGAGCCATTCGTCTTCACCGGGGGCCATGATCGCGGTCTCGATCAGCGGCCACAGTGCGGCCAGGCCCTGGTTGTCGTACTGCATCGACATCATCGCGGCCAGATCATTCACAGTGAAATAGCGCGCGTGCTCGATGCGGGCACCGAAGGTGTTCTGCGCCATCAACGCGGTGTCGGCATGGGCCATGCCGTTGGCCAGCAGCGTGTCTTCCAGCGCCTCGGCCACCGCATTGGTCGTCGCCACGTCGCTGCCGGTCAGCAGGAACGGCACCACGCGCAGGCCGCCGCCCACCAGGCTGGCGTCGGCCTGGAACGGTAGCGGCACGTCGCCCTGGGCGTCGGTACCAAAGGCCAGCAGGCGCGGGCCCTGGTTGCGGCCCGGGGCACGCATCTGCAGTTCTTCCAGGCGGCGGTGGATCGGCCAGCCCGGGCGCAGCACTTCGGCCGGGTCGAAATGGGCGGCGGCGAACACCAGGTCCAGCTCGGCCACCTGCGGCACCAGCTTGGACAGGTCGCGGCCGACGCGATCGGCCAGTTCACCGGCCTGTTCGGCGCTGAGTACCGCCTGGCGGGGGATTTCACCGCCGGCCAGTTCCAGGGCCAGCACGCCAAGGGCATTCATCGCGGGGTCGGGTTTGCTCATGGTTCCACGGTTGGCCCATCACAGGGCGGCAGCTACACTTGGCTCCATTATGCCTGCTCCGCCGTGCAGGCCATGTTGCAGACACCCTCATCCATGCCAGGTATCTCCATGCCCAACGCTCGTCCCGTCGCCATCCTCGGTGGCGTCCGCATTCCGTTCTGCCGCCAGAACACCGCGTATTCGGATGTCGGCAACCTCGGCATGTCGGTCCGTACGCTGGGCGCGCTGGTCGAACGGTTCGGCCTGCACGGCCAGCAGCTGGGTGAAGTGGCGATGGGTGCGGTGATCAAGCACTCCAGCGACTGGAACCTGGGCCGTGAAGCCACGCTGTCGTCCGGCCTGTCGCCGCTGACCCCGGGCATCACACTGCAGCGCGCCTGTGGCACCTCGCTGGACAGCATCATCACCGTCGCCAACAAGATCGCGCTGGGCCAGATCGAATCGGGCATCGGCGGCGGTTCGGACACCACCTCTGACGTGCCGATCGTCTACGGCAAGAAGCTGCGCGCGCGCCTGCTGGCCGCCAACCGTGCCAAGAGCACCGGCGACAAGATCCGCGCGCTCACTTCCGGCTTCAAGTTCTCCGAGCTCAAGCCCGAGTTCCCGGGCGTGGCCGAGCCGCGCACCGGCAAGAGCATGGGCGACCACTGCGAGGACATGGCCAAGGAATGGAACATCTCGCGCGACTCGCAGGACGAGTGGGCGGTGTCCTCGCACAAGAAGCTGGCCGCTGCCTATGAGCGCGGTTTCTTCAACGATCTGATCGCACCGTTCCGTGGCGTCGAGCGCGACAACATCCTGCGTCCGGATACCTCGCTGGAAAAGCTGGCCACGCTGAAGCCGGCCTTCGACAAGGTCTCCGGCCGTGGCACCCTGACCGCCGCCAACTCCACGCCGCTGACCGATGGCGCCGCCGCGGTGCTGCTGGCCAGTGAAGAGTGGGCGCGTGCGCACGGCCATGAGCCGCAGGCGTACCTGCGCGATGCGCACGTCTCTGCGGTGGACTTCGTGCATGGCGAAGGCCTGCTGATGGCACCGACCGTGGCCGTGCCGGAGATGCTCAAGCGCAATGGCCTGACCCTGCAGGACTTCGACATCTACGAGATCCACGAGGCCTTCGCTGCACAGGTGCTGTGCACCCTGCGTGCGTGGGAGAGCGAGGATTACTGCCGCAACCGCCTGGGCCTGGATGCGCCGATGGGCCGTATCGACCCGGACAAGATCAACCTGCTGGGCTCGTCGCTGGCCACCGGCCATCCGTTCGCCGCCACCGGTGCACGTGTGATTGCTACCGCAGCCAAGCAGCTGGCCGAACGCGGCGGTGGCCGCGCGCTGGTGTCGATCTGCACCGCCGGCGGCATGGGCGTGGTGGCGATCGTCGAACGCTGAGCATCACGGTAGTGCCGGCCGCTGGCCGGCAGCGCTGGTACGAAAACGCCGCCCAATGGGCGGCGTTTTTTTTGTTGCTCCGGTGGGTGCCGACCGTTGGTCGGCACGCCTCACGGCAACCGCGGGTTGCCGAACTCGTCGCGCTCTTCATTGGCGTCATACACCGGCGGCTGCACCGCGATCGGCTGCTCTTCCACCGTGGCACGTAGCGGCGCCTCGCTGCCGCGCACCAGCGCCACGCTGTCCTCGCCGCGCTGCAGTCGCAGCGCATTGGCCAGGCACTGCGCGGCCAGCGCGTGCTCGCCACGCTGCGCGAACAGTTCACCCAGTGCCTCCCACGCCGGGGCACCGGCGCCGGCGGCGATGGCCTCGTGCAGGAACGTATCGGCAGCATCCCACTGCTGCTGGGCCAGGGCGACGCGGCCCTGCGCCAGATGCAGTGCGGCCGAGCCATCATGCACATTGCGCCAGCGCGCAAGGTTGGCCTGGCGGGTGGCCAGGCGCTCGGCCGGCAGGCGGCCGTACAGCGCCACCAGTTCGTCGTCCCAGCGCTGGTCCAGCGCCTGTTCCAGCGCCAGCAGCGCCGGCTCATCCCAGTTCAGGGCCACCGCGCGGCTGGCATAGGCGCCCACCACGTCCGGGGTCGGCCGCAGCGCCTTCGGCGTGGCTTCCCACTGTGCGGCCAATGCGTTGACGTCGGCCGCTTCCAGCAGCGCCTGTGCGGCCAGGCGGGCTTCCAGTTCGCTGTTTGATTCGGCCGGCAGTACCTTGCTCTGGCGCAGCGCACCCAGCTGGCCATAGGCCTCGTGTGCGCGGCCGGCACGCGCCAGCGCTTCGGTACGCAGCCACAGGCCGCGCGGCGGCAGCGGCTGGATCGCCGCCACGTCCAATGCATTGATCGCATCCACCGGCAGATCGCGCGCCAGCAGCTGTTCGGCGCGCAGCAGTGCCTGCAGGGTGGCATCGCTCTCGCCAAGACGCTGCAGCAGCGCTTCACCGGCGGGGCCGTCGGCACGTGCCTGTGCGCTGCGCACGGCATTGGCCAGCGCCACCGCGCTCACTTCCGGGTCCTTGGCAGCGCCATCCAGCAGCTTCTCGGCACGCTGCCACTGGCCGTGCTCGTAGGCCTGCAGGCCGTCGATCAGGCGCACCCGGCCCTGCTTGCGGCGGTAGCGGCCCCAGGCGCGGAACGGTGCGGCAATCAGGCTCCACAGCAGCCACAGCACCAGCACTGCGATCACCGACAGCAGCGCCACCTTCGGCAGGTTGCTGTGGTAGTCGTAACCGCCGTAGCGCAGGGTCACTTCACCGAAACGGTTGAGGTCATCGGCGCCGAGCCATTGCGCGGCCACCACGCCGATGGCCACCGCCAGCAACAGCACAACCAGGGATTGCAGGGGTTTCATGCGGGATTACCTCCGGTCGGTCTGGGTGCGCAGTTGCTGCAGGGTGCTGCCAAGCACGGTGTTGCTGGCCTGCAGCGGAAGCTCGCGCAAGGCCTTCAGTTCAGCACGTTGCGCGCGCAGGGCCGGTGAATCCGGCCAACGCCGCTGTGCCCAGTGCTCCACGCGTTCCAGTGCGGTATCGCGGCCCGTGCGGTCGCCGCGTTCGATCGCGGCGCGCGCCAGGGTCAGTTCCAGCTGCAGGGCGTCGTCGGCATTGCGACGTTCGGCGGCGGTCAGCGGGCCATTCTGGCGGCTCGGGGTGATGTCCACGAACGGGGCCAGCGTCGATTGCCACCACGGTTTTGCGGTGTCGGTCGCAGCGTTGCCGGTCACCTGCGACGGCAGCCCCTGCAGTGCCCTGGCCAAGGCATCCAGCCGCTGCAGCGACCGCACGCGCGGGCCGGCGCCCAGCGCATCCAGTGCATCGCGCTCCTGCACCAATGCCTGGCGCAGGTTCAGGCCATCGCTGTCGGGCAGATCGGCCAGCGCGGTGGCGGCCTGTGCATACAGGCGGCGCGCGCCTTCCACGTCGTCGGCATAATTCAGCCGCTGCGCCGCCTGGGTCAGCAGCAGTTCGGCCTCATCGCGCTGTACCGCCTGGCGGCCCTGGTTGGCGCTGTCGGCCAGCTTGGCCAGGTTCTCTTCCAGCAGCGCACTGCGCTGCGAAAGGCCCAGCATCTCGTCGCGCAGCACGCGGTTGGTGGTCGCCGCATCCTGCAGCCGCTGGCTGGTCGCGCGCTGGTCGCGGCGCAGTGCATCCAGCGTCGCCTCCAGGCCCTGCAGCTGCACGGCCATGGTCTGTGCCTGCGCTTCCTGTTCGTGCTGTTGCTGCTGCCAGACGTACCAGCCGGCATAGCCGCCCACGCCAAGCACGACCACCCCGGCCAGCGGCAGCAGCCAGCGCGCGGGGCGACGGGGCGGGGAAACGGGCGGAGTCTCGTTCATGGGGCTTCCTTGTCGGCAACGTCGCCGGTCAGGATCCGGCAGGCCGCGTTGTGCACAGCATCACTGTTGCCGACCACAGCGGCAAGCGTGACCCACGTCCCTGTTCAGGTCGCTGCCGGGACGGTGAGCGTGGCGTGTGCAGCGGCCACCAGCTGTGCCGTGGTGGGCCCGGCCGCGCGCACCACGCGCTGCAGCCCCAGTGCATGCGCCTGATCGCCCAGCCGTTCGCTGGCCACGACGACGGTGGCCTGGGTCTGCAGGCGTTGCTGCAATGCCGGCGGAAGCTGCTGCCAGAAATGCAGCAACGCCTCACCACTGCTCACCGCCAACACCCACGGCTGCGCTGAATGCGCCAATCGAACCAGCGTGCGGGGCGACAGGCGCAGCAGGCGGCGCTGGTAGACATCGGCACGTTCGATCGTGGCGCCTGCGGCCTGCAGGTGTGCAGCAATCAGCCCGCGTCCGCCGGGCGCGGTGACCAGTCCGATGCGCAGGCCCCGCGCCTCGGCCAGCACCGGCAGCGCCAGCAGGCCCTCGCTGTCCATCCGCTGCGGTGCATGCACCTCGCCGACGCCGTGCGCCCGCAGTGCGCGCGCGGTGCCTTCGCCCACGGTCAGCCACGGGCTGCGTTGCGCCTCGGCCAGTGGCAGCAGGGTGGCGGCCGCGGTCACGGCGGCCGGGCTGGTGAACACCACCCGATCGCAGTTCAGCGCGCGTTGCAGCTGACGCACCACTGGCATGCCGTTCAAGCGCTGCAGGCGCCAGGGTGGCAGGGCCACCACATGCCCGCCCAGCCCAGCAACGGCGCGGCGCAGTGCGGAATTCTGGCCCTGCGGTCGCAGCGAAATGAAGGTCCAGCCCGGCTCGGAACCGGCGGCGCCAGTGGGTATCGTATGGTCGGCCATTGCCTGCATTATGCGGGCCCTTCGTTGTCGTGGTCTCTGCTCCGATGTCCGTTGATGCTCTGACTTCCTCGCTGGCCGCCCTGCAGGACGTGCTGGACTGCATGCCGGCGGTCCGCGCCATGCAGATCCAGCTCGACGGCTATGCCGATGGCGTGCTGCGCATCACCGCGCCGCTGGCCGCCAACGTCAACGACAAGGGCAACGCCTTCGGTGGCAGCCTGGCCTCGGTGCTGACCCTGTCCGGCTGGGCGCTGGTCAGCCTGCGCCTGCGCCTGGCCGGCCACGATGCCGAGGTTTACGTGGCCGACAGCAACCTGCGCTACCTGGCCCCGGTCTACGAAGACCTGCACGCCCACGCCGAAGCGGCCGAGGCCACTGGCTGGGATGCCTTCCTGAACACCTTCCGCCAGCGCCGCAAGGCCCGCATCAGCATCATCGCCACCCAGCCCGGTGCCGATGGCAAGCCCGCCGCCGAGTTCAGCGGTCGCTTCGTTGCCTTTGCCAAAGGGTAGGATGGCAGGCTGACGTTCTGGGGAAACCACCGATGCGCCGCCTCATCCAGTTCCTGATGTGTTCCCTGCTGCTGGTCAGCGCCGTGGCTTCGGCCGACGACCTGAGCCGCAAGCAGCGCAAGCTGCTGGAAGAGACCCAGATCGCCTACGGCGCGACCATCCGCTGGGGCAGCATGGACGATGCCATCGGCTATCTGGACCCCAAGCTGCGCAAGGAAAAGCCGCCCACCGAGTTCGAGCTCAACCGTTACGCGCAGCTGCGCGTGTCGTCTTACCGCGAGCGCAGCAGCGCGGCGCTGGAAGGCGGCCTGGTCGAGCGCCGGGTCGAAATCGGGGTGATCAACCAGAACACCCAGGCCGAACGCACCGTGATGGTGGTCGAGCGCTGGCGCTGGGATCCGGAGGCCAAGCGCTGGTGGCAGACCGCCGGCCTGCCGGACCTGTGGAAGGGGCAGTGACGGGCCGCGTCCGGCTTGTGCGACAATCGGCGCCCGCTTAATCGACCCGTGACCTGAGTGAATTACGAAGAGTTGCTGGCCTTTGCAGGCCGAAACCCGATGCTGTCCGCGGCCCTGGTCGGCCTGACCGTGGCCATCATCGTCACCGAGATCTGCCGCCTGTTCCGGGGCTTCAAGGGCATCAAGCCTGCCGAACTGACCCAGCTGATGAACGCGGGCGGCACGGTGGTGGTCGACCTGTCGGCCAGCGGTGACTTCGAGAAGGGCCACATTGCCGGCAGCCGCAACGCCCAGGCCAGTGCCTTCGGCCCGGACAACAAGCTGGTGGCCAACGCCAAGCAGTCGCCGGTGGTGCTGGTGTGCCGCAGCGGCAACGCCTCGGAAACCGCCGCCAAGGCGCTGAAGAAGGCCGGCTTCGAGAAGGTCTACGTGCTCGACGGCGGCATTCCCGCCTGGCAGCAGGCCGAGCTGCCGCTGGTCAAGGGCCGCAACTGATTGCCGCAGGTGGCGGATCCGGCCTTGTATGGGCCTGATCCCGCCCCCATCGCAGTAATTCGACCATCGTTTTCATTGCATTCATTGGAGTTACTGGAAATGTCCGAAGAGATCACCAACGGCGCTGCTGCGCCGGTCGATGCCGCCACCGGCCCCGCTTTTACCGTCGAGAAGATCTACGTCAAGGACGTCTCCTTCGAGTCGCCGAACGCCCCGACCATCTTCAATGACCAGGTGCAGCCGGAGTTGCAGCTGAACCTGAACCAGCAGGTGCAGCGCCTGGGTGAGAACGCCTTCGAAGTCGTGCTGGCCGTGACCCTGACCTGCCAGGCCGGTGAGCGCACCGCCTACGTGGCCGAAGTGAAGCAGGCCGGCGTGTTCGGCCTGGTCGGCCTGGACCCGCAGTCGATCGACGTGCTGCTCGGCACCCAGTGCCCGAACATCCTGTTCCCGTACGTGCGCCAGCTGATCAGCGACCTGATCCAGGCCGGCGGCTTCCCGCCGTTCTTCCTGCAGCCGATCAACTTCGAAGGCCTGTACGCAGAAACCCTGCGCCAGCGCCAGGAGCAGGGCGACGCACCGTCGCTGGCTGACTCCGAGCCGGCTGGCAACGCCTGATTCCTGCCGCGACGTCACGGATGAGCACTACCGCTGACAAGATCGCCGTGCTTGGCGCCGGTTCCTGGGGAACCGCGCTGGCCAGCCTGCTCGCACGGCACGGTCATCCGACCGTGCTGTGGGGGCGCGATGCTGCCGTGGTCGAAGCCATCGACCAGCGCCACGAGAACCCGCGTTACCTGCCGGGCATCCCGCTGCCGGACAGCCTGCGTGCCACCACCGATCTGGCGTCGGCGGTGGAGGGCGCGGCCTGGATCCTGGTGGTGACCCCCTCGCATGCCTTCGGCGAAACCGTGCGTGCGCTGGCGCCGCTGCGTCCTGCCGGTGCCGGCGTGGCCTGGGCCACCAAGGGCTTCGAACCCGGTTCGGGCCGCTTCCTGCATGAAGTGGCGCGCGAAGTGCTGGGTGAGGACGTGCCGCTGGCCGTTGTCACCGGGCCGTCGTTCGCCAAGGAAGTGACCCAGGGCCTGCCGACCGCGATCACCGTGCACGGCGACGTGCCCGAGTTCGCGCAGACGGTGGCCGAGGCGATGCATGGCCCGGCGTTCCGCGCCTACACCGGCGACGACATGGTCGGTGCCGAGCTGGGCGGTGCGATGAAGAACGTGCTGGCCGTGGCCACCGGCGTGGCCGATGGCATGCAGCTGGGCCTCAACGCCCGTGCCGGCCTGATCACCCGTGGCCTCAACGAGATGCTGCGCCTGGCCGCTGCCATCGGTGCCAAGCCGGAAACGCTGATGGGCCTGGCGGGCCTGGGCGATCTGGTGCTGACCTGTACCGGCGACCTGTCGCGCAACCGCCGCCTGGGCCTGGCCCTGGGCCGTGGCCAGACGCTGCAGGATGCCGTGCGCGAAATCGGCCAGGTGGTCGAATCGGTGCAGACCGCCGACGAAGTGATGCGACAGGCGCGCCGCCATGGCATCGACCTGCCGATCTCCGACCGCGTGCGTGCCGTGCTGCATGGCGAGCAGACGCCGGAAGAAGGCCTGCGCGCATTGCTGGCGCGGGAACAGAAACCGGAGTATCCGGACACGCTGTTCAAGTGAATCGAAAAACCCCGGCTACGTGCCGGGGTTTTTTCATCAGGGAGTACACGCGGGTGCCGGACGGGAGACAGGCTTTGGTGGGTGCCAAGCTTGCTTGGCATCACGCGCGCTGCATATCCACGCATGGCGTGGATCTACTGCAACGCCGATCACCGCGCCCGCGGCGGCGCGCTGGTGTTGTCTATGTCCGAAAAGATCAGCCACGGCCCATCCCCCACGCGCTTCAACGTGAGCGTGAACTTGCCGGTATCGCCCACGTTGTTGCCGTAGCTGTACGCACCAATGATGTAGCCCGTATTCCCCTCCACCGCATACGCCAAGGCACGCAGCCGCAACGGACTGCTGCCCTGGCCGGCATACGCGGCCTCGATCGCACTGCGGCCGCGCACCGGCGGCTGGTTGCTCTGCAGCACAAAGCCATCCTCGGCGAACAGCGCACCCAATGCCTTGGCATCACCCGTGCGCCACGCCTGCTCGTAGTCGCGCAGTACACGGTCCAGCGGTGCGGGCAGCGCGATATCGGGAAGCGGCTGTGCGGGCTTCGCGCCTTCGGCATCGTGGGCAATTGCCGGCGATGCCATCAGCAGGGCACTGCAGAAGATCATGGCGAGTCGTGTGCGGCGCATGCGTCCAGGCTCTGGCGATGATGGGAAGGCTTCAGACGCATCCTAGCGCGCCGCTGGTTAGAATCACGCGGCCGCCGATTTGGTGGATGCAGCGCAGATCAGACAAGGACACGGAATGAAGATGCGAATCACAGGGATGGCGATGATGGCCGCGCTGCTGGCAGCCTGCGGACAGGCACCGGAAAAGACTGGCGAGACTGCACCTGCTGTGGCGCCAGCGCCGACCACCGAAGCACCGGCCGCCGTAGCGACGGTGGTCGAGAAGGAACCGTCCGCCGAAGACGGTGTGGACCCCTCGGTGTGGGACAACGAAGGCGAACCGGAAGACCCGAGCACAGGCGGGGAACTCACCTGCGCGGACAACCCGCTGGCAACGCATTTCTTCACCCTGGTGGGCGGAAATACCGTGGACGACTGCGGCCGCATGGATCCGAAGGTGCTGGCCGCGTTCAACACCCTGATGAAGAACACGGCCGCAGCTGAATCCGCTGACAAGGAGATTCCATCGCTGCGCGAACGCCTGTTGAGCGGGCCCAGCGGTCCTGGCGAACTGGTAGTGCTGCAGGGTGAGCCGTGGTGGTTCTACACCGCCTGCCAGGCCCACGACTGCCCCGGCACGGCGTTGGCGATGCTGTATTCGCCCGATCAGTCGAAGATGGTTGGCCGTCTTACCGCGCGCTGCCGTGTATGGTGGCTGGGCGAGCCGACGGCGGAACAACGTGCGCAGATCGAACAGCGCCAGCCACTGCAGGATGCCGCGTTGAAGGAAGACAGCGCACTCTGCGAGTGATGTGGCGCGCGCCGCAGCGCCGGGCCGTGCCCGGCGTTGCAGTGAGCGTTGTTCCCCGTATCACCCTTCCGGCCGCATGCGTGCGCTGACCTGTGCTGTCAGCGACAGACTGACCATCATCAGGCCCTCCATCACACGGTCGCCCACGTACTCCTCGTCGGGTCCGTTCTGGCGCACGCGCTCGGCAGCCAGCAGCATTTCCAGCGCCACGCGCAGGCCGGTCAATGCGCAGTCCGCGTCGGCCAGCGCCATGCGGCGGCCGGGCATCTGGTGACGCTCCGGCCACGGCTGGCCATCGGCGGCTGCGCCCTTGCCGATGCGGTCGAGGGTGGCGATGAAACCGTGCGGATCGTGCGGGTGCGGTGCTTCCGAAGGCGCGTCCGCGTTGGTGGGTACGTACTGCGTGCGTAGTCGGGAGGATTCGGGTGTGCTCATGGCAGAGGCTCCGTGCAGGACAGACGGCAGCCGCCACGC
This sequence comes from Stenotrophomonas maltophilia, assembly GCF_900186865.1. Lineage (NCBI taxonomy): Bacteria > Pseudomonadati > Pseudomonadota > Gammaproteobacteria > Lysobacterales > Lysobacteraceae > Stenotrophomonas > Stenotrophomonas maltophilia. The sequence continues at coordinate 155,883 of NZ_LT906480.1, forward strand.
AAAGGTGGCGGGCGGAGACGTGGCTCGAAAACCGGGCGCTTGTTGAAACCGGCAGGCACAGGGCCTCCACGCTCCGCCCGCCATGACCGGCAGACGGATTGCCCGCCGGCGCCACGAGGGGTGACGCCGGCGGGCAAGCGTTGTCAAACAAGCGCACGGGTTTTCGAAGCCCGGCCATCCTTTTTCGATGGCACGTCATCTGTACGCGTGCTGCTGCGCGGTGCCAATCAGAACAGTTGCATTCAACGCTTGATCAAAGACGCTTTTGGCATTTTTGCATGCTGTTAAGCCGTCGCAGACGCAGGCGCCGCAACGGCCGTAGCGGCATGGGGAATATGCGACATGGGTCGAAGTTGATGACGTGGCGTGCGGGCACCCCACCAAGTCGATGACGACAGTGCGGGGCGAAGAACGTAAATCGATTCCCACACACTTTGATCTGTCAGTGCTGTTCGCGTCTCTCGTACCAGGCTTGTGTACGGTTCACGATCCGCACCACGGACAGCATGACCGGCACCTCGATCAGCACACCAACCACCGTCGCCAGCGCCGCCCCCGAATGCACGCCGAACAGTCCTACTGCCGTGGCAACCGCCAGCTCGAAAAAATTGCTGGCGCCAATCAGCGCTGACGGGCCGGCCACGCAATGCGCCACGCCCAGGCGGCGGTTGAGCAGGTAGGCCAGGCCTGAAGTGAAGTAGACCTGGATCAGGATCGGCACTGCAATCAGTGCAATCACCAGCGGTTGCTTCACGATCTGCTGGCCCTGGAACCCGAACAGCACCACCAGCGTCAGCAGCAGCGCGGACAGGGACAGCGGCCCCAGCCTTCGAAGCGCACGCTGCAGGCCCGCCTCGCCGCTGCGCGAAAGGATCCAGTGCCGCAGCAGGGCGGCCACCAGCACCGGCACCACAATGTAGAGACCCACCGACAACAGCAGCGTGTCCCACGGCACAGTGATCGCTGACAGGCCCAGCAGCAGCGCCACCACCGGTGCGTATGCGACCACCATGATCGCGTCGTTCAACGCCACCTGGCTCAGGGTGAAGTTGGCATCGCCGCGGCACAGGTTGCTCCAGACGAACACCATGGCAGTGCAGGGCGCGGCCGCCAGCAGGATCAAACCGGCGATGTAGCTGTCGATCTGTGCTGCGGGCAGCCAGTCCGCGAAGGCATGGCGCAGGAACAGCCAGCCCAGCAGCGCCATCGAGAACGGCTTGACCGCCCAGTTGATGAACAGTGTTACCCCGATGCCCTTCCAGTGTTGCTGCAACTGGCGCATCGCGCGGAAGTCGACCTTCAGCAGCATCGGGATGATCATCAGCCAGATCAGCGCGGCAACCGGCAGGTTGACCTTGGCGACTTCGGCGGACGCCAGCACCGCGAAGGCACCGGGTAGGACGTGGCCCAGCAGCGTGCCCATCGCAATGCACAGCACAACCCACAGGGTCAGGTGCCGCTCGAACAGGCTCATGGCAGTGGCACCGTTACTGCGCGCCGTCGGCCGGCAACAACTGGCCGATCTGGTCCAGCGCGTGCCGCAGCGTCTCGCGGTCGGACCACAATGATGCAGGCAGTGTGAGCAGCGCACGCAGCCGCGCCTTCACGATGGCATGGGCCAGCGCGAAGGCTGCGGTCTTGTCGGCATCGCTGCCTGCCACGGCGGCCGGATCGGGCAGGCCCCAGTGGCTGCGGACGAAGTCACCGAACACCACAGGGCAGGCTTCCGCTGCGGCTGCATCACACACGGTGATCACCAGATCCATCGGTGCTGCATCCACGAACTCATCCCACGACTTGCTGCGCAGCCCTTCAATGGGCATTCCTTCGGCCTGCAACTGGGCCAGCGCGAAGGGGTTGATCTGGCCATTGGGCTGGCTGCCCGCACTGAATGCGCTGAAGCGATCACCGCCCCATGCACGCAGGGTGGCTTCGGCAAGCACGCTGCGGGCGCTGTTGCCGGTGCAGAGGAACAGGACATTGCGGGTCATGGAGCAATTGCCTTGAGAGGAGAGGATCTGTGTGGGGTCAGCCCTTGCAGGCGGGCGCCGTGGGCATGCATTGCTCGGTTGGCGAGCCCGCGCAGCAGTTGTGCGTCAGGTACTCGATCAAGCCGTTCATCGCATCGAAGTTGGCGCGGTAGCAGACATGGCGACCCTGGCTTTCGCTCTCCACCAGGCCGGCCTGCACCAGCTCCTTCAGGTGGAAGCTGAGCGTGGCTGGGGGCACCTGCAGGGCCGTGGCGATGTCGCCCGCCATGCGACCTGCCGGGCCAGCCTCCACCAGCAGGCGGAAGGCAGCCAGGCGGGTGGCATGGCCCAGGGCAGTCAGGGCAGCAATTGCATTCAACGTTTCCATATTTCTAGAATAATCGAATGAATAAGCCCATCACAAGCCCCCATCTACCGAATCTGGTAGACGCCTCGCTGCCCCAGCCCGATCACCACCAGCTCGCCGCGGCAGATCCGGGACCGCCACGCATCCTCCTGCTCTACGGCTCGCTTCGGCCGCAGTCGTTCAGTCGCAAGCTGGCGCTGGAAGCCGAGCGATTGCTGCGTCACCTGGGGTGCGAGACCCGCGTGTTCGATCCGCATGCGCTGCCCATGCTGGACAGCGTGCACCCGCACCACCCTGAAGTGCAGCGACTGCGCGAATGGTCGCAGTGGTCGGAAGGCCAGGTCTGGGTCAGCCCCGAGCGGCATGGCACGGTCACCGGCGTGTTCAAGAACCAGATCGACTGGTTGCCGCTGGAAGATGGCAGCGTGCGGCCCACGCAGGGCAGGACGCTGGCGCTGCTGCAGGTGAGTGGCGGCTCGCAGTCGTTCAATACGGTCAACACGTTGCGCGTGCTCGGCCGTTGGATGCGCATGCTGACCATCCCCAACCAGTCGTCGGTGCCCAAGGCCTGGCAGGAATTCGATGACGACGGCCGGATGAAACCCTCGCCGTACTACGATCGGGTGGTGGATGTGATGGAAGAGCTGGTGAAGTTCACGCTGCTGACGCGTGGCAGGACGGACTACCTGGTGGACCGTTACAGCGAGAGGAAGGGCGATGCGCATGCCGCTGCATTGGCGCGGGCGGCGGGCGCTGCGGCTTCCTGACTTCCGGTACGCAAACGCTTTCCACTACCCACTTCTACTTGCTTGCGCGCCGCGCGCCTTTCTCGTCTTCGTCCTTTGCATCGCCACGGCTCTGCGCGAACTCCGGGAACGTCTTCGCGATCGAATCCTTGTCCGGCAGGATGTAGAACACACCACCCTTCTCGAACGTGGACTGCACGATCTGCTCGTAGAACGCGGGCGAGACGTTGATGCAGCCGTGGGTGACGCGGTTGTCGTCCGGCGTCGGCGTTGCCAGCCGTTGGGCGCGTTTCTCTTTCGGGGTGCCTGGCGGCAGCGGGTGCATCGAGACGGCGGAATCGTAGTCCACCCACAGCACGCGCCCGGCATCGTCGGAGGGGCCGTAGCCACCAATGAAACGGCCGGCAGGGGTGGTGCGGTCATGGCCGGGAATCGCGCTCAGTGCGAGCTTGGCAACACCAGGGGCCGAGTGATCACCGATGGCCGAACCGAACAGCGCCGGTGCCGCGCCGCGCAGCTTACCGTCGCCGCCGAAGATCAGGACCTGCGCGGCGGCCTTGTCCATGATTGCGAACGGGTAGCCCTGGTTGTCCTTGCTGGCAACCACCCAGCCGGCCAGCTCGATCACTGTTTCGGACACGCTCTGGTCGGGTGGAAGTTCATCAACGGCGGCAATTCGCTGTTCAGGCGCTTCCTTGTCCTTGCCCTTGGCGCTGGCTGCGCCGCTACACGCAACGACCAGTGCCATCGCCAGTGCGGCATGGAGGACGCGGCGTTCAGGGGAGGAGGAGGTACGAATGGGACGGCTCCTTGCAATGCAATCCTGGGTGGAAGGATGCCAGTGGCCGGCGAAGGCCACTGGTTCCCGATACAGAGGTGGATCAATTCAAAGGATGAGGGAGCTATCAGCCGCGCGGCTTGCGACCGGCCGGTGCCCTTTCAAGCTGCTGTACGCGGCCTTCGATCTGGTCCAGACGCTGGTTGGCCTGCTGCGCCGACTGGTTGGCGGACTCGGCACTCTGGGCAGCGCCCTGCACCTTTACGTCGAGCTGATCGAGGCGCGAGTTGATGGTTGCGAACTCGTCCTTGTAGGTGGCGCAAGCGCCGAGGCTTACGGTGGCCACGATGGCGACGGTGATGGCGCGTGCTGCGTTGATGTGCTGCTTGGTCAGTTTCATTTCCAACTCCCTCCTTCGTCTGGGGAAGCTGGAATATAGCGGCGTTTGTTCCCGGCGCTAGCCCGTGCTTTCAGCTGGAATTTGAGTACGTGGATGGGCTGTGAAGGCCTGTAGATCAACAAACCTTAACAAGCGGGATCAAGCGAACTGATCTGCATCGGCGAAGCGCCTTGTGCCTGTTAAACGTTACCCATTCACCTGCATGAAGCCGCCATCACGGCATGCGCGTCTGCGTGCTTTCGCCTGCTCCGCACGCAGGTTGCCATCCACTTGCTTCCAGCAGCGCCGCAGCGTTCCCAGGCTGGACATCCAGCAGTTCGGCGACGCCGCTGCGCGTGTCGGCCGCGCGCGCAACATAGGCATGGGCGATGCGATAGCCGATCCAGTAGCCGAGATCTCCGCGGCGCGCATCGTCGCCGGGACCGTTGTACAGCCACCTCGAAAGATCGGTACCCATGCTGTCCTGCAGGAACGCGCGCTCCAGCGCACACTCGCGACCCTGTGTCCAACGCTGCAGATGCGCGTTGGCCGGTTGCCCGGAGATCCGTTCGGCCACGTATTCGGCGCCCCCTTCCAGCAGGGTCTGATAGAGCAGGGTGGGCTGCTCGACGTCCACGCGTGCACCGGGCTGTTGCACGTGCACATACTCATGCGCGATCAGATGCACGAAGCGGTCACCTACGTCGGCCTGCATCCAGTCGGCGTTGCACAGTGCTTCCAGTCCGACGACCACACCTGCTTCGGTAGTCACGCCACCACTATTGCCGCGGCCCACCAGTACGGTGACCGGGGGAAAGCGCGCAGACGGCAACAGGGCGCCAAGTCGATCGACGGCAGCGGCGACGCGCGTGCGGATCGATGGCAATGCGGTCGCGCAGGTTCTCGCTTTCGCAAACAATGCCGGCTTGTCCTGGATGGCCCTGGCCAGCCGCTCCATCGAGCCGATACGGCGGTCGGTGAAGCTGCGCAGGGCATCCGTACCCGCATCCAGATAGCCGTGTTGCAGATCATCGGCGCTTGGGCGCCCTTGGTTGGCGTCCAGCACCTTGAAGAAGCGCGTGACATCGTCTGTCTGTACGACGATGTGCCCGGTAGCAACGATGCGCTCAGCCGCCTGTGCCTGCGGCAGCGCAACCGGCGAGGCGATCAGGATCAGTGCCCGCATCAAGCATCGAGCGTGGTGCGCGTAAGAAGCCGACAGCGGTCCCATGCGGAGTTCCCTGAACGCCAGCCTTATTTATACACCAGTCAGTTCAATATTCAGGGTTGATTAGACCCCCTAACGGATAATTCACACCTGTCGACCGCCTCTTCTCTCTCCCCCTCCCGGGAGGCGGCCGACGAAACCAAAATAATTAAAGGTGTGTCCCGATGAACAAGAATTCGCTGCTTGCCCTGGGTCTTCTGGCTGCTCTGCCGTTCGCTGCATCGGCAACCGATGGCCTGTCGTACAACTACGTTGAAGGCGGCTACGTGAACACCGATGCCAAGGGCGGCGACGCCGACGGCTGGAAGGTGAAGGGTTCCGTGGCGGTGCACCCGAACTTCCACATCTTCGGCGACTACAGCGCGCAGGAGACCGACAAGTTCAAGAATGACGTCGACCAGTGGCGCATTGGCGCCGGCTACAACTACGGCATCGCACCGAACACCGACCTGGTGGCTCGCGTTGCGTACCAGAAGTTCGACATGAAGCATGGCCTGGACTTCAACGGCTACTCGACCGAAGTTGGCGTGCGCACCGCGTTCAACCCGTACGTGGAAGGCTACGTGATGGCCGGCTACGAGGACTACACCAAGAAGCACGGAATCAACCCGGACGGCGAGTTCTATGGCCGTGTCGGCGCCACCGCCAAGTTCAACCAGAACTGGGGCCTGAGTGGCGAAGTGAAGCTGGCCAAGGCCGGCGACCGCGAGTGGTTCGTGGGCCCGCGCTTCACCTGGTAACAAACGCCTGTCGTTAGTGCGTGTTGTGCTGGCGTGTGACTCTCTCTCTCTCCCACACGCCAACCGAAGCCCGGCCTCGCGCCGGGCTTCACTTTTATGGGCCCCGTGGCGCCACAATGCGGCATGGGCGACCCTTCCTCTCTTGCAGGCACCGGCACGACCTACCAGGAGCATCTGGCGCCTGCGCCGCTGCGCGGCCACTTTGGACAGCTGTGGCAGAGCCAGCTTCCTGCCGATGCCGATGGGCACATCACCGTATTGCCCGATGGCTGCGTGGATATCCTCTGGCGCGACGGTGCGCTGTTCGTCGTCGGCCCGGACCGCGTGGCCGCACACCCGGCGCTGGCACCCGGTGCGCAGGTGCTGGGCGCACGCTTCCGTCCCGGCCAGGCATTGGCCGCGCTCGGCCTGCCCTTGGCCGGGATCATCGGCCAGGCCGTGCCACTGGCCGACCTGAAGGGCGCGTGGGCGAACAAGGCGGCGGCCTCCATCGGCGACACCGCGCCTGCACAGCGCCTGCAGCGAATGGCGCACTGCCTGCAACAGCACATGGGTGCGGCCGCGCTCGATACGCCGGCGCAGCGCGCCCATGTCCTGTTCCAGGCGCTCGCCGCGGGTAATGCCACGCTGGATACGCTGGCGCCGCACTTGGGCCTGAGCCCGCGCAGCCTGCGGCGTTTCAGCCAGTCGCAGTTCGGCTACGGCGCCAAGACGCTGGAGCGGATCCTGCGGCTGCAACGTTTCCTGCGCCAGAGTCGCGCGCTGCCACTGCATTCGTTGGCGATGCTGGCCGCTGATGCCGACTATGCCGACCAGGCCCATCTCAGCCGCGAGGCGCGTGAACTGGCGGGCATGACCGCCAGCGAGCTGCGCCTGGAGTGGGGACAATGATGGCCGTTTTGTTCAAGACCACTGTGCTGCATTGATCGATGCTGGGCTCCCACCACGGAGCCTCGCCATGAATCCTGCCGCGCCCCACGATGCCGAACGCCGCATCGACAACATCGAATTCAACGTCGCCGACATTGACCGTAGCAAGCGCTTCTACGGCGAGGTGTTCGGCTGGCGCTTCACGGACTACGGCACGGCCTACACCGAGTTCGACGACGGCCGCCTGAAAGGTGGCTTCGTGGCCGACGCGGCGGTGCGTGCCCACGGGGGGCCGCTGGTGATCCTCTACTGCGCGGACCTGGCCGATGCGCAGCAACGCGTAGTGGCCGCCGGTGGCGAGGTGGTGCAGGCGGTGTTCGCCTTCCCGGGTGGTCGCCGCTTCCACTTCCGCGATCTGGATGGCTACGAACTGGCGGTCTGGAGTGATGTGGACTGAGGCCTTCGTAGCTTCGCCGGTGGACGGAACGAGAACCGCTCCGTCCCCGGTCAGGCGGTTCCGCTATGATCGCCCGCACATCGCCACACGCGATGCGCCCGCCTCAAGCCAGCAGGAACCGCCGTGAACTCCCAGCCCGCACCGATCACCGCCGTCAACCACACGCTCGACAACGAGCCGCAGCAGATCACCGCGCCACTGACCCATTCGGCGGCGTTTCTGGTGCTGAAGGTGAAGGATGACGAGGCGTCGATCGCCAAGGCACGCGAGGTGCTGGCCAGCACCGACGACCTGATCAAGAACACCGCCATCCGCGAGATCGAACGCACCTTCACCTGCAACGTGGCCATCGGCCACCGCGTGTGGAAGCCGCTGGTGGGCACCACGCCACCGCGTGAGCTGCAGCCGTTCCGCGAGATCAAGGGCGCGACCCACACGGCCGTGTCCACGCCGGGCGACCTGCTGTACCACATCCGTGCACGCACGATGGATCTGATCGTGGCGTTCGAGCGCAACCTGCTGATGGCCTTTGGCGATGCGGTGGAGACGGTCGATGACGTGGCCGGCTTCCGCTATTTCGATGGCCGCGACCTGCTCGATTTCGTCGACGGCACCGCCAACCCGGAAGGGCTGTCACTGCCGGAAGCCACCATCGTGGGTGAAGAGGATCCGGAACATGCCGGCGGCAGTTACGTGGTGGTGCAGAAGTACCTGCACAACCTCGATGCCTGGCGCGCGCAGAAGACCGAGGCGCAGGAAGCAATCATCGGTCGTACCAAGCACGACAACATCGAGCTGGACGATGCGCCGGCCGATGCGCAGAAGTCGCACAAGACGCTGTGCACCATCGAGGATGCCGACGGCGAGCACGAGATCCTGCGCGACAACATGCCGTTCGCCAACCCGGGTCGCGGCGAGTACGGCACCTACTTCATCGGCTACACGCGCCGCCTGTGGGTGATCGAGAAGATGCTCGAGCGCATGTTCATCGGCAATCCCGCACCGCTGCACGACCGCATCCTCGACTTCTCCACCGCCACCACCGGTGTGACCTTCTTCGCGCCCTCGCGCAAGGTGCTGGCCGACCTGGGCGACTGATCGCGCCGGGTAGCAGCGGCCGCCATCTGCCTGTCATCTACCGCGCCGACCATCAGCCGTTGGATGAGAGCGCAGGGGCGGGCGATGGCGATGGCAAGGAACACAACCGGTGCACGCCGCTGGTGGCGGCCACTGGCCGCGTTGTTCGGTGCGCTGGCACTGGGGAGCGCCGGGGTGTCCGCGCAGGAAGCTCCTGCACACTGGATGGCCTATGCCGCCGCCGTGGGGGGGCAGCTGCAGCAGCGCCTGCAGCAGGAGCAGGACCCGCAGGCGCAGCGCGTACTGGAATGGCTGCAGGCACATCCGGACACGCCGACGCCGCTGCCGGTGAGCGTGTGGATCGCGGCGGATGGCCGCATTTCGAAACTGGAATTCGACAGCTTGGGTGACGCCCAGGTCGATGCTGCCCTGCGCGCGACCCTGCAGAGTGCACCCCTGCAGGCCGCGCCACCGGCCGACATGCGCCAGCCGCTGCGGCTGGGTTTGGTGCTTACCCAGTAGCAACTGTCTTGTCAGGGGCAGCCGAGGGCCACCTCGGCGTCTCGCTTACGGGCGTTGAGGATCACCAGCATTTTGCGCATGACCGCCACGAGCGCCACCTTGCTCGCTTTGCCCTTGGCCTTCAGGCCAGCGTAAAACGCGCGCAGCCTTGGCTCGTACCGGATGGCCGTCAGGGCCGCCATGTAAAGGGCTTCGCGTACCACCGCGCGCCCACCACTGATCCGCCGTTGGCCCTGCCAAGTGCCACTTTCGCGGTTCATCGGGGCCAACCCCACCAGCGATGCTATGGCTTTACTTCCCAAGCTGCCCAGTTCGGGCAACTCGCAGGCCAGTGTGCTGATCAGGATGGGGCCGACGCCTTTGAGCGCGCCGATATTCTTCCAGCCAGGCTGCCCCTCAAGCTGCTCGGCAATAGCTTTATCCAACTGCTTCAGGTCGTCAGATAGCTGAGCTATATGGCGTTGCTTCATCGCAATCAGATCCGGATCGACCAATCGCCGCAAGCGCTGCATCTCACTGACCCGCATCTGCACCAGTTGCCTGCGGCATTGCGCAAATGCAGCCAGACGCTGCTGCCAAGGAGCAGGCGGTACGTAGCGGGTCAGCGGCAACAAATGGGCCATCTGTGCCAGCACTGTCGCATCGAGCCGATCGGTCTTGGCGGCACGGCCCGTGCCTTGGGCAAATCGCCGTGCACGCGCCGGATTGATTCGTACCATCGGCAGGCCAGCGGCGTGCAATACATCCAGAGCAGCACGCTCGTAACCCCCGCTTGCCTCAAGAACGACCTGCTTGATCGGCCACGTCTTCAGCCACCGAATCAAGCGCACAAAGCCGCGCTTGTCGTTGCTGAATTGGCGAAACTGCTCTCCATGGACGGCCACATCCAGCGTGGCTTTGCTCACATCGATCCCGATCCCAAACATGGCAGAACTCCGCTAGGCTGACAGGGTCGAGAGCTCTCCCCGCTTGCCCAGTCTTATCAGTTCGAGCGCCAACTCAACCAACTGTTCGGGCGGTTCAGGGAGAATCCGGCGTGGGGACCCAAGCTACTTCTCGGTCGCAAGACCTGGATCCACACGGTCGCCCACGCCGGGCTCTCGGCACCCAAGGTGCCAGATTGGCAAGAGATAAGATCCACGCCATGCGTGGATGTTCTGGGTAGATGCCGACCTTGGTCGGCACGCACGCCAACCAAGGTTGGCGACTACCGGTGGCCCAGCCACGTATGGCGTGGCTCTACCGGGTTGCCACCTGTGGCTCGCGAGCGGCGGCGCTCCATGCGCGCAGGCCGAACACGGCCAGGCCGAGGAAGAACACGTACAGCGCGGCGGTCACGTGCAGCGACTTGAACAGGTACGCACCCACATAGACCACGTCCACTGCGATCCACACCCACCAGCAGGCCACGTGGCGGCGTGCCTGCCACCATTGCCCGACCAGGCTCAGACCGGTCAGCAGCGCATCCAACCACGGCAGGGCAGCGTCGGTGAAGCTGTGCATGGCCGCACCCAGCGCCACGCCACCGCACAGGCCGATGGACAGGTCGCGCAGCAGCGTGCCGCGCGCCAGCGGCACGATGCGGATGCTGCCCTCATCGGCGGCATGCTGTCGCCAGTTGAGCCAGCCATAGACCAGGAAACCACCGAAGGCGACCTGCAGCAGGGTGTCCGAGTACAGCTTGGCCTCGGCGAACACCAGGCCATACAGCGCCACCGACAGCAGGCCCACCGGCCACGCCGCCAGCCGGCGCCGGGCCATCAGCCAGACGCCGAGGATGCTGCACAGTGCGGCGGTCCACTCGAGCATCACGCCGCTCACAGCGCGAACGTCACCGACAGGCGGGCCTGTCGCGGTGCGCCGGGGAACAGGTAGTAGTCACCGCCGCTGCTGCCGGTATCGCGCCAGTAGAAGCGGTTGAACACGTTGTCCACCGACAGGTTCCAGGTCACTGCGCGCTCGCGCAGGCGATGCTGGAAACGCAGGCCAGCGTCGAACACTGAATAGTCGGGTGCGCGCACGCCACCGTCGGCGCGGGCCACGTTGGCACCGGCATAGCGCCAGCCGCCGGTCACGTCCAGGCCCTGCACGAACGGCAGCGCATAGGCCAGGTGCACGCTGGCGCGCACCTTCGGCACGTTCACCAGCTGATGGCCTTCATAGGCCGGCGTGCCGGTGTCGCGCGCGCGCGCCTGCAGCACGCTGGCGCTGGCCACGATCTGCAGCGCATCGGTCAGCTGGCCGTTGGCGGTCAGCTCCAGGCCGGTGTGGGTCTGCGTGCCTTCCTCGACGAAGGTGTAGCCGACGTCGCTGCTGTCCGGCTTGGCGTACTGGTGCGGCTGCGAAATGCGGAACACGGCCGCGCCCAGGGTCAGCGCTTCGACCGGCACGTACTTCACGCCCACTTCCAGCTGCCGCGACTGCACGGACGGCAGGAAGGTGTCGGCGTTGCTGGTCCAGAACGGCGCTTCCTGGCCCAGCGAAATGCCGCGCACGTAGCTGGCATAGGCATTGAGCTGGTCGGTGGCCTTCCACACCACCGCGGTCTGCGGCAGGAAGCGCGACAGGCGGCTGTGCCGCTGCGGGGTGCCACGCTTGTCGTAGGCGCGCTCATCGAGGCGCACGAAGCGGCCACCGGCCAGCCACTGCCAGTCATCGCCGAAGCTGATCCGGTCCAGCGCGAAGAACGCGGTCTGGCGGCTGTCCAGGCGACGTGCGGACGGTCCCGGCATCTTCGGCGACGGCGCGAATACCGGCACCGGTGCTTCGTGGATGTTGCTGGTGCCGACGTACTCGTTGACGCTCGGGCGCTTGTCCACGGTGCGGCGGAAGTAGTCGGCACCGACGGTCAGCTCATGGCCGACGCTGCCGGTCTCGAAGCGGCCACGCAGCTCGGCACGGGCCTGCTGGTTGCGGCGGGTGTCGTCCGGGCTGCGGTAGTCGTAGACGTCATAGTCGCCGTTGGGCGCGAAGTAGTTGCCTGGCACGCTGCCATCGGCGCACTGCACGGCGTAGTAGCAGCCGTAGGCGAAGGCGACGTTGTCATCGATCACCGAACGGCTGTGGCCGACCGAGACGCGCGACTGCCAGGCCTCGTTGAAGTCGTAGGTATGCAGCGCGGTGATGTTGGTGCTGGCGATATCCACCGGGCGCTGCCACGGCTGGTAACCCAGCAGGTGTTCGCGGTCGACGCCACGCGGCAGGTCGCGTGCGCCCAGCAGCTGGTAGCCGGACACCGAACGCTGCGAGCTGGTCTGGTAGTTGGCATCCACTTCCAGCTTGCCGCGCTCGCCAATGAGCCAGTCGGCGGCCAGCGAGTAGAAGTTGCGGCGGCCATCGGCGTGCTCGACGTAGGAATTGCTGGAATCCCAGGCGGCATTCAGGCGCAGGCCGAAACGCGGGGTGATCCAGTGGCCGACATCGACGGCGACGTAGCGCGAGCCTTCCGAATCGGTACCGAGCGTGGCGGTGCGCACTTCGGCCGGGCGCTTGCCGATGTAGTTGATGATGCCGCCCGGCGCCATCACGCCTGCGGCCAGGCCGGCTTCACCCTTGAGGATCTCCACCGACTGCACGTTCTCCAGCGCCAGGCGCTGTTCGCCGGCGATGGACAGGCCGTTGAAGCGGTAGCCGGTGGCGGCGTCCAGGGCGAAGCCACGGATGGCGATGTTCTGGTAGTAACCCACCGGCGCATACGCATCACCCAGCGAGGCATCGTTGCTGGCCAGCTCGGACAGCGAACGCACCTGGCGACGGTCGAGGTATTCGCGCTCAAGCACGTTCACCGAGGCCGGCGTGTCCTTCCAGCTGCCGCCACCGAAGGCGTTCACGTGTGAGGTATCGGCCTTCGGTTTGCCGGCCTGCACGCGTACCGCCGCCAGTTCGGTGGGCGAGCGCTCGGCGCCGGTGGTAGCCGCATCAGGGGACGCATCGGCCTCGCTGGCGTGCAGTGGCAGCGCGGCGCAGAGGGCGAGGGAGAGCAGGGTGGGGCGCAGGCAGCGGTTCATTCGGTTCGTCTTCGGACAACAAGGGAGACGAAGCGACGGCGCGCAGGTGCACAGGGCCCATGATGGGGGTGTGGCCGCGGCTCAAAGCTCCCTACGCCGGTGCAAACCGGATCAGGTTCCAAGGGACTCTCTCAGCCTGGCAGATCCAGGCACCCCCGCTTCAGGTGACCATTTCACTACAAATGGTACGGATTTGCGAGCCGGCGTCCTTCAGGCTGCGGGGTCCAGGCTGCGGGGTCAGATCCCTTTCCGCAGGAAAGGGACCTGATCCCAATGGTGCGCCAACCGGGTCACGCCGCCGCGTGCAGCGCCTGCAGCAGTGCCTGTCCCGGCGCGCTGTGGAACCACGCCGGATGCCCCAGCATGAAGGGCTGCCATGCGACGTCGGCATTGGCGGTCGAGCCGGTGACGCCTTCGAAGTACTCCACTTCGGACAGTGCGAAGTCGAAATGAACCATCGGCAGCAGGTCGGCCAGCAGGTGCACGCGTGCCGCCGACAGCGGCAGCACCTGGCGGTAGCCGTCGAGCAGGGCCAGCGCGATATCGATGCGCACCGCCTCCATGCCGCGCTCCAGTTCCAGCCACGCCACCGCGTTGCGCTCGATCGCCGTGGCGAGGTCGAACAGCGCACTGGTGGGCGAGGCCAGGCCAAAATCCAGCACGGTACTGATCTGCCCATCGCGCCACAGCAGGTTGGAAACGTGCCAGTCGTTGTGCGCCCACAACCGTGGCTCATCGCGCAGGCGCTCGGCCAGGCCGGCATGCCACGGCAGCACGTCGCGCTGCAGCTGCGCTTCCCATGGAATGCGCGCGAGATAGCGGGCCAGCCCGGGACGCTCGTGCAGCCCTGCCTTGATGGCCGCGATCGGATCGTCGGCACGGATCAGATCGTCGCGCGCGACCAGCACATGGGTGCCGCGTTGGGGCGCGTGGTAGCTGGCGGCGGCCCGGTGCAGCTGCGCGAGTGTGCGCCCGGCTTCGCGGGCCTGCGCGACATCGGTCAGCAGCGACCACGACACGGCGTCGCGGTACAGGTCCTCGCCGACGCCGATCGCATGCAGCTCGAACGTCCATTCGCCATGTTCGGCCGCAGTGTGGCCATCGGCCGCTGGCAGCACCTGCACCACCGGTACGCCCGCTGCGGCGAGATGGGCGATGAAGTGGTGCTCTTCTTCCAGGCAGGCCGCACTGCGCACGCTGTGGTGATGGCGCTTGACGAACACCGCTCCGTTCGCGCCGTTGACGATGGCGGCGGCCGACAGCGGCCGCGGGCTGTGCCAGCGCGGTTGGCTGCGCTCGTCCAGCTGCGGGTAGTGCTGGCGCAGCCACGCGATGTCCGCCGCGCTGATCGGTGGCCAGTCGGCAGCGACCTCGTCGTTGTTGAGGCCCTGCACGCGGTGGGAGGAAGAAGTCATGCCGCAGCCCCAGTGGGGAAAGTCACATCCAAGGCTGCGCATTCAACGCCATGCACGCGGCCAACGCAAACGGGCGGGTCATCGACCCGCCCGTCCGGGCATCGGCATGGGAGATGCCGCGCTGCTTACCAGCCGCGATGGCGACCGCGGTCGTGGTAGTAGCGGTTGTCGTAGTAGCGCTCGCGTTGCCAGCGACGGTCATCACCGCGGTCGTAGTAGCCGCTGCGGTAGTAGCCACGGTCGTAACGGCGATCGTAGCGGTCGTCGTAACGGCGATTGTCGTAGTAACGGCGGTCGCGGCGGTCGGAGGTGGTCAGGTTGCCGATCGCGCCGCCGGCCACGGCGCCGCCGACGGTGGCAGCGGGATCGCCGTTGGAGAGCAGGTTGCCGGCCACGCCACCGACCACGGCGCCGACCAGGGTGCGCTTGTCCTTCCTCGACATCGCGCTGGCATCGCTGACCACGGCGACACCGGCCACCAGTGCCAGGGCCATCGCCAGACCACGGAAGCTGAGTGTGGAAGTACTGAGCATGTTCGTTCTCCTGTGAGGTGCATGCCACGCTGGGCAGGGAGGGCGCGGGCGCCCCGGCTGCCGTGGAGACCACGCTGACGTTCCAACATTGCCGGAACATTGCCTCGTCCACCGTGCGGCTTGCGCATTCATCTAGCGGCAGGCGGCATGAAGCAAGGCTGAAAGCGGCCTCGGCCGCTCAGCTGGCAGAAAGGGAAAAGGCCACGCGGACGTGGCCCTCCCTTCTCTGCCAAGGCGTTGCGGGCTTAGACGCCCATCGCCTTCTGTGCCTGCCGGGCCTGCTCCTGCTGGGCGTCCTGCTGCTGGTGCAGCACGTTCGGCGCGCCCTGCACGGCACCGCTGCTGAGCGCCAGGCTCTGCTCGCTGGCCGCACGGGTGTCCACCGCCACGCGGCTGGCGGCGGGGTCGCCGATCGTGCCCTGCACGGCAAACAGGCGCTCACCGTTCGGGCTCGGCACCACCGTGTCGATGCGCTGCAGGCCGGCAGCATGCGCCTCCTTGGTCAGGGCCGCGGCGGCGCTTTCCAGCGCGTGGCGATCCTTGAAGGTGCCGGCCGGCAACAGTTCCAGACCCTTGCTGGCCTGGATGAAGAGCGGATTGCGCGGGTGCCGTTCGTCGTTCAGCAGCGGGCGCTCGCGGGCTTCCTTGATGGCCTCCAGCGTCTTCGCCCCGACAATGCCGTCGGCCACCAGGCCGTTGTCCTTCTGCAGCTGGCGCACCGCCGCGTCGGTGTTGCGGCCGAAGCGGCCATCCTCGACCAGCGGCTTGCCGTCGGCACCGACGTAGCCCAGGTGGCCCAGCTGTTCCTGCACTTTGCGCACGCCTTCGCTGTGCGCGCCCTGCTTGTACAGTTCGGCGTGCGGCGTGGCAGCGGCCTTGTGCTCGGCGGCAGGCTTGCCCTGGGTCTGCTCGTGCGACGGGGTGCGGTTTTCCAGCAGGTCGCGCGCCTTGGACAGCGGATCGGAGGCGTACAGCTTCCAGTTCGGGTGGTCCTTCACCTGCTTGAGGTAGTCCTCGACCGGCATGGTGTGCACGCCCTTGCTGCCGGAGGACTGGCTGATCAGCAGCTTGTCGGTGTTGGGGTCGCGCACCACCATCACGATGTGGTCGATGCCGTTCCAGTGCTCGTGGCGGGTCCTGGCCGTATCCAGACCGATGATCATGCCTTCCTTCAGCGCACCGGGCTTGAGGATCGCGTCGCGGTCAAGCAGCACGCCGGACTGGTCGAATGCCTTGCGCACGATGCCGCCGGAACCGAGGTTGCCCAGGTCGATGCGATCGGCCTTGCTGAAGACCGCATGCCCGGCCTTCTGGTTGATCTCGTCCATGGTGCGGTTCTGCAGCGTGCCGACCCAGCCGGAGCAGTCGATGTAACCCTGCTCCACGTTCTTGCCGGTCTTGCCCGGTACGTACAGCGCGTGACCCGGAATGTTGATGGCGTACTTCACGTGGTCGTACTTCACGCCGGCCTCGTAGGCGGCGTGCAGTTCGATGCCCGGCTTCGGCGCGGTGGCCGCCGCTGCGGTTGCCGCCAGCGTGGCTGCACCCGCCGCCACGGCTGCGCTGGCCTGTGCAGGCGCTGCCGGGGCCTGGCTTTGGCCCGGCGCCACTGTCTGCGGGGCGATGTTCTTTTCCGGAATGCTGATCGCCGCGTACTTGTGGATGTAGTAGCTGGAGAACGTCCGCGCCAGGTCGCCATCGTTCATGCCGCGCATCTCGGCCAGGGTGTGGCCGGTCAGCGCTTTGGCATCGGAACCGATCTGGTTGAGCACGTTGCGGCGCATGTTGATCTCTTCGCCGTGGCCGTTGCGGACCACGCCGAAGGTGCCGGTGGCAATCGCGGTCTGCACCGAGCCATAGCCGGCGCTGCCCTGCTGGTGGGCCAGGTACAGGTCCAGGCCGGTCGGCGTACTGCCTCCGGACAGGTACGGGTGGCCGGTGCGCTCGTTGCGGCGTGCCATCGAGTCCAGGTTGTCCTGGTACATCTTTGCGGCCGCTTCGGTGTTGCGGGTCGGGTCGAACTCGTGGCCGGTCAGGTGGTACTGGCGCGCGGAGCCGGGCACGAACTGGAACAGGCCCTTGGCGCCGGACGAGGTGTTGTGGGCGCGCTCGTTGAAGGTGCCGCCGGTCTCGATGTGCGCGAAGCGCATGAAGTCATCGACCGGAAGGCCTTTCTGCCGGGCGACCTGCTCGACGATGTCCAGGACTTCCTTTCTGCTGTAGTCATGCTGTGCCATGACGTTTTCCTCGGGGTTGATGGAGCGGCGCATGCCGCGAATCGCCAACCGGACTCATCCGTGAGTCAAGAACATGTCGGTCAACAGGAAACCCGCGCGTGGGCGGGTGCTATCAGGGCGCGACGTACTGCTGGGTCGCGCTGTCGAAGGTGTAGTGCACGGCGTCGCCGGCACCCAGCGCACGGGTCTTGCCGGGGCCTTCGATGGTGGTGCCCTTGAAGGTCACGGTCAGTCGCGGCAGGCCGTTGCCGTCGGCAGCGAAGGCCAGTTCGCCATCGCTGTCGGTGCAGGGCATTACGTTGCCTTCGTCGCAGGCGGCGCTGTTGTCCTCGCCCGTACGCACCGAGCCGACATAGCGCCAGACCTTGCTGTCCACGTCGTCTTCGCTGCGCTTGGGGTTGAACAGCAGCAGTGCATAGCCGGTGCTGCTGATGCCGCGGTCGAAGCTGCTGGTCGGCACCGCCAGCAGCAGGCGACCGTCGGCGGTGCGATGTTCAAGCGGCTTGCGCCGGGTATCGACATCGTCGGCCTTGTCGTACGCGCCCAGCGCGCCGATGGTCCATTCCTGGCCACGGAACTTCCATGGCTTCTTCGCGTCGGCGCCGGCCAGCACGAAAGTGGCCTCGGCCAGGTTGGCGCGATCATCCGGGCCAGCCGGCGACTGCTCGCCCGGCTTGCCGTAGTGCTCGCGGGTATCCCAGGAGAAACCCGTGTAATACGTGGTGCCATCGAGGGTGAAGGTGTGGCCGAACCAGAAGGTCGCCACGCTGCCGTTCTGGACCTCGTAGGAGGTCGCGCCATCACCGTCCACCTGGTAGGTGAAATACATGACGGTCGGCGCGTCGGGCGGGGTGACGGCGGTATCGGGAGAGGTGTTCTGCATCGGGGCAACATCCTGTCGGGGCGCATCGGCAGCCTGCACGGGAGCGCCAGGCTGGGAGGACGAGGGGGCCGGATCGGCGGCGCTGCAGGCCGCAGCGGAAAGAGAGACGAGCAGGCACGCCGCGAATGCGCGCAGGGGCCGCAACGGCAGGGTCCAACATGGCTCGGGGGGGTGATGCATGCGCCTCTCCATGGTCAGCGTTGCCGGGCCAGACGGCCGGCAGGAAACCGCACCCCATCCACCTGGGACGGGAGCGAGGACATGAGCCGGTCGATTCCTTCGACCTCGCATTGAAAACCCATGCCGGGTCATCTTGGCACAGAACGGCGGCCGGTCAAAGAGGGCGGTGACAGATGCCCTTACAGTGTGATCTGGTTCTCAGATCTTGCCGTCGCGCAGGTAGTCGAACAATTCGGCGTCGCCCTTCAGGCCCAGTTTGAGCATGGCGTCGCCTTTCTGCCGGCTGATGGTGCTGACGCTCTTGTGCAGCTGCAGCGAGATCTCCTTCACCGTCATGCCGGTGCCGAGCAGCCGCAGCACTTCCACCTCGCGTGGCGACAACGGCTTGCCGTCGCCCTCGCGCATGCGCCAGCTGCCCGCAGCCTCGACCCGCTCACGCAGGCTCCGGCTGATGTAGGGCTGGCCCCGATAGACCGCCTGGATGGCCTGCGGCAGTTCGTCCATCGACGAGCTCTTGTCGACCAGGCCGAGCACGCCGCTGTCGAGCACCATGCGCAGGATCGCCAGGTTGTTGGAGACGCTGAGCATCAGCACCGGCAGGTCGGGGAAGCGGCGGCGGATCATGCCGATCATGGCGAAGCCGTCGGCCTGTGGGCTGCCCGGCATGGAATAGTCGGTCACCAGCAGGTCGCAGGGTTGGCTGCCGAGCAGGGCCATCAGCGCCTGCGCGCTGTCAGCCTCGCCGACCACGCGGCCGACCCCGCTCGATTCGATGACGGCGCGGGTACCGATACGGACCACAGGGTGGTCGTCTGCGATGATGATGCGCAAGCTCATTGCTCTAGTATGGCCACCGGGCAAGCCGGGCCGCGACCATCGCGGCCCTGTCAGGATTCTAGGAGATCGACGCCGATGCGTAGCTGGGCTGTTCGCGGGCTGGTCCTGCTGCTGGCCGTGCTGGTGCTGCCCGTGGCGCTGGCACAGGCTGTGCCTGGGCTGTTGCCGCTCAGTCCCCTGCAGCGCGAGTACCTCGCCGCCCATCCAAGCATCGTCGTGGGCCAGTATGACAGCGGCTGGCCGCCGTTCGAGTCCCTCCGTGATGGCCAGCAGGTTGGCCTGGGTCCGGATTATCTGTCGCTTCTCGCCCGTCAGCTGGGTGTGAAGGTCGAGGCGAGGCGTTATTCCGACTGGACATCCGTGCTGGATGCGGCCTGTCGTGGCGAGATCGACGTGGTAATGAATGTCGGTCTCAGTGCCGACCGCACCCAGTGCATGGTCTATACCGCTGCCTATGGCGAGGCGCCGTTGGCGCTGGTGGGGAGGCCGGGCGATCTGCGTGCTTCGAACATGCCCGACCTGGACGGATTGCGGGTGGTCATCGAGCAGGATTTCCTGACCGGACCGCAGGTGCGGGCACGTTTCCCGCGTGCGGTGCAGCTTGTCGCAAACAGCTCGTTGGCTGCGCTGCAGATGGTCAGAGACGACAAAGCTGATGTCTACATAGGCAATGCCTACGTTGCCACCGAACTGATCGCACGCCAGCACCTGCAGGGTGTCGTCCTGCTGCGTCCGAGCGACCTGCCTCCCGAACGGATGCACTTCGGCGTTCCCAACAGCAAGCAACCGCTGGCCGAAGCGCTGGACCTGGCGCTGGCCGCGACCAGCCAGGCCCAGCGCGATGCACTGGCACAACGCTGGCTGCCCCTGCCGCAGTGGTCGGCATCGGCGCAGCTGGCGCTCAGCCAGGCCGAGAAGCGGGTTCTGCAACAGCCGTTGAAGATCGGCTTCGCGCCGAACGCCGCCCCATTGTCGTTCGCCGACGAGGATGGCAGGCCCAGCGGCCTGGCCAGCGAGTACCTGGCGCGGCTGATGCAGGCCGGTGCCAACCTGCAGGCGCAGAACAGCCATGACTGGTACGAGGTGCGCGAGAAGGCGCGCCGCGGCGAGCTGCAGGCGGTGATGGGCATTCCGGTCGATTCGCACTATCTGGGCCCGGACTGGGTGTACAGCCAACCCTTCATCAGCGTGCCGAACGTGATCGTCAGCCGCCACGACAGCCCGGCGCTGCTGGGCCTGTCCGACCTCCAGGACAAGCGCGTACTGCTGTCGGATCCGGAGCGCGTACGCGGTTACGTGCTGCAGCAGGCGCCGCAGGCCAGGATCGTCGCCGCGCGCAGCGCCGAACAGGCCATGCAACGCCTGATCGATGGTGAGGCCGACGCCTACGTGGGCAATCTGGCCCTGGTCGACCACCTGCTGCGCACGCGTTTCCCGGGGCGCCTGCAGGTTGCCGCGCCCGCGGGCTTCAACGACCAGCTGGCACTGGCCGTGGAGCGCCGGCATGCGGCGCTCGCCACGACCTTCGATCGCTTGCTGCTGCAGATGACGCCACGCGAGCGCGAAGCGCTGCGCGGCGACTGGCTGGCGGTGGAGTACCACAACGGCATCGACTGGCGAAGCACGCTGCGCTGGGGTGTACCGCTGCTGCTGGTGCTGCTGACCGCGCTGCTGGTGCATGGCATCGGCTACTGGCGCCTGCGCCGCGAGGTGGCCGGGCGCCGCCAGCTGGAGCAGCGCCTGGCCGAAGTGACCGACAACCTGCCTGCCGTGGTCTACCAGGCCCGTCGCGAGGTTGATGGCACGCTCCGCTTCCCGTTCATTGCCGGTGACCTCCAGGCGCTGTTCGGGATCACCCGGCAGCAGGCTGAGCAGGACGCCACGATGTTGCTGGAACGCGTCGAAGAGGACGATCGCGCGCGCATCCTGCAGGCGGTCGAACAGGCCGCGCACCAGTTCGCACCGCTCATGCTGGAATTCCGCCTGCGGGGCAATGGAGCAGGCCCGCGCTGGGTGCGCACCCAGGCGCAACCCTATGCCGCCGAAGCCGGTGTGGTGACCTGGAGTGGCTACTGGGTGGATGCCAGCGAGGCTCGTGCACAAGCGGATGCCCTGACCGCAGCCAAGGCCGAGGCCGAGCAGGCGGCCGAAGCGAAATCCCGCTTCCTGGCCACCATGAGCCATGAGATCCGCACGCCGATGAGTGGCGTGCTGGGGATGCTGGAAGTGCTGGCGCACTCACCGCTGGATGCAGAGCAGAAACGCATCCTTGGCGTGATCGAGGATTCGGCGCAGATGCTCCGGCAGATCCTTGACGACATCCTTGACTACTCGCGGCTGGAGGCCAACGCATTGCGGCTGGAGCCGGTACCGCAGCCGCTGCGGCCGTTGCTGGAAAGCGTGTGCCGGTTGTTGTCGGCGCAGGCCAGCGCACGTGGGCTGGACCTGCACGTGCAGATCGATCCGCAGCTGGCAGCCGCGCACGAAGTGGATGGCGTGCGCCTGCGCCAGATCGTGTTCAACCTGCTCAGCAACGCCATCAAGTTCACCGTGCGCGGCGAAGTGCGGCTGCAGCTGGAAGTGCTGGGGCCGACCGCCGAAGACGGCAGCCAGCCGCTGTGCCTGAGCGTCACCGATACCGGCATCGGCATCGCACCGGAACAGTTGCAGCACCTGTTTGCGCCGTTCACCCAGGCCGGTGCGTACATCCAGCGCGACCATGGTGGAACCGGCCTGGGCCTGAGCATCTGCCAGCGCCTGGTGCAGATGATGGACGGCGAGCTGGAACTGCACAGCACGCTGGGCGAGGGCACCCGCGCCGAGGTGCGGCTGTCGCTGGTGGAAGCCGGCAGCAGTGATGTTGAAGCGCTGGTCGCCGAGCAGGAACAGGCGGCGCTGCTGCCGCCCGCACTGCGCCAGGCACGCGTGCTGGTGATCGAAGATCATCCGACCAACCAGGCGATGATGGCCTGGCGGCTGCAGCAGCTGGGTGTACCACATGTGCTGGTCGGCGATGGCCAGCAGGGGCTGGATCGCCTGGCATCGGAGCACTTTGATCTGGTCATTACCGATTGCCGGATGCCGGTACTGGATGGTTTCGCCTTCACCCGCCTGCTGCGCGAACGCGAAGGCCGCAACGGCCAGCCGCGGCTGACCGTACTGGCGCTGACCGCCAGCGTGCTGGACGACGATGCACGTCGTTGCCGTGAAGCCGGGATGGATGAGGTGCTGGCCAAGCCATTGTCATTGGCGACACTGCGCGCGGCACTGCTGCGCTGGTTGCCGCAGGCGCAGGGGCAACGGTTCGAGGAGCCGCTGGCCGAGTCCGCTGCCGTCGATGACAGGACGCTGCCCGATCTGGACAGCCTGCAGCGGCGCTTCGGCTCACGTGCGGTGGCCGAGCAGTTGCGCGACAGCCTGCTGCAGGCCAGTGCAGGTGACCTGGCCGCTGTGCAGCGCGCGCTGGAGGCCGGCGACCGTGAGGCTGCCGCGCTGCACCTGCATCGCCAGGCCGGTGGCTTGGGCGCGGTGGGAGCGACGGTGCTGGCTGCGCAGGCCAATGCCCTGGTCGAGCGCCTGCAGGATGCGGCCGAGACCGATCCGGTGCCCTTGTTCACCGCGGTGGCGGCATTCGTGGCGCGGCTGCAACAGCAGTTGCAGCGCCTGGCTCACTGAGCCGACTGCTGCTGCAGGTAGGCGATCACCAGCGCACGGCGTTCGGCGCTGGGGAAGGCGTTGTACATGCGTGTGCCCGGTACAACATGGGTGGGTGACTGCAGGAACGCATCCAGGGTCTGCGCGGACCAGGTGATGTCGGCGCGGCGCATGCCGTCGGAATAGCCGTAGTCGGGCAGGCTGCCGGCGCGACGGCCGATCACGCCGTGCAGGTTCGGGCCGAAGCGGTGGATGCCGCCAGGCTGCACGGTGTGGCAGCCGGCACACAACTCGAACGCGCGTTGCATGGCCTGCTGCTGCGCCTGTTCCGGCGTGGCGGGCGCTGCAGGCGGGCGCTGGCAGGCCGTGGCGGCCAGGGCCACGGCAACAGCGATGAGCAGGAATGATGCACGCATGGGCGGGCAGGATAGCGGTGCGTGGCAAGCGACGGGCTGCGACGCTCGGTCGCAGCCCGTGGCGTTCACATGCCCGAGTAGTTCGGGCCGCCGCCGCCCTGCGGGGTCACCCACACGATGTTCTGGGTGGGGTCCTTGATGTCGCAGGTCTTGCAGTGCACGCAGTTCTGCGCGTTGATCTGCAGGCGCGCGCTGTCGGCTTCGCCGACGAACTCGTACACGCCGGCCGGGCAGTAGCGCGCTTCCGGGCCTGCGTACTCGGCCAGGTTCACCTTCACCGGAATGCTCGGGTCCTTCAGCGTCAGGTGGCTGGGCTGGTTCTCGTCGTGGTTGGTGCTGCTCAGGAACACCGAGCTGAGCCGGTCGAAGGTCAGCACGCCATCCGGCTTCGGGTAGGCGATGCGGGTGTGCTTGGCGGCCGGTTCCAGGCAGGCGTGGTCGGGCTGGGTGCGGTGCAGGGTCCACGGCGGGTTGCGCACGCCCAGCTTGGGAAGCAGCCACTGCTCCACGCCGGTCATCAGCGTGGCCACGGTCTGGCCCTTCTTGAACCACTGCTTGAAGTTCTTGGCCTGCTGCAGTTCGGTGAACAGCCAGCTGGCTTTGAACGCCGTCGGGTAGGCACTCAGTTCATCGTGCTGGCGGTCGGCGGCCAGTGCATCGAACGCGGCGTCGGCGCACAGCATGCCGGTCTTGATCGCGGCGTGGCTGCCCTTGATGCGGCTGGCGTTGAGGTAGCCGGCCTCGCAGCCGACCAGTGCGCCACCGGGGAACACGGTCTTCGGCAGCGACAGCAGGCCGCCGGCAGTGATCGCGCGCGCGCCGTAGCCGATGCGGGTGCCGCCTTCCAGGTGCTTGCGGATGGACGGATGGGTCTTGAAACGCTGGAACTCTTCAAACGGGCTCAGCCACGGGTTCCTGTAGTCCAGGCCGACCACGTAGCCGATGGCGACCTTGCCGCCGTCGGCGTGGTACAGGAACGCGCCGCCGTAGGTGTCGCTGTCCAGCGGCCAGCCGGCGGCATGCACCACCAGGCCCGGCTCATGCTTGGCCGGGTCGATCTGCCACAGTTCCTTGATGCCGATGCCGTAGGCCTGCGGGTCCTTGCCTTCGTCCAGCTTGTAGCGGGCGATCAGCTGGCGGCCGAGGTGGCCGCGTGCGCCTTCGGCGAAGATCGTGTACCTGGCGTGCAGCGCCATGCCGCGCTCGAAGGCCGGGCCGATGCTGCCGTCCTTCTCGATGCCCATGTCGCCGGTCGCTACGCCGATCACTTCACCGTTGTCGCCATACAGCACTTCGGCGGCGGCAAAGCCCGGGAAGATCGCCACTTCCAGCGCCTCGGCCTGCTGCGCCAGCCAGCGGGTCACTTCGCCCAGGCTGATGATGTAGTTGCCTTCGTTGTGGAAGCACTCCGGCAGCAGCGCGTTGGGCGTGCTGCGTGCGCCGGTTTCGCTGAGGAACAGGAATTCGTCGCGGGTGACCTTCTGCTTCAGCGGTGCGCCACGCTCGGCCCAGTCCGGGAACAGTTCGGTCAGCGCGCGCGGATCCATCACCGCGCCGGACAGCACGTGCGCGCCTGGTTCGGACCCCTTCTCCAGCACGCACACCGACAACTCGCGGCCGGCTTCGATCGCGCGCTGGCGCAGGCGGATCGCGGTGGCCAGGCCGGCGGGGCCGGCGCCGACGATCACCACGTCGAATTCCATTACTTCACGCGGGGGCAGGGCGTTGGCTTCAGCGCTCATCGATTGCATGACTCGTGGGTAGGGCCGGCATCGGGGCCACCGGCGGTGCCTGGGAATCGCGCGTGCGGCCACGGGCGAAACGGTTGTTTGAATGTGTCAGGGTACCGGGACGCGCGTGATCGAGCTAGATCGCCGATGTTCACACCCGGATTGCTGCAATGCAGCGTAGGGCCGCAGCTCTGGTGGGTGCCGACCTTGGTCGGCACGCTCTGCCCGGATGACCGACAATGGCCCGGTCCTGACTGCGCGTGAGTGCCATGGCTTTGCATCCGTACGATCTGTTCGATGTCCGTTCCCTGCTCAACGAGGAAGAGCGCGCGGTGCAGGAGAGCGTCGCCCGTTTCACCAACGAGCGCGTGCTGCCGATCATCGGCGATGCCTTCGACCAGGCCCGCTTCCCCGATGAACTGGTGCCGGAGATCGCGTCACTGGGCCTGCTCGGTGCGACCCTGCCGACCGAGTACGGCGGTGGTGGCCTCGGCGCGGTCAGCTACGGCCTGATCTGCCAGGAGCTGGAGCGCGGCGATTCGGGCCTGCGCAGCTTCGTCTCGGTGCAGAGCTCGCTGTGCATGTACCCGATCTACGCCTATGGCAGCGAGGAGCAGCGCCAGCAGTGGCTGCCGGCGATGGCGCGCGGCGAACTGATCGGTTGCTTCGGCCTGACCGAGGCGCATGGGGGTTCCGATCCGGCCAGCATGAAGACCCGCGCGGTGCGCGACGGCAGCGACTGGCGCATCAGCGGCAGCAAGATGTGGATCACCAGCGGCCCGGTGGCCGACCTGGCCATCGTCTGGGCGCAGACCGAGGACGGCATCCAGGGCTTCGTGCTGGAAAAAGGCATGGCCGGCTTCACCACGCAGGAAATCAAGCACAAGATGAGCCTGCGCGCATCGCTGACCGGGGCGCTTTTCTTCGATGACGTGCGCGTGCCTGACAGCCACCGGCTGCCGAACGTGAAGGGCCTGAAGGGGCCGCTGGGCTGCCTGACCCAGGCCCGCTATGGCATCAGCTGGGGCCCGATCGGTGCGGCGATTGCCTGCCTGGATGAAGCACTGGGTTATGCCAAGGAGCGCGTGTTGTTCGGTCGCCCGCTGGCGGCCACGCAGAGCGCGCAGATCAAGCTGGCCGAGATGGCCCGCCGCATCACCACCGCGCAGCTGCTGGCCCTGCAGCTGGGCCGCCTGAAGGAAGCCGGCCAGCTGCAGCCGCAGCAGGTCAGCCTGGCCAAGTGGAACAACTGCCGCATGGCGATCGACATCGCCCGCGAATGCCGTGACCTGCTGGGTGGCGCTGGCATCACCACCGAACACGTGGCGATCCGGCACGCGCTGAACCTCGAATCGGTGATCACCTATGAAGGCACCGAGACCGTGCACCAGCTGGTGATCGGCCGCGAACTGACCGGCATCAACGCGTTCTGAGTGCACCGGTAGTGCCGGCCGCTGGCCGGCATTGCCCAGTAGCGTATTCGCAGGCGAGCGATCGGTGTACCGAACCGCGCACCGTACCGAGATGGGTTCAAGGACAGCCTGTACCGCGCGGCTGTTGGGTCCGCCTTGAAGCGAGCCGAGCACCGCAGGTCCGGCGGGGGCGAAGAGGCGCGGGTGTCTGAGCGCAGCGAGTTCCGCGCCGTCCCCCGGCGGGCCGAGGAGCGCAGGGCACCGGTGCGCAGCACCGGCTCGCGGATGGCGGCGCGTTTCTTTTGGTTACTTTTCTTTCCGCGCGGAAAGAAAAGTAACGCCCATGAACGCATGCGCCCGCCACAGCAACGACCAGGCAGAAGAGAGACGCGTGGCGTTACGCCCCGCCGGCAAACCCGTGCTGCCGCCACGCCTCGTACATCACCACGGCAACGGTGTTGGAAAGATTGAGGCTGCGGTTGTCCGGCCGCATCGGCAGGCGCAGGCGGCGGCCATCGGGCAAGGCATCGAGCACGTCCTGCGGCAGGCCGCGGCTTTCCGGGCCGAACAGGAAGGCATCACCGTCTTCGAACGCCACGCTGTCATAGCGGACGCTGGCACGCGTACTGAGGGCGAACAACCGCTTCGGTGCGATCCGCGCCAGCGCGGTGTCCAGGTCGGGGTACACCTGCAGGCGCGAATACTCGTGGTAGTCCAGGCCGGCGCGCTTGAGCTGCTTGTCTTCCAGTGCGAAGCCGAGCGGCTCGACCAGGTGCAGCTGCGCGCCGGTGTTGGCGCAGAGCCGGATCACATTGCCCGTGTTGGGCGGGATTTCCGGTTGGAACAGGATCACGTGGAACTGGGGCGCGGCATTCATCGGCGCAGTGTACCTGCGACGACCGCCGCCTTTACGGCGCACGCCCTGCGCGAGGCAGGGCGGCACCGCTTACGGGCGCAGCAGGACCTGGGCGGTTTCGGTGGCCAGGGCCTGCAGGTCTGCAGCGCTCGGACGCACCTGCAGGGCCGGCAGGTTGACGATCACCTGGTTGGCGACGCTGGTGGCGGCTGCGGCCAGGGTGGCGGCGTAGCGCTGGGCTTCCAGTTCGGCGGCCAGGGCGACGCGCTGCTCCAGGCTCGGGCGCACTTCCACCGAGGCCAGGGTGGTGATCGGCATCGCGGCGGCGACCGGGGCGGCGACGTAGCCGCTGCGCTCGGCCAGCTGGTCGGCGCTTGGGCGCACTTCCACGGTGGCCAGGGTCGGGATGCCACTGGCCTGTTCCCAGGCCTGCTGGGCCAACTGGTCGGCGGCCGGGCGAACCTGCACGGTGGACAGGGTCTTGATGGATTCGGAGGCCTGCACCGACGAAACAACCGCGGTGCCGGCGATCAGGGCGATGGCGATGGCGATGGCGATGGTCTTGGCGTTCATGACGGGGCCTGTTTAGTGTTGGTGATCAGTGGTGTGGTAGTAAGGTAGTACACCAATTCTGGGCTTGCAAGGAAAATTTTCGATTTCCTGCGTTTGTTCAGTCTTCAGTCAGCTTTTGTCTGAAGCCCTTCCAGGTGCAGGAAGTACCAAGCAATCCCCGTGCCAACTTTTAATCATTGATTTGCAAGGGTTTTGTGGTCATCGAAAAGTGTCCGGCGGGCGGACACCTGTCCATTCGATGTGCTGCGGACACTGTCCGGACGTTGCTGGCGGGTGCTTGTGACGGCTCGGACAGAGCAGATCGGCTCCGCGGATGGCGCACAGGGGCAAACACCCCCAGTGACTGGCGACCGATTCCTGCCGTTGCGCGCGCACGCTAGGATCGGGGTTCACCTATGTGACCAAGGATCCGGATATGTCTCTCGCCCTTCGCCCGCGCACTGCGCTGCTGGCCATTGCCCTCAGCACCGCCCTGGGCACGCTTGTGCCTTCCCATGCGTTGGCGGCAAAGCCGGCCGCACCGGCCAAGGTCGATATCCCGTATGAGCAGTTCACCCTGCCCAACGGCCTGCGCGTGATCGTGCACACCGATCGCAAGGCGCCGATCGTCGCGGTCAACGTCTGGTATCACGTCGGCAGCAAGGACGAACCGGCCGGCCGCACCGGCTTCGCGCACCTGTTCGAACACCTGATGTTCCAGGGCAGCGAAAACCACGACGGCGAGTTCTTCGAGCCGTTCAAGCAGGTCGGCGCCACCAACCAGAACGGCACCACCAATACCGACCGCACCAACTACTTCGAGAACGTGCCCACCACTGCGCTGGACATGGCGCTGTGGATGGAATCGGACCGCATGGGCCATCTGGTCGGTGCGATCGACCAGGCGGCGCTGGACGAGCAGCGTGGCGTGGTGCAGAACGAGAAGCGCCAGGGCGAGAACCAGCCCTACGGCCAGGCCTGGGACCAGCTCAACAAGGCGCTGTATCCAGTTGGCCACCCGTACCACCACGGCGTGATCGGTTCGATGAACGATCTGAACGCGGCGTCGCTGGATGACGTGAAGACCTGGTTCCGCACCTGGTACGGCCCGAACAACGCCGTGCTGGTGCTGGCTGGCGACATCGACCTGGCCACCGCCAAGGAAAAGGTTGGCAAGTACTTCGGCAGCATCCCGGCCGGCCCGACCATGGCGCAGCCGGCGGTGAACGTGGCCAAGCGCAGCACCGACACGCGCGAGACGATGACCGACAAGGTGCCGCAGGCGCGTATCTACCGCGCCTGGAACGTGCCGCAGGTCGGTACCACCGAGGTCGATCAGCTGCAGCTGTTCGCGCAGGTACTGGGCGGTGCCAAGTCCTCGCGGCTGAGCCAGCGCCTGCAGCACCAGGACAAGCTGGTGGACAGCATCGCGGCAGGCCTGTCGACGTCGCAGCTGGGTTCGAACTTCGTGATCATGGCGACGGTCAAGCAGGGCCAGGACCCTGCCAAGGTCGAGAAGATCATCGACGAGGAACTGGACCGGCTGATCAAGCAGGGCCCGACCGCGGCCGAGCTGGAACGCGCCAAGACCGGTGCCCGCGCCGGTTTCATCCGCGGCATCGAACGCATCGGCGGCTTCGGCGGCAAGGCCGACGCACTGGCCGAGTGCGCGGTGTTCACCGGCGACCCGGGCTGCTTCCGCACCTCGCTGGCCAACATCGAGAAGGCCAGTGCTGCTGATCTGAGCCGTCTGGGCGCGCAGTGGCTGGACAAGGGCAGCCACACCCTGGTGATTGCACCGGGTGAGCGCGTGGCGCTGAAGGAAGACCCGAGCCAGGCGCCGAAGCCGTTCAACGTGCCGGCGGTGGACCCCAAGTACAGCACGCTGCCCGAGCAGGTGGACCGCAAGGCCGGCGTACCGCAGACCCGCGAGTTCCCGCAGCTGAAGTTCCCGGCGCTGCAGCGCGCCACGCTGAAGAACGGCACCCAGGTGATCCTGGCCGAGCGCCACGAGATTCCGGTGGTGCAGTTCAGCTACCAGTTCCCGGGTGGCTTCAGCGCCGACCAGGGCCGCAAGCCGGGCACCGCCAACTTCACCATGAGCCTGATGACCGAAGGCGCCGGCAAGCTCGGCTCGCTGGCCTTCGCCGATGCCGCAGACGCACTGGGCGCCAGCTTGGATGCCTCGGCCGGCCTGGACTCCATGAGCGTGGACCTGTCGGCGCTGAAGGAAAACCTGGCACCGTCGCTGGCGCTGTATCGGGACCTGCTGCGCGAACCGCGCTTCGAGCAGGGCGAGATCGACCGGGTCAAGGCGAGCTGGATTGCCGGCATCCAGCAGGAGAAGGTCAACCCGGGTGCGGTGGCGATGCGCGTGCTGCCGCCGCTGCTGTACGGCAAGGGCCACCCGTATGCCATTCCGTTCACCGGCAGCGGTGACGAAGCAGCGATCAACGGCCTGACCCGCGAAGACCTGGTCGACTTCCACCACGACTGGCTGCGGCCGCAGAACGGCACCCTGATCGTGGTCGGTGACACCACCCTGGCCGAGATCGTGCCGCTGCTGGACAAGCAGCTGGGCGACTGGAAGGCTGCGGGCGACGCCCCGCAGGTGAAGGCCGCCACCGATGTGGCATTGCCGAAGGGCCCGCGCGTGTTCCTGATCGACCAGCCGGGTGCGGTGCAGGCCAACCTGTTCGCAGGGCAGGTGGTGGCGCCGTCCAGCGCCACCAGCTCGACCCGCTTCGATATTGCCAACGGCGTGATCGGCGGCGACTTCACCTCGCGCCTGAACATGAACCTGCGTGAGGACAAGCACTGGTCATACGGTGCGCGCAGCAGCGCGATCAACTCGGTGGGCCAGCGCCCGTGGATGGCCAGCGCGCCGGTGCAGATCGACAAGACCGGCCCGGCGCTGGCGGAAATGCGCAAGGAAATCGCCGCGTTCGCCGATGGCAGCAAGCCGGCCACCGCCGCCGAGGTCAACCGCATCCGCAACATCCAGACCCTCAGCCTGCCCGGTGCCTACGAGACCGCCAGCGCGGTCGCCTCGACCATCGGTTCGATCGTGCAGTTCAAGCGTCCGGACGACTACGTGCTGCGTCGCAAGGCCGAGATCGAGGCGATGACCCCGGCGCAGGTGCAGCAGGCCGCCGCCGAGATCAAGCCACAGGCGCTGACCTGGGTGGTGGTGGGTGATCTCAAGCAGACCGAAGCGGCCGTGCGTGCGCTGAACCTGGGCGAGGTGACGGTGATCGACGCCGAAGGCAACCCGGTCAAGAAATAAGGGATGCGCCTGCCCGCCCCCGCGGGCAGGCCTCCCCAGGTAGTGCCGGCCGCTGGCCGGCAACCTTGCCGTGGTAGTGCCGGCCGCTGGCCGGCAACCTTGCTCTGGTAGTGCCGGCCGCTGGCCGGCAACGCCGTGACCCGAAGGCGGGGTCACAGCCCCCTGCGGGGGATCCGTTCCCCCACCGGCTACCCCCGATTCAGGCGGTTCAGGCAGAATCCCTCCATACCCTTCCAGGATCTGCCCATGCGCGTTCTGCTGCTTTCCTCCCTGCTGCTCACCGTCACCGCCTGTACCTGGGTGCCGATCGAACCGGCCGGCAAGGCGACCCGCGTGCTGCCGGCAGGCGCGGTTCCCGCTGGCTGCATCGCCAAGGGCGAGGTGGTGGTGACCGTGAAGAGCAAGGTCGGCTTCTACAACCGCAACCCGCTGCGCGTGCAGGAAGAGCTGGAAACCCTGGCCCGCAACGAGGCCCCGAGCGCCGGCGCCAATGCCGTGCAGGCCGCCGCGGCCCCGGCCGATGGCAGCCAGCGCTTCGCCGCATTCCAGTGCCCGCCGCGCTGAACGCTTCACCATACGGCCAAGGCTGAATTCGTAAAGATGCGGTGAAGGCCCCGGGGGTTATAGAATAGCGCCCCCTTTTGCCTGAGCCTTGGCGCTAACCTCGATGCTCTTCAAGAATGTCTCGATCGCCGGCCTGGCACACGTCGACGCGCCGCATACGCTGACCACCAAGGAAATCAACGAACGCCTGCAGCCGACGTTGGATCGCCTGGGTATCCGCACCGACGTGCTCGGCGACATCGCCGGCATCCACGCGCGCCGCCTGTGGGACAACGGCGTGCTGGCGTCCGACGCTGCCACCATGGCAGGCCGCAAGGCACTGGAAGACGCAGGCATCAATGCGACGCAGGTTGGCCTGCTGGTCAACACCTCGGTCAGCCGCGACTACCTGGAGCCGTCCACGGCTTCCATCGTCTCGGGCAACCTCGGCGTCAGCGACGAGTGCATGACCTTCGACGTCGCCAATGCCTGCCTGGCCTTCATCAACGGCATGGATATCGCCGCGCGCATGATCGAGCGCGGCGACATCGACTACGCGCTGGTGGTGGACGGCGAGACCGCCAACCTGGTGTACGAGAAGACCCTGGAGCGCATGACCGCCCCGGACGTCACCGCTGACGATTTCCGCAACGAGCTGGCCGCCCTGACCACCGGTTCGGGTGCCGCGGCGATGGTGATGGCGCGCTCGGAGCTGGTGCCGGACGCGCCGCGCTACAAGGGCGGCGTGACGCGCTCGGCCACCGAGTGGAACCAGCTGTGCCTGGGCAACCTGGACCGCATGGTCACCGACACCCGCCTGCTGCTGATCGAAGGCATCAAGCTGGCACAGAAGACCTTCACCGCTGCCAAGATCGCCTTGGGCTGGGCCGTGGAAGAGCTGGACCAGTTCGTGATCCACCAGGTCAGCCAGCCGCACACCGCCGCGTTCATCAAGAACTTCGGCATCGACCCGAAGAAGGTGATGACCATCTTCGGCGAGCACGGCAACATCGGCCCGGCCTCGGTGCCGATCGTGCTGAGCAAGCTCAAGCAGCTGGGCAAGCTGAAGAAGGGCGATCGCATCGCGCTTCTGGGTATCGGCTCGGGCCTGAACTGCTCGATGGCTGAAGTGGTCTGGTAAAAGAGTCACCGCTGACCTGCTGCACGACGGGCAGCGATGATTTTTCCAAGTGTTCAAGGGCCGGTTTACCGGCCCTTTCTACAGGTGCGATCCGATGTCCCAGCTTCCCGGTTACCCCGCCCACCCGCAGCGCTTCGAGGTACGCCCCGGCCTGTCGATGAACTATCTCGACGAAGGCCCGCGCGACGGCGAGGTGGTGGTGATGGTGCACGGCAACCCGTCGTGGAGCTATTACTGGCGCACGCTGGTCGCCGGCCTGTCGGACACGTACCGCTGCATCGTGCCGGACCACATCGGCATGGGCCTGTCGGACAAGCCCGATGACAGCCGCTACGAGTACACGCTGCAGTCGCGCGTTGACGACCTCGATGCGCTGCTCAAGCACCTGGGCATCACCGGCCCGGTGACCCTGGCGGTGCACGACTGGGGCGGCATGATCGGTTTCGGCTGGGCGCTGTCGCACCACGACCAGGTCAAGCGCCTGGTGGTGCTCAATACCGCTGCATTCCCGATGCCGGCGGCGAAGAAGATGCCGTGGCAGATCGCGCTGGGCCGCCACTGGAAGATCGGCGAGTGGATCATCCGCACCTTCAACGCGTTCTCCTCCGGTGCCTCGTGGCTGGGCGTGGAGCGGAAGATGCCGGCCGACGTGCGCCGCGCCTACGTGTCGCCGTACAACAGTTGGGCCAACCGCATCAGCACCATCCGCTTCATGCAGGACATCCCGCTGTCGCCGGCCGACAAGGCGTGGTCGCTGCTGGAGCGTGCCGGCAAGGCGCTGCCGTCGTTCGCCGACCGGCCGGCCTTCCTCGGCTGGGGCCTGCGCGACTTCGTGTTCGACCACCACTTCCTGAAGGGCTTCCAGGCCGCGCTGCCGCAGGCCCAGGTACATGCGTTCGAGGACGCCGGCCACTACGTGCTGGAAGACAAGCACGAAGTGCTGGTGCCGGAGATCCGCGCGTTCCTGGACGCCAACCCGATCTGATCGGTGTGCCGACCAACGGTCGGCACCCACCCCTTCCTCTTCCGGTGGGTGCCGACCGTGGGTCGGCACACCCGAAGGGTTGATGAGGTTGCCGGCCAGCGGCCGGCACTACCATTACGCGGCGACCGGCGCCTGCGGCGGCGAGGAAGGGCTGTTGCCGTTGTCGTCCGGATGGTCGTCGTCATTGTCGGCGTCATCGCGCCAGCGCCAGTCGGCCGGCGTCAACGGATCCAGGCCATAGGCGATGCGCGCCTTGTCGCACTGCGGGCTGGCCTTGCCGTACTCCCACGATGCATCCACCTCGCGGCACACGCTGGGCCGGTTGGGATGGATGGTGCAGCGTGAATACACGCCGATCTGCGCATCCAGCGCCACGCAGCGCACCGGCTTGGAATGGGTGCCGCGCATGCACAGGCGGTGCGGGTCCAGCACCTCGGTGAGCTGGTGCGGCACGCCGCCGGGGGTGACCTCGTCTGATTCCATCCAGTGGAAGGCCACGCGGTACTGGGTGCAGCAGGCGCCGCAGGTCATGCAGGGATGTTGCATGGGCAAGCCGCCTCGGGCGGCAGTCGGAATCAGGAACGAGGGTGCGGATTTTCCACGAAGTGGGCCGCCGCGCAAGAAATTCCGTAAGCGGCGACAATGAACGGATGAACCGACCCTGCAATATTGCCGCCCGCTTGCCTGAACTGGCGCGTGAACGGCCTGATCAGATCGCCATCCGCTGCCCTGGCCGCCGTGGCGCCGGCAACGGCATGGCCGCCTACGACGTGACCCTGGATTACCGCCAGCTGGACGCCCGCAGCGACGCCATGGCGGCCGGCCTGGCCGGCTACGGGATCGGCCGTGGAGTGCGCACGGTGGTGATGGTGCGGCCGTCGCCGGAGTTCTTCCTGCTGATGTTTGCCCTGTTCAAGCTGGGCGCGGTGCCGGTGCTGGTCGACCCGGGCATCGACAGGCGCGCGCTGAAGCAGTGCTTGGACGAGGCGCAGCCGGAGGCCTTCATCGGCATTCCGCTGGCGCATGTGGCGCGGCTGGTGCTGCGCTGGGCACCCTCGGCGGCGCGCCTGGTGACCGTGGGCCGCCGCCTCGGCTGGGGCGGGACCACGCTGGCCGCGCTGGAGCGCGCCGGCGCCAAGGGTGGGCCGATGCTGGCCGCCACCGACGGCGAGGACATGGCCGCGATCCTGTTCACCAGCGGCTCCACCGGCGTGCCCAAGGGCGTGGTCTACCGCCACCGCCACTTCGTCGGCCAGATCCAGCTGCTGGGCAGCGCCTTCGGCATGGAAGCGGGCGGGGTGGACCTGCCGACCTTCCCGCCGTTTGCCCTGTTCGACCCGGCGCTGGGCCTGACCTCGGTCATCCCGGACATGGACCCGACCCGGCCGGCGCAGGCCGACCCGGCGCGCCTGCACGACGCCATCCAGCGCTTCGGCGTGACCCAGCTGTTCGGCTCGCCGGCGCTGATGCGGGTGCTGGCGAAGCATGGCCGGCCGCTGCCGACGGTGACCCGGGTGACCTCGGCGGGTGCGCCGGTGCCGCCGGACGTGGTCGCCACCATCCGCAGCCTGCTGCCGGCCGACGCGCAGTTCTGGACGCCGTATGGCGCCACCGAGTGCCTGCCGGTAGCGGTGGTCGAAGGCCGCGAGCTGGAACGCACGCGCGCCGCCACCGAGGCCGGCGCCGGCACCTGCGTGGGCAGCGTGGTGGCGCCGAACGAAGTGCGCATCATCGCCATCGATGACGCGCCGCTGGCCGACTGGTCGCAGGCGCGCGTGCTGGCGGTTGGCGAAGTGGGAGAAATCACGGTGGCTGGCCCGACCGCCACCGACAGCTACTTCAACCGCCCGCAGGCCACGGCTGCAGCGAAGATCCGCGAGACGCTGGCCGATGGCAGCACCCGCGTGGTGCATCGCATGGGTGACGTCGGTTACTTCGATGCGCAGGGTCGCCTGTGGTTCTGCGGGCGCAAGACGCAGCGCGTGGAAACCGCGCGCGGACCGCTGTACACCGAACAGGTCGAGCCAGTGTTCAACACCGTCGCAGGCGTGGCGCGCACCGCGCTGGTCGGTGTCGGCGCCGCCGGTGCGCAGGTGCCGGTGCTGTGCGTGGAACTGCTGCGCGGCCAGTCCGACAGCCCGGCGCTGCAGGAAGCGCTGCGTGCGCATGCCGCAGCGCGCACGCCTGAGGCCGGCCTGCAGCACTTCCTGGTGCATCCGGCGTTCCCCGTCGATATCCGTCACAACGCCAAGATCGGCCGCGAGAAGCTCGCCGTCTGGGCCAGCGCCGAACTGGAGAAGCGCGCATGAAGATCCTGGTCACCGGTGGTGGTGGGTTCCTTGGCCAGGCGCTGTGCCGCGGGCTGGTCGAACGTGGCCACCAGGTACTGGCGTTCAACCGCAGCCATTACCCGGAGCTGCAGGTGATGGGCGTGGGCCAGATCCGTGGCGACCTGGCCGACCCGCAGGCGGTCCTGCATGCGGTGGCCGGCGTCGATGCGGTATTCCACAACGGTGCCAAGGCCGGTGCGTGGGGCAGCTATGACAGCTACCACCAGGCCAATGTGGTCGGCACCGACAACGTCATCGCCGCCTGCCGTGCGCACGGTATCGGCCGGCTGGTCTACACCTCCACGCCCAGCGTGACGCACCGGGCCACGCACCCGGTGGAAGGCCTCGGCGCCGACGAAGTGCCGTACGGCGAAGATTTCCAGGCGCCCTATGCGGCCACCAAGGCGATTGCCGAACAGCGCGTGCTGGCGGCCAATGACGCGTCGCTGGCGACGGTGGCGCTGCGTCCGCGCCTGATCTGGGGCCCTGGCGACCAGCAGCTGGTACCGCGCCTGGCCGAACGTGCACGACAGGGCCGCCTGCGCCTGGTGGGCGATGGCAGCAACAAGGTCGATACCACCTACATCGACAACGCCGCGCTTGCCCACTTCCTCGCCTTCGAGGCACTGGCGCCCGGTGCCGCATGTGCAGGCAAGGCCTACTTCATTTCCAACGGCGAACCGCTGCCGATGCGCGAGCTGGTCAACAAGCTGCTGCAGGCGGTGGGTGCACCGACCGTGGACAAGGCGATCAGCTTCAAGACCGCGTACCGTATCGGCGCCATCTGCGAGCGGCTGTGGCCGCTGCTGCGCCTGCGCGGCGAACCGCCGTTGACCCGGTTCCTGGCCGAACAGCTGTGCACGCCGCACTGGTACAGCATGGAGCCGGCCCGCCGTGACTTCGGCTATGTGCCGCAGGTCAGCATCGAAGAAGGGCTGCGCAGGCTGAAGGCTTCATCTGCTGCATAGATCGCCATCACTGGTTGCACACCGCAGGATCGGGAGGATGGACCCACGCCATTCAAGGCTCGACCACCCGCGAGGAGCGCCATGCTGCATTACGCCATCATTTTCTTTGTCATCGCCATCATCGCCGCCGTTCTGGGTTTCTCCGGTATCGCCGGCGCCGCAACGAACATCGCCTGGATCCTGTTCGTGGTGTTCCTGATCCTTGCGGTGATCTCGATGTTCCGCAAGCGAGGCTAGCCGGTAGTGCCGGCCGCTGGCCGGCATCGCTTTCCGCAGAGTCGAGCCATGCTCGACTCTGCGGGCGATCACCACGTTACACAGCGCTCTGCAGCCCGCGATCGGCCTCATGGCGTACCAGCGCCAGTTCGATCAGGCGCGTGATCAGCGTGGTGTAGTCAACACCGCTGGCGCCCCACAGCTTCGGGTACATGCTGATGCGGGTGAAGCCCGGCAGCGTGTTGACCTCGTTGATGACGATCTCGCCGTCTGCGGTGAGGAACACATCCACGCGCGCCATGCCCGCACACTCCAGCGCCTGGTAGGCCTGCAGCGCGATCTGCTGGATGCGCGCCTGGGTTGCAGCATCGATATCCGCCGGCACCACCACCTCGGCGCCATCGGCGTTGATGTACTTGGTGTCGTAGGCGTAGAACTCGTCGTGCACCACCACCTCGCCGCACAGGCTGGCCTGCGGATGTTCGTTGCCCAGCACCGCGCACTCGATCTCACGACCGACCACCGCCGATTCCACCAGCACCTTGTGGTCGTAGCGCAGCGCCAAGGCCAGTGCCTCGGTGAAGCCCGCCGCATCCTTGACCTTGCTCACGCCCACCGACGAACCCTGGTTGGCCGGCTTCACGAACAACGGCAGGCCGAGCTGCGCGATCACCGCATCGGCATCCACCTCCGCCGCCTGATGGCGACGGATGCACAGCCACGGTGCCACCTGCAGCCCGGCGTCGCGCAGCAGGCGTTTGGTTACGTCCTTGTCCATCGCCACCGCCGAGCCCAGTACCGGCGAACCGACGAAGGGCAGGTTGATCATGCGCAGCAGCCCCTGCAGCGCACCGTCCTCGCCCAGTGGCCCGTGCACGATCGGCAACACGACATCGATCTGGCCCAGCGCGCTGGCCGCATCGCACGGCTGCAGCTGCGCCTGCTCGGCGCCCGGACGCACCGCCAGCGACTGGCCCGAGCGATGCAGCGCGATGCGCGACGGATCATCGGCATTGATCAGGAAGGTATCCGGCTGGCTCAGATGCCACTGGCCCTGCTTGTCGATGCCGACCAGCACCGGCTCGAAGCGCTCGCGATCAAGCGCATCGAGGATGTTCTTCGCCGACTGCAGCGAAACTTCGTGCTCGGAAGACTTGCCCCCGAAAATGATGCCAACCCGGGTCCGTGCCATGGGGAGTGCGATGTCCTGTGCGTTGCGTGGCCCCATAGCATGAACCTTCATCGGCCCTCCGCGTGAGGCACAGATGAACCAGAAATCCATCCACGCATGGCGTGGATCTACCGTCCTCATGGCCCATCAGCAGGGGTCGGAGCCCGTTGCGCTACAACGGCATCCGACCCCACGGACGACAGGAAACTGTCGAAGGCGGGGTGGGTCCGGTTGTGGGGGCGTGAGCCGCATGGATGCGGCGACCGAGCTTACATGGACGTACTTGCAGCGTCCCCCGCAACCGGACCCACCCCGCCATCCCACGGATAGCCAGCTTTTGATGTTGATCTTGCCGGCCAGCGGCCGGCACTACCACGGGTGCCGGGCGGCAGCCCGGCAGCCCGGCAGCCCGGCCCAAGCTCCCCACCCACGCAGGTAGAATGCGCACATGGCTCTCTCCCTGCTCAAGTCCCTCAAGCCGGTCGCTGGCCGCGCCCTGCAGATCGCCCTGAACCGCGCGCTGGCGCTGGATCCGGATACCCGCCATGGATTGGCCAGCCTCGACGGCCGGCATATCGACCTGACCCTGGAAGCGCCGTCGCTGGCCATGCGCATCAGCGTCGACGGCGACCAGCTGCGGGTCGGCCCGGTGGATGCGCAGGAAGCCGACCTGGCCGTGCGCAGCAGCCTGGCCGGCGTGCTGGCGCAGCTGCCGCTGCTGGCCAACGCGCGGCGCGGCGACAACAACGGCAAGGGCCGTGTGCGCGTGGCCGGCGATGCCGAGCTGGCGCGCCGCCTGCAGCAACTGGCCAAGGGCTTCGATCCGGACTGGCAGCAGCCTTTCGTCAGCGTATTCGGCGAAGTACTGGGCGTGCAGGTCGCCAACACCCTGCGCAGCGCCCTGCAGCACGCGCGCCAGGGGGCGATCGACCTGGCCCACAGCGCCGCTGAGTTCATCACCGAGGAGTCGCGCGATGTGGTGCCGCGCGCCGAGCTGGATGCCTTCCACGACGACGTGGACGTGCTGCGCGATGACGTGGAGCGCCTTGGTGCACGCGTGCAGCGCCTGCGGGGTGCCGCATGAAGGCCGTGCTGCGGG
Organism: Stenotrophomonas maltophilia; assembly: GCF_900186865.1. NCBI lineage: Bacteria > Pseudomonadati > Pseudomonadota > Gammaproteobacteria > Lysobacterales > Lysobacteraceae > Stenotrophomonas > Stenotrophomonas maltophilia. Next base: position 195,468 of record NZ_LT906480.1, read on the forward strand.
CCAGCCGCATTGGCCGGGTGATCCTGCGTTACCGCCTCGACGACCTGCTGCAGGGCACGCCGGCCGAGCGCTGGCTGCGCCTGGCCAAGCCGTTCGTGCCGCGCGCCTCGGCCAGCATCGCCTCGCAGTCGCGCGGTGCGCGCCTGCGCCTGGCACTGCAGGACCTCGGCCCGATCTTCGTCAAGTTCGGCCAGATCCTGTCCACCCGCCGCGACCTGGTGCCGCCGGACGTGGCCAACGAGCTGACCCTGCTGCAGGACCGGGTCAAGCCGTTCGATGGCGAGACCGCGCGCCGCATCGTCGAGGACGCGCTCGGCCTGCCGGTCAGCGAGGCCTTCGCCAGCTTCGACACCGAACCGCTGGCTTCGGCCTCGATCGCGCAGGTGCACGCAGCCACGCTGGCCGATGGTCGCCAGGTGGTGGTCAAGGTACTTCGACCGGGCATCGAGAAGCAGATCGACGCGGATATTGCCCTGCTCAATTCGCTGGCCGCCCTGGTCGAGCGCACCCATCCGCGCGCCGACAAGATCCGGCCGCGCGAAGTGGTGGCCGAGGTCGAGAACACCCTGGCCGCCGAGCTGGACCTGCAGCGCGAAGGCGCCAATGCCAGCGTGCTGCGCCGCTTCTGGGAAAACAGCGACGATCTGTACGTGCCGGAAGTGATCTGGAGCCACACCGCAGAGCGCGCGCTGACCCTGGAGCGTGTGTGGGGCATCCCGTCCGATGACATCGCCGCACTGGACAAGGCCGGCATCGACCGCAAGGCGCTGGCCGCCAAGGGCGTGCGGGTGTTCTACACCCAGGTGTTCCGCGACAACTTCTTCCACGCCGATGCGCACGCCGGCAACATCTGGGTCGACACCGATCCGGCGCGCCGCGCCAATCCGCGCTTCATCGCGCTGGATTTCGGCATCATGGGCCAGCTCTCGCAGGAAGATCAGTACTACCTGGCCGAGAACTTCATGGCCATCTTCAACCGCGATTACCGCCGCATCGCCGAACTGCACGTGCAGGCGCGCTGGATGCCCGACAACGTGCGCATCGATGACCTCGAGGCCGCCGTGCGTTCGGTGTGCGAACCGTACTTCACCCGTCCGCTGTCGCAGATATCGCTGGCCGAAGTGCTGATGAAGCTGTTCCGCGTGGCCCAGCGTTACCAGCTGACCCTGCAGCCGCAGCTGATCCTGCTGCAGAAGACCCTGCTGAACATCGAGGGCGTCGGCCGCCAGCTCGACCCGCAGATCGACATCTGGGCGGTGGCCAAGCCGGTGCTGGCAAAGATCCTGCGCGAACGTTACAGCCCGCGCCGGGTGGTACGCGAGATCGGCAAGCGCCTGCCGGAAATCATGACCCATGCACCGGACATGCCGCGCCTGGTGCACGCCTGGCTGACCCAGCAGGTGGAAGGCCGCCACGAACTGTCGATGCGTTCGCGCGACCTGGCCGCACTGGATGCCAGCGTGCAGCGCCTGCAGAAGCATGCGGTCGGCGCGATCACCGGCGTCGGCCTGCTGGCCATCGCTGCACTGATGTATGTGCTGCAGCCGCCGGGCTGGTACTGGGGCGACGTGCCGGCGTGGAGCTGGCTGTCCGGTGCGGTCGGCGCAGTGGCGCTGCTGCGCGCGTGGTGGAAGTAGGCCCCATGCTGCAGGCACTCAAGGACGAACTGGCCCGCTTCGGCGCCGACAACGACGCACGCGAAAGTGCGCGCGGCCGACGCATGCTCAACATCACGCCGGAGACCGGTGAATTCCTGTCGGTGCTGGTGCGCTTCGGCACTGCGCGCCGGGTGCTGGAAATCGGTACGTCCAACGGCTATTCGACGCTGTGGCTGGCCGAGGCAGCCGCCGCCATCAACGGCCACGTGACCACGCTGGAATACGCCGAGGACAAGGCGGCGATGGCGCGTGACACCTTCGCGCGCAGTGGCCTGGCCGATCGCATCACGCTGGTCCACGGCGATGCCGGGCCGTGGCTGGCAGAGGCCGCCGATGCCAGCATTGACCTGCTGTTCCTCGATTCGGACCGCGGGCAATACGCCGGCTGGTGGCCGCAGCTGCGCCGCGTGCTGCGTCCGGGTGGCCTGCTGGTGGTGGACAACGCCACCTCGCATGCGGGAGAGATGGAACCGCTGCGGACGCTGCTGGACGCTGATCCGGACTTCAGCACCAGCCTGGTGCCGGTGGGCAACGGCGAGCTGCTGGCCGTACGCAACGCCTGACCGCCGTGCTGCCCGCGCCTGATCCGGTAGTGCTGGCCGCGCCTGATCTGGTAGTGCCGGCCGCTGGCCGGCAAGCCCAGCAGCCAGACGATCCGCAGGCAGCCGGCCAGCGGCCGGCTCTACCGCATTCAGTGCCCAGCCTCGATAATCCCGCCGTGAGCACCGAACCTGACACCCTCGCCGCGGTCGAGACTGAAACCGCGCCCCTGCAGCTGCTGCACCTGGATGAGCGCCTGGCCGTGGTCAACAAGCCTGCCGGGCTGATGGTCCACGACAGCAAGCTGGCCCGTGGCGAAGACGACTTCCTGGCCGACCGCCTGCGCGAGCAGCTGGGCCGCCCGATCTTGCTCGTGCATCGCCTGGACCGGGCCACCAGTGGCTGCCTGCTGCTGGCCTTTGACCGCGAGACCGCCAGTGCGCTGGGCAAGGCGCTGATGGGTGGCGAGGTGCTGAAGGACTACCTGACCGTCTGCCGGGGCCGGCCGGCCGAACTCGCCTGGCAGGTCGATCATGATCTGGACGGCGGCCCGGGCAAACCGGTGAAAAAGCCGGCGGTCACCGACTTCCAGCGCCTGGCCACCGGAGAGTTGTCGGTGCCGGTCGGTGAATTCACCAGCTCGCGTTATGCGTTGCTGCGCTGCCAGCCACAGACCGGGCGCTTCCGGCAGATCCGCCGGCACCTCAAGCACCTGTCGCATCACATGATCGGCGACACCAGCCACGGTGATGGCCGCCACAACCGCATCTTCCGCATGCAGGGCGTGCACCGCATGCTGCTGCACGCCGAGCGCCTGCGCTTCCCGCATCCTGAGGGTGGCAACGTGGATGTCAGTGCGCCGCTGGATCGTGAGTTCCAGAAGGCGCTGGACCTGTTCGGCTGGCAGGTGGACCTATAGACGGTAGTGCCGGCCGCTGGCCGGCATCTGCCTGATCCCAACCGTACGAGGTTGCCGGCCAGCGGCCGGCACGACCTCACTTCTTTTCCGGCTCGTTGACGATCGCTTCCAGGTCCTTCTGCAGGTCCGCGAACAGCGGCTGCATGCGCGCCTGGATCGCCACCATCACGTTCTGCATCAGGGCCGGGGTCTTGTCCAGCAGGCTCTGGCCGGCCGCGCTCTCGTAGAACTCGGCCATCGCCAGCACGTCTTCCTTGCTGAAAGTCTTCTTGTACAGGTCCACGTACATCGGCCGCAGCTGCTGCCAGGACAGTGCCTGGCGCAGGGTCTGGCTGGTCCGTGCCTGGATCCGCTTCAGCTGCTCCTGCTGCTGGGCATTGAGCTGGCGCTGTGCGGCCACCTGCTGGAACTGCTGCTGCTGCATCGCCTCGATCTGCGGCAGCATGGTGTCGATCATGCTCTGCGCACGTGACGCGGACAGCAGACGGTTGATGTCGCCATCGGTCGGCGGCGCGGCCAGGGCGGGGACACTGGCCACGGCCAGCGCCAGCAGCAGGGCGGCGCGGCGCAGCAGGGACGGCAGGGCGGGTGCGGAGCGGGTCATGCGAAGCTTCCTGCGGTACATGGGACGGCCAGCATACCCGCAGCCAAGGCGAAGGCGGCGTGTTCGGTACCTGATCGGCGGCATACGGCGCGCGATGCGCACTCCGACACGTGGCTGCCGCTACAATGCGCGGATGGGCAGTGGACCGGTCACCATCAACGCGCAGCTTGAAATCCCCGACGGCGAGATCGTCGAGCGGTTCGTGCGTGCCAGCGGTGCCGGTGGCCAGAACGTCAACAAGGTCTCCACTGCGGTGGAACTGCGTTTCGACGTGGCCAACTCGCCCTCGTTGCCCGAACCGTTGCGCACGCGCCTGCTGGCGCGGCGTGACCGGCGCATGACCGGCGAAGGCGTGCTGGTCATCGACGCGCAACGTTTCCGCACCCAGGATCGCAATCGCGAGGATGCGCGCGAGCGGCTGGCGGCCTTCATCCAGGCCGGGCTGAGCGTGCCCAAACCGCGCAAGGCCACCAAGCCGACCCTCGGGTCGAAACTGCGTCGTCTGGACGCCAAACGCGGGCGCGCGCAGATCAAGCGCGGGCGCTCATCACGTGACTGGGAGTGATTGCTTGAACAACCCGACTCCGCTGCTGCCGGCCGTGCCGCCGCAGATGCCACAGGTCAAACCCAACGCCTTCCTGCGCTGGCTGGCGCGCTGCACCCTGCGCATGGGCGGCTGGAAGGTGACCGGCACCCTGCCTGACATCCCGCGCCTGGTGTTCATCATCGCGCCGCATTCGTCCAACTGGGACGGCCTGTGGGGCATGGCGGCCAAGATCGCGCTGGGCATGAAGGTGAAGGTGCTGGGCAAGGCCTCGCTGTTCTGGTGGCCGCTGGGGCCGCTGCTGCACAAGCTGGGCGTGATCCCGCTGGACCGCAGCTCGCCGCAGGGCACGGTGGGCCAGGCGGTGGACCTGCTGCGCAACAACGAGAAGATGTGGTTCGCCATCACCCCCGAGGGCACCCGAAAGGCGGTGAAGGAGTGGAAGGCCGGCTTCCTGAAGATCGCCCGGATGGCCGACGTGCCGATCCTGGCCGCCTATTTCCATTACCCGGAAAAGACCATCGGCATCGGCCCGCTGTTCCAGCCGACCGGCGACGATGCTGCCGACATGGCCGCCATCCGCGAGTTCTACCGGCCGTGGATCGGCAAGACCCGCGGCACGGTCTGAGCCGGCCGCAGGCCGTCGCATAGACGCCACGTCCGGCACATGCCGGGCGAGCGCGACAGGAGTAGGGTGGAGGGCTGGTATTCCATACCGTCTGCCCAAGGAGCGTTTTACATGTCGCGTACCGTAGTCCTGGCCGCCGCCATCAGCCTGGCGCTGGCGGCCTGTTCCGGCAAGGAGTCCACCCCCGTGTCCGATGCCCAGAAAGCCCCGGCCCAGCAGCCGGCCGAAGCCTCCACCAATCCGCTGCTGAGCGCCAGCACGCTGCCGTTCCAGGCGCCGCAGTTCGACAAGATCAAGGACAGCGACTACCTGCCGGCCTTCGAAGAAGGCATGCGCCAGCACCTGGCCGACGTTCGCAAGATCGCCGACAGCAGCGAGCCGGCCACCTTCGACAACACCATCGTGGCGATGGAGCGCAGCGGCGAGACCCTGACCCGCGTGTCGCGCATCTTCTTCGGCCTGGTCCAGGCCGATACCAACGATGCGCGCCAGAAGATCCAGGAAGAAGTGGCGCCGAAGCTGGCTGCGCACCAGGACGAGATCAACCTCGACCCGAAGCTGTTCGCGCGCGTGAAGTCGATCTATGACCAGCGCGACACGCTTGAACTGGATCCGGTGCAGAAGCGCCTGGTCGAGCACTACTACGATGGCCTGGTGCGCGCCGGCGCACAGCTGTCCGACGCCGACAAGGCATCGCTGCGCAAGCTCAACGTGGAAGAAACCACCCTTTCCACCCAGTTCCACACCCGCCTGGTGGCCGCTACCGCCGCTGCGGCCGTTGTCGTTGACGACAAGGCCAAGCTGGCCGGCCTGGACGAGGATGCGATCAACAACGCCGCCAACGCAGCGAAGGAGCGCAAGCTGGATGGCAAGTTCCTGCTGCCGCTGCAGAACACCACCCAGCAGCCGGTGCTCGGCTCGCTGAGTGACCGCGACCAGCGTGCCGCCGTGCTGAAGGCTTCGGAAACCCGCGCCGAGCGTGGCGATGCCAACGACACCCGGCAGACCGTGCAGCGCCTGGCCCAGCTGCGTGCGCAAAAGGCCAAGCTGCTTGGCTTCGGCACCTTCGCCGACTACCAGCTGGGCGACCAGATGGCCAAGACCCCGGCTGCCGCGCTGAAGCTGCTGACCGACACCGTGCCGGCCGCTACCGCCAAGGCGCGCGCCGAAGCCGGCGAGATCCAGAAGGTGATCGACGCGCAGAAGGGCGGCTTCCAGGTCGCCGCCTCGGACTGGGATTTCTACGCCGAGCAGGTGCGCAAGGCCAAGTACGATCTGGACGAGTCGCAGATCAAGCCGTACTTCGAACTGGACAACGTGCTGCAGAACGGCGTCTTCTACGCCGCCACCCAGCTGTACGGCATCACCTTCAAGCCGCGTACCGACATTCCGACCTACAACCCGGACATGAAGGTGTACGAAGTGTTCGACAAGGACGGCACCTCGCTGGCCCTGTTCTACACCGACTACTTCAAGCGTGACAGCAAGTCTGGCGGCGCCTGGATGGACGTGTTCGTCGAGCAGGACGGCCTGACCGGCGCCAAGCCGGTGGTCTACAACGTCTGCAACTTCACCAAGCCGGCCGCCGGCCAGCCTGCGCTGATCAGCTTCGACGACGTCACCACCATGTTCCATGAGTTCGGCCATGCACTGCATGGCATGTTCTCGAACGTGAAGTATCCGTCGATTGCCGGCACCGCCACCTCGCGCGACTTCGTCGAGTTCCCGTCGCAGTTCAACGAGCACTGGGCGCTGGACCCGAAGGTGTTCGCCAACTACGCCAAGCACTACAAGACCGGCGAGGCGATGCCGCAGGAGCTGGTCGACAAGATCCTCAAGGCACGCAGCTTCAACCAGGGCTATGCGACCACCGAGTACCTGTCGGCCGCACTGCTGGACCTGGCCTGGCACACGCAGAAGGCTGACGCGCCGCTGCAGGATGTCGGCGCCTTTGAAGCGAGCGCGCTGAAGAAGTTCAAGGTCGACCTGCCGCAGGTGCCGCCGCGTTACCGCACCACCTACTTCGACCACATCTGGGGTGGCGGTTACTCGGCCGGCTATTACGCCTACTTCTGGGCGGAAGTGCTGGACCATGACGCCTACCAGTGGTTCACCGAACACGGTGGCCTGACCGCCGCCAATGGCCAGGAATTCCGCGACAAGATCCTCTCGCGCGGCAACAGCGTGGAGCTGTCGACCCTGTACCGCGATTTCCGCGGCAAGGACCCGTCGGTGGAACCGCTGCTGAAGTTCCGCGGGCTGAAATAAGCGCGACCTGGAGTACGAAAGAAATAACGGCGGGGGAAACCCCGCCGTTTTTCGTTGAATCGATGCCATCGACAGATTCCGCAGTTTGCCGCTCATCCACGCATGGCGTGGATCCATGTATCGACCAAGGTCGACACCCACCAAAAGCAGGCCATGCTGTTCCGACAGTTCGCGGAGATCTGTCGAAGGCGGGGTGGGTCCGGTTGCGGGGGTGTCCGCGGCATGGATGCCGCGGCCAAGCTTACAGGGACGTACTTGCAGCGTCCCCCGCAACCGGACCCACCCCGCCATCCCCCAGGAAACCGGCTTTGGCTGTTGCTGTTGCTGTTGAGGTTGCCGGCCAGCGGCCGGCACTACCGGGTGCCGGGCACAGCCCGGCCATCACGTCCCCACGTGTACCCGGTTGGCTTGTTCGGCCAGCCCCAGGTGATCCAGCGCGATGTCCAGCGCCAGCACATAGCTCTGCGCACCGTACCCGGCGGCGATGCCCAGGCGCTGGCCGACACCGGCCGGCAGGCACGGCTCGGCCACCGCGCCGTCGTCATGTACTTCCACGTAGGCGTTGTGCAGGTAGGGCAGCAGGCGCTGAAGACGCAGGCTGTTTGCACACGCACCCGGGTCCAGCAGCGTCACCTCGCCGCGGCTGTGGTCGGCCACGCGCAGGGCGTCCAGCAGTTCCTGTTCCGAGCCGCAGGCGCGTATCGCCACGCTGGTGCCGGCGTCGATCGCCCGGTGCACCAACGACTTCAGTACCGGTGCCGGCAGCGGCATGGCGGTACGGATCAGCGCACCGGCGGCTTCCGGGCCACGGATGATGAAGATCGACATGGCTCAGCCCTCCTGCGCCAGGCGGCGGCCGACGATGGCCAGCGACAACGGATAACCGGCCTGCTGGCTGCGCTGGTCGATGACCACCGCCGCCGGGCCATGCTGCAGTCGCAGGCGCGCCTCCAGGCCGGGCTCGCTGGGTGCCTGCAACTCGATGTACTGCGCCGGCAGCCGTTCCAGCGCCGCCTGCAGCGCACCGCCCTCGGCCTGCCATTGCGCCTCGTCGGCCACGCCGACATCCAGCAGCACCCAGTCGGCCGAACGCGCCTGCGGCTGGCACAGGCACTGGCGCACTTCGGACAGGCTGGCGCAGTCGCTGCACAGCACGCGATGGCCGTTCAGCTGCGCCGGCAGCTGCGGGCGCGGCACGGACGAAGATGCGTGGCGGATCACCAGGAGGGTCATACAACACCTTGCGGAATGCGCCCTGCGGCGCGGTGGGCACACGATGCGCGTGCTGGCCGTAAAGGTGCGATGCCCGCGGCCGGTCCCGCGCGTAAAACCTGCGTAACCTGGCGCTACCGGGAACCTCTCCCCCCATGTGTGGTCTGATGCAGCTACCACCCACCCGGAGCCTGCCATGGACGCCGTTGCCCGCCCTCCCTTTTCTGATCGCGCGCTGGCCTGGCTGAAAAAGGAGGCGCTGCCGTTGCTGGTGATGCTCGGCCTGCTCGCCGCCGCCCGCGATACCCTCGCCAACCACTACGTGGTGCCCAGCGGTTCGATGCAGCCGACCCTGCAGCCCGGCGACCGGGTGGTGGTGGACATGCGCGCCTACGGCCTGCGCCTGCCATTCACCAGCAGGGAACTGATGTCCACCGGCACGCCGCAGCGCGGCGAAGTGGCGGTATTCGATTCGCCAGCCGACGGCACCCGCCTGATCAAGCGCGTTGCCGCAGTGGCCGGTGACCATGTACAGCTGCACGAAGGGCACCTGACCATCAACGGCCAGCCGCTGCAGACTGCGGACCTGCAGGATGTGGAAGCCTTCGGTGAACGCCGTGCCAGCCTCGATCTGGACATGGGGGGCGGCCCGGACATCGCCGACCTGGTGGTGCCGGACGGCAAGGTGCTGGTGCTGGGTGACCACCGTGGCAACAGCTTCGATGGCCGCTTCTTCGGCTTCGTAGATGCCGACAAGGTCTACGGCCGTGCGGTGGCGGTGTACTACCGCCGCGGCGACGGTTTCGAGTGGCAGCGCCTGTAAGCTGAATTGATACTTCTTGAGTATCAATCCTGACTTATCAGGTTATGGATCGACTGGATGGACGGGCCTAGTCTGAGGCCCGTTCCCTCCCACGCCCGGCCGTCCCCACCGGCCCTTCGATTCCATGACTGGCGAAACTGCGGCGGCCGTTGAAGGCCGTCCCTCCACTCTCGATACCGGCACCGACACCCGCATCCAGCAGGGCACCCCGGCCTTCCGCCGCACCGCGCTGGCGCTGTTCCTGGCCGGCTTCTCCACCTTCGGCCTGCTGTACACCGTGCAGCCGCTGCTGCCCGAGTTCAGCCGTCACTTCGGCGTGTCCGCCGCCGGCAGCGCGATGTCGCTGTCGTTGACCACTGGCACGCTGGCGGTGGCGATGCTGCTGGCCGGCCTGCTGTCCGACGCGGTCGGCCGTCGCCCGTTGATGATCGTTGCGCTGTTGGCGTCGGCCATGCTGTCGCTGTGCACCGCGCTGGTGGACGACTGGACCACGCTGCTGGTGCTGCGGACCCTGCTTGGCCTGGCGCTGAGCGGCGTGCCGGCGGTAGCGATGACCTACCTGGTCGAGGAAATGGACAGCCGCGCGCTGGGCCTGGCGATGGGCCTGTACATCGGCGGCAACGCCATCGGTGGCATGAGCGGGCGCCTGCTGGCCGGCATCATCGCCGACCATTGGGGCTGGCGCTGGGGCATCGGCGTGGTCTCGATCATCGCCGTGGCCAGCACCGTGCTGCTGTGGCTGCAGCTGCCGCCGTCGCGTCACTTCCATGCACGTCGCGGCGGCCTGCGCCAATTGCCGTCGCGCTGGCGCACGCTGTTCGCCGACCCGGGCCTGCCGTGGCTGTTCGCCACCTCGTTCGTACTGATGGGCGTGTTCGTCACCCTCTACAACTACCTGGGCTATCACCTGCTGGCGCCGCCCTACCATCTCAGCCAGACCGTGGTCGGGCTGATCTTCAGCGTCTATCTGGTGGGTACCTTCAGTTCGGCGTGGATGGGCCAGCAGGCCACGCGCTACGGACGCGGCCGCATCCTGTCGATCTCGTTCGCGCTGATCGGCGCCGGCATCGCGCTGCTGGCGATGCCGTGGCTGAGCACGATGGCGCTGGGTATCGCACTGGTGACCTTCGGCTTCTTCGGTGGTCATTCCGTGGCCAGCAGCTGGGTTGGAAGCCGCGCCGGTGCGATGCGTGCGGAAGCCTCGGCGCTGTACCTGTTCGCCTACTACCTGGGGTCCAGCGTGCTGGGCGGTGTGGGTGGCCTGGCCTATGCAGCCTGGGACTGGCTTGGCGTGTGTGCGTTCGCCGCCGTGCTGACCCTGATCGGCGGTGGCATCGTCTGGGCGCTGCAGCAGCGCGCGCCGCAGCCGGTCACGGCGTGACCCAACGCACGGTAGTGCCGGCCGCTGGCCGGCAACCACGGTGTGGCGGGTCTGCCGAGGTAGAGTCGACTGTTAGTCGACTGCTCTTCCATCAGATCGCGAAAACCCCGCGCTGCGCGCGATAGTCGACTAACTGTGTAAACCCACCACGTTGTTCAGCGGGATTCTGGAAATAGGCGGCTGGCTGCCGATCCCCATGTGGGGTCGGTGCCAGTTGTAATGATGCAGCCATTCAGGTAGCACGGCGTTGCGTTGCTCTGACGAAGCGTACTCGCAGGCGTAGGCCCATTCACGCAAGCTGGTCTGGATGAAGCGCTCGGCCTTACCGTTGGTTCGCGGGGTGTAGGGCTTGGTCCGATAGTGCTTCATGCCCAACGAGGCGACGAGTCGAGCGAAGACGCCGGAGCGATAGCAGGCGCCGTTGTCAGTCAGAACACGCTGGAAGGTGACCCCCAGCGTCTTGTAGTACGCCAAAGCGGCCAGCAGCGCTTGGCAGGCCGTTGAGCCCTTCTCATCGGTGTGAACGCTACTGAAGGCGACTCGGGAGTGGTCATCAATGGCCACATGGACATAGCCCCAGCCACCGCCGCCAGCATTGCCACGCCGATTCGGATCGACCCGGTGTCCGGGCCGGTGGAAGTTGCCGAGTTTCTTGATATCCAAGTGCAGCAAGCCGCCCGGGCTGTCGTACTCATACCGGACCGCCTTCTTCGGTGGGTCCAGAAGGCACAGGCGATTGAGTCCTCGTCGGCGCATCAGTCGTGAAATGGTGCTGTGAGCCACACCCAATGCCTTGGAAATGGTCAGGTAGGTTTGCCGTTGACGTCGACGCTGGACGATCTGCTCTACCAATGCCTCAGGGGTGCCATGGGGGCTGCGGCTGGGCCGAGAGCTGCGGTTCTGCAGCCCAATCAGGCCCTCGGCTCGATACCGGGCCGGCCACTTGTAAGCCGTGCGTACACTCACCCCGCAAGCCTGGGCGGCCTCTTCTGGCCGAAGGCCTTGCTCAGTGATGCGGCGGACAAGAAGTTCTCGACTAAACGGCGTCAAACGGGCATTTTTATGGTGGTTCATCCGGGCTCTTTGGGGTCTGGAGAGGTGTGGTAACCACCATTTTCCAAAGATGCCCCGGATGAACAACCTACCGAGAGATCACAACTAACAGTCGACTCTACCGGCGAATGCCCCGCGCAGCAGCGTGGCGAAATTGCGGATCAACGGGGTTACCCGTTCGCGATGCCACGCCAGCTGCACTTCCGAATGGGCACCGGCATCGGCCAGCGCCACGAAGCGCGATCCTTCCACCCGGATGTGATCGCACGAAGACGGCAGGATCGCGGCGCCCAGGCCCGCGGCGGCCAGGCTGATCAGCGTCGAGGCTTCACCCGCCTCCTGCACGATGCGCGGCGTGAATCCGGCAGCCGCGCACAACGCGATCATGTGGTCATGGATGCCGGCACCGGCACTGCGGCGGAACGCCACGAATGGCTCCTGCGCGAAGTCGCGCAGCGACAGCGTGCCCTGCTTCGACAGTCTGCGCAGGGCAGGATGGTCGGCATGCACGATCAACGCCAGCGGATCGACGAACAGGCTGTGCGCCACCAGTTCCGGCGGCAGCGCACGCTTGCGGATGATGCCCACGTCCAGTGAGCCGTCGAGCAGCGCGTCGATCTGCTGCAGGGTGTTCATCTCGCTCAGCTGCAGCCGCACCTGCGGATACTGCTGGCGGTAATGCAGGATCGAACGCGGAATCTGCGGCGACAGCGGCGTGGCGCGGGTCAGGCCGATGTGCAGTTCACCCTGCTCACCGCGCTGCGCGCGCTGTACCTCGTCCACCGCCGTCTCCACCTGCTGCACGATGGCGCGTGCACGTTCCTGCAGCAGCTCGCCCGCAGGCGTCAGCTGCACACGACGATGGCTGCGCACGAACAGGCGCGCACCGATCAGGTCCTCCAGCTGGCGGATCTGCTGGCTGAGCGGCGGCTGCGACATGCCCAGCCGCTCCGCCGCCTGGCCGAAGTGCAGCGTATCGGCAACAGCGAGGAAGTAACGCAGGTGGCGGAGTTCGATGGACATGCGGCCAGTTTATTCATCGTCAGCCGGAAATGAATCAGAGATGGGATCCGATCCCGTGCCGACCAACGGTCGGCACCCACCAACAGCAGCTGGCACCAACAGCAGCAACCAACTGTCGAAGGCGGGGTGGGTCCGGTTGCGGGGGCGTGAGCCGCATGGATGCGGCGACCGAGCTTACAGGGACGTACTTGCAGCGTCCCCCGCAACCGGACCCACCCCGCCATCTCACGGAAGCCCGGCTTTTGACGTTGCAGTTGCAGTTGCAGTTGCCGTTGACGTTGATTCGGCAGGTGCAGGGCGCAGCCCTGCCGAACACCCCTCACCGCTCCGAATGCCCGCTCTGGTCGTAATCGCGCGGGCTGAACAACTCCGGCTGGATCAGCTCGATGAACGCCCGCGCCTGCGCCGACAGCGCCTTGCCCCGGCGCACGATCACCCCGTAACTGCGTTCCGGGAACCAGCGCTTCATCGACCGCGCCGCCAACCGCTCGCGGTCGGCCTCGTTCAGGCACAGCGCCGGCACGATCGAAATGCCCATGCCCATCGCCACGTACTGCTTGATCACCTCCCAGCCGCCGACCTCCAGTGCCACGGTGTAGGCGATGCGGTGGCGCTGGAACACCTGGTCCACCAGGCGATAGGTGATCTGCCGCTTCGGCGGCAGTACCAGCGGATAGCGCGCGATGTCGGCCAGCTCCAGCTCGCCGCCACTGGCCAGCGGATGATCGTGCGGTGCGATCAGCACCTGCTCGAAGCGGTAGGCCGGGGCGTAGCTCAGGTCGGCCGGCACATCGGTCATCGAACCGATCGCCAGGTCGGCGGCATCCTCGCGCAGCAGGTCGGTGCCGTCGGCGCTGATCGCGTTGTGCAGGGTCAGACGCACGTCCGGGTGATGCAGGCGGAAGCGTTCGACGATCTTGGGCAGCAGGTAGAGGATGGTGGAACTGTTGGCGGCGATGTTCAGTTCGCCCGCATCCAGTCCGCGCACCTTGTCGCGGAAGCGCGCCTCCAGCCCGTCCAGGTTTTCCACCAGTGGCTGCGCCATTTCATACAGCAGCTGGCCCTCGCGGCTGGGCACCAGGCGCCGCCCGCTGCGCTCGAACAGCGGCACCCCCAGCTCCCGCTCCAGCGCCTGCAACTGAAGGCTGATCGCCGGCTGGCTGACGAAAAGTGCCTCAGCCGCCCGTGAGACCGAACCCAGGCGCACGGTCTGGCAGAACGCGCGCAGCGGCTTCAACCGGTCGGATTTGTAGGAAAAACGCGGACTTGGCGAGGGGCGCGTGGTCATGGCGTCACAAGTATTAGCACAATTTATGTAAAGCATTGCAAAAACTGTTTTGCCAAATACTCCGGCCCAGCGGCACCGTGGAGTCGTTCCCCCACCGCTGGAGTCGCCCCATGTCCGCCGTCGCTTCCGCTGTTCCCACCCCTGCCAGCAAGGCTACCCCCGGCATCGCCCTGGCGACCCGCGTGGCCGGCCAGGACACCGTGCTGCCGGCGCCGCTGCTGGCCCTGCTGGTGTCGCTGCACCGTGCGGTGGAACCGGGCCGGCAGGCACGGCTGCAGGCCCGCCGCGAGCGCCAGGCGTTCTTCGATCAGGGCGGCCTGCCGGACTTCCGCGAAGACACCACCGCGATCCGCAACGGCGACTGGCGCGTTGCCCCGCTGCCGGCCGCGCTGCAGGACCGCCGCGTCGAGATCACCGGCCCGACCGACCCGAAGATGGTCATCAACGCGCTGAACTCCGGCGCCAAGGTGTTCATGGCCGACTTCGAGGATTCGACCTCGCCGACCTGGCGCAACCTCCTGGCCGGCCAGCAGTCGCTGGCGGCGGCGGTGCGCGGTGACCTGCAATTCACCGCTGCAAATGGCAAGCACTACAGCCTGCGCCCGTACGACGAGCAGGCGGTGCTGATCGTGCGCCCGCGCGGCTGGCACCTGGACGAAAAGCACGTGGCCATCGACGGCCAGCCGCTGGCCGGTGGCCTGTTCGACGCGGCGGTGTTCGCCTTCCACAACGCCCGCACCCTGCAGGCGAAGGACCGCGGCCCGTACTTCTACCTGCCCAAGCTGCAGAGCATGGAAGAGGCGGCGCTGTGGGAGACCGCGCTGTCGCACATCGAAGGCATGCTCGGCCTGCCGCATGGCCAGATCAAGGTGACGGTGCTGATCGAAACGCTGCCGGCGGTGTTCGAGATGGACGAGATCCTGCACGCGCTGCGTGACCGCATCGTCGGCCTGAACTGCGGGCGCTGGGACTACATCTTCTCGTACCTGAAGACCTTCCGCCGCCACGCCGATCGCGTGCTGCCCGAGCGCGGCCAGGTGACCATGACCCAGCCGTTCCTGAAGGCCTATTCGGAACTGCTGATCCAGACCTGCCACCGCCGCGGTGCGCATGCGATGGGCGGCATGGCCGCGCAGATTCCGATCAATAACGATGCCGCCGCCAACGAACAGGCGATGGCCCGCGTGCGCGCCGACAAGCTGCGCGAAGTCACCGCCGGCCATGACGGCACCTGGGTTGCACACCCGGCGCTGATTCCGGTGGCGATGGCGATCTTCGACGAACACATGCCCGGTGCGAACCAGCACAGCGTGCTGCGCCAGGACGTGCGCGTCGGCCGCGACGAACTGATCGCACGGCCGCCGGGCACCATCACCCGCGCCAGTTTCGAAGGCAACGTGGAAGTCTGCGTGCGCTACCTGGCCGCTTGGCTGGATGGCAACGGCTGCGTGCCGATCCACCACCTGATGGAGGATGCGGCCACCGCCGAGATCAGTCGCAGCCAGCTGTGGCAGTGGCTGCACACGCCGGGCCAGCAGCTGGACGACGGCACCGCGATCGACCTCGCGCTGCTGGATTCCACCCTCTCGCAGCTGCCGGCACGGCTGGGCGATACCGCCGCGCTGCCCGGTGGCGCACGCATCGGCGAGGCCATCGCCCTGCTCGGCGAACTGAGCCGCAGCGACGAACTGACCGATTTCCTGACCCTGCCGGCTTACGCGCGCATCGACTGACCGACTGCCCGCAAACCCGCCGTTTCCCTCCCCGCTGCACGCACGAACCGAACTGGAGAAAGACATGAGCAAGCTGCCCACTGCCGAACAGATCCAGCACGACTGGGATACCAACCCGCGTTGGGAAGGCATCCAGCGCAACTACAGCGCCGCCGACGTGGTGCGCCTGCGCGGCACCGTCCACATCGAGCATTCGCTGGCCCGCCTGGGTGCGGAGAAGCTGTGGGCATCGCTGCATGAGCGCGAGTTCGTCAACGCGCTGGGCGCACTGACCGGTAACCAGGCCATGCAGCAGGTCAAGGCCGGGCTGAAGGCGATCTACCTGTCCGGCTGGCAGGTGGCGGCCGACGCCAACCTGGCCGGCCAGATGTATCCGGACCAGTCGCTGTACCCGGCCGATTCGGTGCCGGCGGTGGTCAAGCGCATCAACAACACGCTGCTGCGTGCCGATCAGCTGCACCACGCCGAAGGCAAGGATGACATCGACTTCCTGCAGCCGATCGTGGCCGACGCCGAAGCCGGTTTCGGCGGCGTACTCAACGCCTTCGAACTGATGAAGGCGATGATCGAGGCCGGCGCCGCCGGCGTGCATTTCGAAGACCAGCTGGCGTCGGTGAAGAAGTGCGGCCACATGGGCGGCAAGGTGCTGGTGCCGACCCGCGAGGCCATCGAGAAGCTCAACGCCGCACGCCTGGCCGCCGACGTGCTGGGCGTGCCGACCCTGCTGGTCGCGCGCACCGATGCCGAGGCCGCGGATCTGCTGACCAGTGACATCGACGCCAACGACCGCCCGTTCACCACCGGCGAGCGCACCGTCGAGGGCTTCTACAAGACCCGCAATGGCCTGGACCAGGCGATCAGCCGTGGCCTGGCCTACGCGCCCTACGCCGACCTGGTGTGGTGCGAGACCGGCAAGCCAGACCTGGAATTCGCACGCAGGTTCGCCGAGGCGATCCATGCGAAGTTCCCGGGCAAGCTGCTGGCCTACAACTGCTCGCCCAGCTTCAACTGGAAGAAGAACCTGGACGACGCCACCATCGCCAAGTTCCAGCGTGAGCTGGGCAGCTATGGCTACAAGTTCCAATTCATCACCCTGGCCGGCTTCCACGCGCTGAACTACGGCATGTTCAATCTGGCCCACGGCTACGCACGCCGCCAGATGAGCGCGTTCGTGGAACTGCAGGAAGCCGAGTTCGAAGCCGCCGAGCGGGGATTCACCGCGGTCAAGCACCAGCGCGAGGTTGGCACCGGCTACTTCGATGCCGTGACCCAGGCGATCCAGCAGGGCCAGTCCTCGACCACCGCGTTGACCGGCTCGACCGAAGAGGAGCAGTTCCACGGCGGGCGCAGCGAACGCGCCGCGTGATCCGATCGTGCCGGCCGCTGGCCGGCACCCACGTGCGCCTTCGTGCACTACGGAGAAGCCGGCCAGCGGCCAGCTCTACCGTGGGCGCGAATCCGATCAGGGTGGCCAGGGAAGGGCCAGGCAACGCCGGCCGGTCGGGGGACCTGCCGGCGTTGTTGTATCGATGGAAACGCGATGAACGCATGCAGCGTCAATCCAGCGCACCCCACAGTCCGGCAACTTGGCCGAAACCCTGTGAAGGTGGCCATCAGATTGATCCGGAACGACTTTTCCCTGGACCGTGGCGGGCAGAACGGCCACCGTGCGCCTTCACATCGGGAAAGCGGACCACACGGCTCAAAATGAGATAGGGCGCACATTTTAAAGCGGTGCTATGCTCCGCGGCTCACCAGGGGACGCTGGCGGCGGGTGCAGGGAATGACCGGCAGGGGTGCGGCCGAGAACAGTGATGTGACGTCAGGTATCGCCCGGGTGGCGATGGCCGAGATCGTGCATGCGCTGCTGTCCGATGCCGAGGTCGCATTGTTCGCCAGATTTGCCCGTCCACGCAAGCTTCATGCCGGGCAGTGGCTGTTCCAGCGTGGCCACCGTGGCGAGCGCATGTACGTGATCCTGGAAGGCCAGATCGAACTGGATTTCGGCGAGGACCTGGTGATCAAGACCCTCGGGCAGCAGGAGTTCTTCGGTGAGCTGGGCCTGCTGGTGGGTGATCACCCGCGCAGCGCCAGTGCGCGCGCCCTGGTGGACTGCGAGGTGCTTGAGCTGGGGCCCGCCGACTTCCATCGTCTGGTGGAATCCGATCCGGGCCTGGTCGCCTACTTCCTGCGCCGCACGATCATGCGCGTGCTGACCAACGAACAGGCGCTGATCAGCCAGCTGCGCCGGCGCAACCATGATCTGGAAACCGCGCTGGACAACCTGTACATCACTACCCACCAGCTGACCCACACCCGTGAACTGGTGCGTACCGATGAACTGACCGGGCTGCACAACCGCCGTGGCCTCACCCTGTACCTGCAGGAATGCCGCGCCGATGGCAGTGGGCTGCCGCAGGCGCTGCTGCTCATCGACTGCGACCGCTTCAAGCAGATCAATGACCGCCATGGCCACCAGGCCGGCGATCGCGTGCTGCAGAGCATGGGCAACATCCTGCGCTCGATGGCCGGTGAGCAGGACCTGGCCTGCCGGCTCGGCGGTGACGAGTTCTGCCTGATCCTGCGTCGTGGCAACCACGAGATCGTGCAGCACGCGGCAGAGTTCATCCTCAGCGCGGTACACGGCCTGCTCGAGCGCAGCCACGGCACGCCGCACGTCAGCCTGGTCAGCATCGGCGCCAGCCTGCTGGACCCGGATGCGGGCTGGAGCGAGTGGTACGCCAGCGCGGATCGTGCGCTGTACCAGGCCAAGCGTGATGGTGGCAACTGCCTGCGTTGGGCAGACGCAGTGGACTCACCCTAGATCGGGAGACAGAGGCGATGAATGGCGACAACGGAACGTCGGCGCCGCACAACCAGCAACTGCGCGCCCTGCTGTTCACCGACCTGTGTGACTCGCTGCTGCTGGTCGAACGCATCGGCGATGTCGCTGCCGCCGAACTGTTCCAGGAACACGATCGCCTGGTGCTGGCACTGCAGCAGCGCTGGAACGGCCAGCTGATCGATCGCTCCGACGGGCTGTTCATGCTGTTCGAGCGCCCGATCGACGCGCTTGGCTTCGCATTGGATTACCAGCGTGGGCTGCAGCCGCTGGGGCAGAGACACGAGATCCATCTGCAGGCGCGGGCCGGTCTGCATGTGGGCGATGTGCTGACCTGGGAGAACAGCGCCGAGGCAGTGCGGGCTGGCGCCAAGGCGATTGAAGTCGAAGGCCTGGCCAAGCCGACGGCGGCGCGCCTGATGCAGTTGGCACGTCCGGGCCAGATCCTGCTTTCGGCGGTGGCCGAATCCATCGTGCGTCGCTCCAGTGGGTCGCTGGGCGCGATGGCTGAAGGCCTGCAATGGCGGTCGTTCGGGCGATGGCGCTTCAAGGGCGTGAGCCAGCCAGCCGAAGTCTACGGCGTGCAGGCGGCGGGCATGCCCACCCCGGGGCGGCTGCGGCACACGGCCAAGGCCCGGCGTGATCTTCCGTTGTGGCGCCGTCCGCTGGCGATGGCGGCGCAGGCCGCCGTACTGCTGGCCGCAGTGCTTGGCGTCTGGTTGCTGACCCGGCCACAGCCGGCCATCGCGTTCGCCGAACGCGACTGGGTGGTGCTCGGCGGGCTGCATAACCTCACCGGCAATCGACTGCTCGATGACGCCCTGGACCAGGCGTTCCGGATCAGTCTCGAGCAGTCCCGCTACGTCAACGTCGTCAGTGACGACCGCGTCAGCCGCACCCTTGAGATGATGCGGAAACCGCCGGATCGCGGTGTCCGCGAACGTGGCGATGCCGCCGCTGTGGCGGTGCGCACGGGCGCCCGCCTGGTGTTCGTGCCATCGGCGACCGATGTCGGCGGCCGAACCCGCTTCAGCGTGGAGGTGGTCGAGCCGTCGACGCTGCGCACCCTGGCCGTGGTATCCGCCGATGCGAAGGCGGGTGCGGTACTGGCGGCGGTGGACGAAGTTTCGCGCCAGCTGCGCGATCGCCTGGGCGAAGAGCCCGCATTGATCCAGCGCGACAGCCAATCCCTGCCGGAGGTGACCACGGGCAGCATGGATGCGTTGCGTGCGTTTGCCTTGGGCCAGAAGCGCTACAGCCGAGGAGATTTCAACGGCGCGATGGCGTTCTTCGGACAGGCGATCGAGGTCGATCCTGAGTTCGCCCTGGCATGGCTGGGCCAAGCCCGCTGTCGCTTCGCCATGATGAATTACCGCGATGCCCGGCGTCTGCTGGCAGAGGCCGACCGTCGATCAGGGCACCTTACACCACGCGAGCGCCTGTACGTGCAGAACTGGGCGCTGCAGATCAGTGATCCGGATCGTGCCACCGATGGCTGGGCGCGCATGGCGGAGCTGTATCCGGATTACATGCCTGCAAGCTACAACGCCGGTCTGAATCTTTTCCACGAGAACCGCCTTGCCGAGGCCCTGGCGCTTTCCAGGCGTGTTGCACAAAGCAGGGTCGAGCTGCCTGAGATCGCGCAGGACCAGTACGGCCGCGCCTTGCTGGCCAGCGAGCGCTATGCAGAGGCTGACATCGCGTTCAGCCGTGCCGCCGGCAATGGTTGGGAAGGTGCATTGATGCGCCAGGCGACGGTGGCGGCAGCGCGTTCCGAGTTCGAGAAGGCCAATGCGCTGCTTGCGCGGATCGATCCAGGCAACTTCCATGCTGGCAATTTCGCTACCACGATTGCGCTTGACCAAGGCGATGTCGAGGGCGCCATCAAGCTCGCCGAACAGGGAAGGATGCTTGCCGGACAGCGCCAGGGCATGGATCGGTACAACTTCGACATGCCCCTGGCCGTCGCCTACATGATGGCCGGCAGAAGGTCGAAGGCGCTGATGGTGGCGCGCGTGGCCGCGACCGCGCCGTTCGCAGAGCTGAGCGGCGAACCCGCGGTGGAGGTAGTGGATCGCCTGGTTGCAGCACACGCGGCAGCCTTGCTGGCACTGAGACTGGGCGATGCCGCACCGGCCAAGGCGGTCCAGGCCCGGATGAACGCGCTTCAGGATCTCCCTGACAGCAGCGTGTTGCGCCAGTACGTCACCCTGTTGGCCGGGCGGATGATGCAGCATGAGGGCCGGCCCCAGGCCGGGCTGGACCTGCTCGTACCGCTGCTGAAGAAGCAGCCACGCCTGCAGGTGCGGCTGGCAGTGCGTGACCTGGCGCTGGAGGCGGGCCTGAAGGATGTTGCCCAGGAGCAGACGCGTTGGCTGCGTGATCGCCCCGGATTTGCATATGCAGAAGCGCAATGCAGCTTCTGCCTGCAGGCGCTTAACGTAGTGGATGTGCGGAGGCTCATGGCGGCGCCGGCAATCGAGGCTGCCGACACCATGGCCTCGATGCCTCAGCGCAGCGTGCGCGGCGAGCCGTAACCGTCCTCAAGCATCGGCACGGAGTAGCCGGTACCACTGGTCAGCATGGCGATGATCTGCTCTTCGGCCTGTGCGATGACGTCTTTCTCCGCCAGGCAGATGTTCTTGCAGCAATCCTGGACGAACTGCTGAAGGTCAGCCGGGTTGGATGGAACGTGCCCAGCCAGCAGTATCGCGGCGGCCGTGTCGGTGGCGAAGAGCTGGCGGAACGTGTCATCGGTGGCGAGGCGCTGAACCAGCGTCCTTGCGACCGGCAGCGAGAGCGTCAACGTGGGCATTGTGTCCTGCATCCATGGAGTGTCGAGGGGCAGTGGTGATGTCGGCTTGGCAAAGCGGTTCTTGAGAGGGTAGAGCGGGAGACGTAAAGGAATCGGGTCGCGGTTCGATAACGTGGATTCACGATGAAGGAAGGGCTGATCCGATGGATGTCAGGCGCTGCGCGATCGTAGTGGTACAGCCCACCGAGCAGATCCGGTTTGAGTTTGAGGGCCTGCTGCGCGGTGGTGATGGGCTGGTGCGCACGCTTGCCTGGGAGGCACTCGCCCCCCACCTGGACGGACCGGTGGTGCTGGACGCTGCGGCACAGGCACTGCTGGGAAGCCTGAGCCCAAGTGCATGGACCACGCTTGAGGCAGGGGAGGCCTGTTCACCCGCGATGGACCTGCTGATCGCCAGTGGCCTGGTGTTGACCCGCGGGCAGGATGACGATGTTGCCGCTCGTGACGAGCGGTTGCGTGCAACGCATTGGCATCCCCTGGCTGCGGTCATGCATGCCTTCTCACGCTGGGAGGATGTTGACGCCGTTCGCAACATGCGTGAATCACAGATCGAAACGGCCTCGCAGATGCGCAGGACGTTGGGACCGCCGCCACCGCACGCTGCCGCTGCCGACGCTGGGTTGGTACCACTGCCGCCTCAGCAGTCCAACGATTTCGACGCACTGCTGGCGCGGCGCGTCACCTGCCGGAACTTCGATGTCACCCGATCACTGCCGCTGCCCCTGCTGAGCCAGATGCTGCAACGGGCATTCGGCAGCAGCAGCTGCCAGCGCGAAGGCGATGATCTGGTGTTCCTGAAGAAGAACGTCCCTTCGGGCGGTGGACTGCATCCTGTCGAAGCCTACGTGCTGGTGCGCAATGTCGATGGACTTGCCGCGGGCATGTACCTCTATCGAGCGCAGGGCCACGGACTGATGCCGGTTGATTGCCCCGTGGCCATCGATCGCGACTTCGTGATGTCCATGGTCGGGCAGCAGCACTGGTTCGCGGATGCGCACGTGCTGGTGGTCCTGGCCCCGCGTTTCAACAGGACGTACTGGAAGTATCGCCAGCATGGGAAAAGCTATCGGGTTGTCGCGATGGAAGCGGGACATCTATCCCAGACGCTGTACCTGGCGGCCACGGATGCCGGCCTGGGAGCATTCATTACTGCAGCGATCAACGAAAAGCCCATCGAACGTGCCCTGGGCCTGGACACGATCAACGAGGGGGTACTCGCGGTCTGCGGTTTCGGATGGCGTGCATCACGGATGACGACCAGCGAACTGGACCCGGCAGGCGTGATCTGGAACCTTGAAGACCGCGCGGGCTGACCCCGCGCGGCCTCTGCTGCATCACGCCGCGTCGAAGTCCACCAGCACCGCGCCATCACCCACCTGGTCGCCGGCCTTGGCGCGATAGCCCTTCACCGTGCCATCGGCCGGTGCCTGCAGGGTGTGCTCCATCTTCATCGCTTCCAGCACCACCAGCGGCGTGCCGCGCTTGACCTCGGTACCGGCGGCGACCAGCGTGGCGACGATCCTGCCCGGCATCGGCGCCAGCAGGCTGCCGGCATCGGCCACGGCGTGGTCTGATTCGCCCACGGGATCATGCAGGGTGAAACGGTGCTGGCCATCGGCGCCGAACAGATACAGCTGGTCACCGTCGCGCAGCAGCTGCAGAGTCCAGCGGCGCTCGCCCAGCTGTACCGCCAGCCCCTGTGCATCGGCCGTGCCGGTCACCCGCATCGGTGCCGCGTCATCGCATTGCACGCGCCAGCCACCGGCCTGCGTCCAGACCTTCAGCGTGTGCCGGCGCTCGCCCTGCTGCAGCGGCAGCACGCGCGGCGCAGACGCGCCGAGGCGCCAGCCGTCCTGTGCCTGCCATGGCGAATGCGGGTCACGGGCATCGGTGGTGGCTGCTGCGGTGCTGGCCACGGCGGCCACCGCTGCCAGCAGCCACAGTGCATCGTTGCTGTCGCCGACTACGCTCAATGCCGCCTGTTCGCGTTCGATCAGCGCGGTATCCAGCCTGGCGTGCGCGAACGAATCGGTATTCACCAGCCGGCGCAGGAAGCCGGCATTGGTGGTCACGCCTACCACCTGGCAGTCGGCCAGCGCCTGGCTCATGCGGCGCAGCGCGGCATCACGGTCCACGTCCCAGACGATCAGCTTGGCAATCATCGGGTCGTAGTACGGGGTGATGCTGTCGCCTTCCTCCACGCCGGTATCCACGCGCACATGGGCCGACGGGGCCGGCAGGCGCAGGCGGCGCAGAGTGCCGGTGGAGGGCAGGAAGCCACGGTCGGCATCTTCGGCATACAGGCGCGCTTCGATCGCGTGGCCGTGGATGGCCAGCTGCTCCTGGCGCAGCGGCAGCGGCTGGCCCGAGGCCACGCGCAGCTGCCATTCCACCAGGTCGGTACCGGTGATGTACTCGGTGACCGGGTGCTCGACCTGCAGGCGGGTGTTCATTTCCATGAAGTAGAAATCGCCGTCCGGGCCGGCGATGAACTCCACCGTGCCCGCACCTTCATAGCCCACCGCGCGCGCGGCATCGACCGCCGCCTTGCCCATCGCAGCACGACGTTCCGCGCTCATGCCCGGGGCCGGCGCTTCTTCCAGCACCTTCTGGTGGCGGCGCTGCACCGAGCAGTCGCGCTCGAACAGGTAGACCGCGTCACCGTGGCTGTCGCCAAAAACCTGGATCTCGATATGGCGCGGGCGCTCGACATACTTCTCGACCAGAACGTGGTCGTTGCCGAACGCCGAGGCCGCCTCGCGCTGGCAGCTGGCCAGCGCATCGACGAAGTCCTCGCTGCGCTCGACCTTGCGCATGCCCTTGCCACCGCCACCGGCGCTGGCCTTGATCAGTACCGGGTAGCCGATGGCGTCGGCCTGCGTGCGTAGGAAGTCCGGTGCCTGCTGGTCGCCGTGGTAGCCCGGGGTCAGCGGTACACCGGCCTTGGCCATCAGCGCCTTGGCCGCGCTCTTGTCGCCCATCGCGCGGATGGCGCTGGCCGGCGGCCCGATGAAGGTGATGCCGGCGGCGGCGCAGGCATCGGCGAAGTCGGCATTCTCGGACAGGAAGCCGTAGCCGGGGTGGATGGCCTGCGCGCCGGTCGCGCGTGCCGCGTCGAGCAGCGCATCGCCGCGCAGGTAGCTCTCACGCGCGGCGGCCGGACCAATGCGGATGGCTTCGTCGGCCAGGCGCACGTGGCGCGCGTTGCGGTCGGCATCGGAATACACCGCCACGGTGGCGATGCCGAGGCGGCGGCAGGTGGCGATGACGCGACAGGCGATTTCGCCACGGTTGGCGATCAGGACTTTGGTGAACATGGCAACGGGCTTCATGGGAGCGTGCTCGGTCATGGCATGGATTACATGCGGAACACGCCGAAGCGCGTCTGCTGCGGGGCGGCGTTGAGGCTGGCCGACAGCGCCAGGGCCAGCACCCGGCGGGTGTCGGCCGGATCGATCACGCCGTCGTCCCACAGGCGCGCGCTGGCGTAGTACGGGTGGCCCTGCTGCTCGAACTGGTCGCGGATCGGCGCCTTGAACGCGTCTTCCTCCGCAGCCGGCCACTGGCCGCCCTTGGCTTCGATGCCATCGCGCTTGACCGTGGCCAGCACGCTGGCGGCCTGCTCGCCGCCCATCACGCCGATGCGTGCGTTCGGCCACATCCACAGGAAGTTCGGCGAGTACGCGCGGCCGCACATGCCGTAGTTGCCGGCGCCGAACGAACCGCCGATCACCACGGTGAACTTGGGAACCCTGGCGCAGGCCACCGCCATCACCAGCTTGGCGCCGTCCTTGGCGATGCCGCCCTGTTCGTACTTGCGGCCGACCATGAAGCCGGTGATGTTCTGCAGGAACACCAGCGGAATGTTGCGCTGGGTGCACAGTTCGATGAAATGCGCGCCCTTCAGCGCCGACTCGGAGAACAGGATGCCGTTGTTGGCGATGATGCCGATCGGGTAGCCGTTCAGATGGGCGAAGCCGGTGACCAGCGTTGCGCCATAGCGCGGCTTGAACTCGTCGAAGCGCGAGCCATCGACCAGGCGCGCGATCACCTCGCGTACGTCGTAGGGCTTGCGCGTATCGGCCGGGATCACACCGTACAGTTCGTGTGCCGGCAGCAGCGGTTCTTCGCTGGCCTGCACCGCCATCGCCGGTTCCGGCTTGCGCCAGTTCAGCTGCGCGATGATCGCACGCACCCGTGCCAGTGCCTGCAGATCGTTGTCAGCCATGTGGTCGGCCACGCCGGATATGCGGGTGTGCACGTCGGCGCCGCCCAGTTCCTCGGCGGTCACTACTTCACCGGTGGCCGCCTTCACCAGCGGCGGGCCGCCGAGGAAGATCGTGCCCTGCTCGCGCACGATCACCGTCTCGTCGCTCATCGCCGGCACGTAGGCGCCACCAGCGGTGCAGCTGCCCATCACGCAGGCGATCTGCGGAATGCCCTGCGCCGACAGGTTGGCCTGGTTGTAGAAGATGCGGCCGAAATGGTCGCGGTCGGGGAAGACTTCGTCCTGCAGCGGCAGGAACGCGCCGCCGGAATCGACCAGGTAGATGCACGGCAGGTGGTTCTGTTCGGCGATCTCCTGCGCGCGCAGGTGCTTCTTCACCGTCATGGGATAGTAGGTGCCGCCCTTGACCGTGGCATCGTTGGCCACGATCACGCACTCCACGCCGCTCACCCGGCCGATGCCGGCCACCACGCCGGCGGCCGGCACGGCGTCTTCGTACATGCCATGCGCGGCCAGCGGCGCGATTTCGAGGAAGGCGCTGCCGGGGTCGAGCAGGGCGTCGATGCGGTCACGCACCAGCAGCTTGCCGCGTGCGGTGTGCTTGGCGCGTGCGGCTTCGCTGCCACCCAGCGCGGTGCGCGCCAGGGTGGCGTGCAGATCGTCGACCACGGCCTGCATGGCCGCGCGGTTGGCTTCAAAGGTATCGCTGCCCGGTTGCAGCTGGCTGTTCAGGACGGTCATCGCGGTGGCCTTACAGGGTGCGCTGGAACAGTTCGCGGCCGATCAGCATGCGGCGGATCTCCGAGGTGCCGGCGCCGATTTCATACAGCTTGGCGTCGCGCCACAAGCGGCCGGTCGGGTATTCGTTGATGTAGCCGTTGCCGCCCAGGATCTGGATCGCCTGGCCGGTCAGCCAGGTGGCCTTCTCGGCGGCGTACAGGATGGCACCGGCGGCGTCCTGGCGGGTGGTGCGGCCCTGGTCGCAGGCGCGCGCCACGGCATAGACGTAGGCGCGGCAGGCGCCCAGGCCGACGTACATGTCGGCGATCTTGGCCTGGATCAGCTGGAAGCTGCCGATCGCCTCACCGAACTGGTGGCGCTCGTGCACATACGGCATCACCACGTCCATCGCCGCGGCCATCAGGCCCAGCGGGCCGCCGGACAGCACCACGCGCTCGTAGTCCAGGCCGGACATCAGCACGCGCACGCCACCGCCAACCTGGCCCAGCACGTTTTCTTCCGGCACTTCGCAGTCCTGGAACACCAGCTCGCAGGTGGGCGAGGAGCGCATGCCCAGCTTGTCCAGCTTCTGCGCGGTGGAAAAGCCCTTCATGCCCTTCTCGACCAGGAACGCGGTGATGCCCTTGGCGCCGGCGTCCATGTCGGTCTTGGCATAGACCACCAGCACGTCGGCATCCGGGCCGTTGGTGATCCACATCTTGTTGCCGTTGAGCACGTAGCGGTCACCGCGCTTGTCGGCGCGCAGCTTCATCGACACCACGTCTGAGCCGGCACCCGGCTCGCTCATCGCCAGCGCGCCGATCAGGCTGCCGTTGCACAGGCCCGGCAGGAAGCGCTGCTTCTGTTCTTCGTTGCCGTTCTTGCGCAGCTGGTTCACGCACAGGTTGGAGTGCGCGCCATAGGACAGGCCGATGCCGCCGGAGGCACGCGAGATTTCTTCCATCGCCACCACGTGGGCCAGGTAGCCCATGGCGGTGCCGCCGTATGCTTCTTCCACGGTGAGGCCGAGCAGGCCCTGTTCGCCCAGCTTCGGCCACAGGGCCAGCGGGAACTGGTTGCTGGCATCGGCCTCGGCGGCCAGCGGTGCGACCTCGGCGGCGGCAAAATGGGCCACGCTCTGGCGCAGCAGGTCGATGTCTTCGCCAAGGTCGAAGTTCAGGGATGGCACGTGCATTGTGGTGGCTCCACGACGGGATGGCAGGAAATGGACGCACCCGGCGGGGGAGCGGGCGGCGGTCTGCAGGACCGCCGCCCGCACGGGCGATTGGACCCAGCGTAGCGGGGTTCGGATAAGAAGTGAATACAAATTCAAAAATTGAAACCAGAATCAAAACATGGCCTACAAACGCTCTGCACTGATGGAAGAACGCCTGGCCGGGGCCCGTGAACGGATCCTGCTGGCCACCCGCGAGCTGGTCGCCACCGGCGGCTGGCGCAACGCCCCGGTGACCGCCGTGGCAACCCAGGCGGGGGTATCCACCGGCCTGATCTATCGCCATTTCCCGTCCAAGGCCGAGCTGTTCGTGGAGGTGCTCAACGCCGCGGTGGCCCACGAGGTGGCGATCATGGAACGCATCGCCAGCGGTCCAGAGGCGGCCAGCGAGCGGCTGCGGCTGGCGATCACCGCCTTCGTACGCCGCGCCCTGGCCGGGCCGGGGCTGGCCCATGCCTTCATCGTCGAGCCGGTCGATCCGGACGTGGAGGCCGAACGCATGCGTGGCCGTCGTGCCTTTGGGGATGTCTTCCTGCGGCTGGTGGAGGAGGGCGTGGCCGCCGGTGAGCTGCCGGCGCAGGACGCGCATGTGGCCGCCGCCTGCCTGGTCGGCGCCTTCACCGAGGCGATGGTCGGCCCGACCGCACCCAGCCGCGAAGCGCACCGCGACGAAGACGCGCTGGTGGATGCGATCTGCAGCTTCTGCCTGCGCGCGATCGGCGCCCGGTAACGTGGTAGAGCCGGCCGCTGGCCGGCTTCTGTTGCTGGGGTCAGATCCCTTCTGCGCCGCAAAAGGGATCTGACCCCAGCCCCTGGCATGTTGCGCCGCACCAGCAGTGACGCCTGTTGTCGCACGCAAAGCGCGTTCTATACTCGGTCCATCACGCAGTCGCTCAGCCGTGGTCCAACGACTATCAGCCAGGGGTAACGAAGAGTGCGGAATTACGATCTGGAGTTCCTGAAACGCTTCTCCATGGTGATCGCGCTGCTGGCGACCATCACCCTCGGCCTCATCCTCCTAGCCGCCTACATCCACACCCGGATTCCGCCCGAGGTGTCGCCGACGGCGGCCAAGCGCACCGAACAGCGCATTTCGCCCACCGGCGCGGTCTATGCCGGCAGCACCGGCGCCGCCGCGCAGGCAGCGGCCAAGGCCGCCGCGCTGGCCAAGGCCGCCTCGCAGGTGGCCTACGGTGGCACCAAGGACGGCAAGGTCATCTTCGACAATCTGTGCACCGCCTGCCACACCACCGGCGTGGGCATGGCGCCGACGCTGGACCATTCGCACTGGGACAAGCGCATCGCGCAGGGCAAGGACACCCTCTACAAGCACGCCATCGAGGGCTACACCGGCCCGGATGGCGGCATCATGCCGCCCAAGGGTGGCAACCCGGCGCTGACCGAGGAACAGATCCACGCCACCGTGGACTGGATGCTGGGCAACCTGAAGTAGGCGCCGGAACGGCCAAACCGCGAAACGGCGGAAACGTCGAAACATGGAACGGCCGAACGGGATGGCGGAACCGCGGGAAGGGAGTAGAGTCGACTGTTGGTCGACTGCTCTTCCCAACGCCACCGAAAAAGCCCGCGCTGCGCGCGATAGTCGATTAACAGTCGACTCTACCCGCCGGTCGCCCCAATCGCCGCGGTCGTTCTCCGTCTGCCGCCGGCGGCTTTGCCGGCCAAGGCCAAAACCGCGCGCGTCGCTGGGGTTTCGCATTTCAGGGTTAGTCTGTGCGCCTCTTCCATGGAGTCGCCCGTTGATGCGCCGCCGTTCCCTCGCCCTTGCCCTGTCCCTGCTGCTGCCGGCCGGCGCCTTTGCCCAGGCCCAGCCGCAGGCCGCACCGGTCGCGTCGCCCTCGGCCGCGCGCAGCAGCGCCACCGTGGTGCTGACCGCCGCGCCGGCCGACTGGCGTGTGCTGGATGGCCAGCGCGTGCGCATCGCCGCACCGCTCACCCTGGCCGGTACCGACGGCCTTGAGCGCTTTGGCCAGCTCACCGTGGCCTTCGATGGCCGTCTCTGGCAGCCCACCGAAGTGGCCGCGCCGGGTACTGCCGGCTACGAGCAGGTGATGGCCGACAACCAGCGCCGCCGGCTGGTGCTGGACGACGGCAGCGATGCCCTCGACCCGGCCAGCGTGGCCTACCTGCCGGCCCACCCGGTGCTGCGCACCGGCATGCAGCTGCGCGATGTGCAGGGCATCGTGCGCGTGGACGCACAGGGCCATCCGCGCCTGCAGGTCGAAGGCGTGCTGAAGCTGCCGGAGCTGAAGCGTCCGGCGGTGCCGACCGTGCCGGGCAGCCTGCACGTGGCGGCCTTCAACCTGGAGAACTTCTTCAATGGTGGTGGCCAGGGCGGTGGCTTCCCGACCCTGCGTGGTGCGCGCACGCTGGACGAGCACAAGGCGCAGGTGGCCAAGCTGGTCACCACGGTCAACGCGCTGGGCGCCGATGTCGCCGCGCTGATGGAACTGGAGAACGATGGCTATGGTCCGCAGTCGGCCATTGCCGAACTGGTCGACGCACTCAACCGCGACCGTGGCGCGCAGGGCGACTGGCGCTTCGTCGATGCCGGCAACGGCCCCGGCGACAATCCGATCCGGGTTGGCATCATCTACCGCAGCAGCCGCCTGCAGCCGCTGGGCAAGCCGGCCACGCTGACCGGTGGCCCGTTCGTCGAGCACAGCCGCGTGCCGCTGGCGCAGGCCTTCCAGGGCAAGCAGGGCGCGCCGTTCGTGGTGGTGGCCAACCACTTCAAGTCAAAGGGCTGCCGCGACGCCGCCGGTGCCGACGCCGACCGCAACGACAACCAGGGCTGCTGGAACGCCACCCGCGTGATCTCGGCGCAGCAGCTGCACGCCTGGCTGCAGACCGACCCGACCGGTACCGGTGCAAAGGACGTGGTGCTGCTCGGCGATTTCAATGCCTACGCGATGGAAGACCCGATCCGCACCCTGCATGACCTGGGCTGGCAGGACGCGTTCAAGGTCGCCAAGGTCGAGCATCCCTACAGCTACGTCTACAACGGCCATACTGGCCGCCTCGACCACGCGCTGCTGAGCCCGGGCATGGCCAAGCGCCTGCGCGGTGCCGCCGAGTGGCACAGCAATGCCGACGAACAGGACGCCAGCGGCTACCAGGGCCGCAACGTGCAGGGCCCGTGGCGCAGCTCCGACCACGACCCGCTGTTGTTGGGTTTCGACAGATAAGGTTCGGCGGGGATCTGCTCTGGGAGGGACCTTGATCGGCACGGATCCTGCCGTTGCTTTTGATCTTCCAGTCCGTCTTCAAGCGAGCCGAGCATCGCAGGTGAATCAGGGGCGAAGAGGCGCCGATGTTTGAGCGCAGCGAGTTCGGCGCCGTCCCCTGGTTCATCGAGAAGCGCAGGGTACCGGTGCACAGCACCGGCTCGCGGCTGGCGGCGCGTTTCTTTTGGTTACTTTTCTTTTCGCGCGAAAAGAAAAGTGACATCCCACCGCGGGCGCGGAAATGGCCCGCCGCAACCAACGCTCATCCCCAGGCGATCAACCCGATCGCCAGCACCGCCAGCGCCAGGCCGGCGCGGTTCCACCGGGTGGTCGCCTCGCCGAAGGCGAACACGCCCACCAGCGCGCCCAGCACCACCACGCCGATGTTCATGCCGGCGAACACGGTGGCCGGGTTGTCCGGCATCGACTGGTGGGCGTGCACATAGAAGAGAATGTTGCCGCCATTGAGCAGGCCCAGCAGCGCCCCCGCGCCGAGGTTGCGCCTGGCCAACGGGCTGCGGCCACTGGCGTGCCGCCACAGCTGCAACGCCAGCATCAGCACGAAGGCCACGCTGAAGCTGGCCAGCACCGCCGCCATCGACGGCGTGCCGGACAGCGCCACCTGCTTGAGCAGCACGTCCACCACCGCGAAGCCGCCCCATACGCCCAGCAGCCAGCCCCAGCCACCGGGCAAGGACGCCACCGCCGGGCCGCGCGGGCGCAGGCTGATGGCCACCATCGCCAGCAGGCCCAGGCCGAGCCCGGCCAACTTCCACGGCGTGGCAGTCTGGCCGAAGAACAGGAAGGCGGCGGCCAATGACAGCAGCAGCGACAGCCGCTGCGCCACGTCGCTGCGGACGATGCCGGCCACCGCCACCGCGCGGCCCAGCACCAGGAAAATCGAGGGCAGCACCACCGCCAGCGCCAGCAATGACAGCCACGGCGCGTGCGGCGCGCGCAGCGCATCCAGTGGCGGCCGCAGCACCACGGCGGTGAGCGTTGCCGCCACCAGATAGTTCCAGGTGACCATCTGCGAAACATCCAGCTGGCGGCGTCCGGCCACCTTCAACAACACCGAAACCAGCACGCTGCAGATCACGGCCAAAGACAGGTAGAGCATGGGACGGGCACAGGGCAGGGGCGGGGGACGGTATCATGGTGCCATGCACAAGCACTCGTTCCCCGTCGCCCCCGGCGAAACCGCCTGCCTCGAACTGGACGGCCCGGCCGGCCCGCTGGAAGTGGTCGTCGACCTGCCCAAGGCCGATGCGCCGGTGCAGCCGATCGTGGCCATCATCTGCCACCCGTTGTCCACCGAAGGCGGTACCCTGCACAACAAGGTGGTCACCATGACCGCCACCACCCTGCGCGAGCTGGGCATCGCCACCGTGCGCTTCAACTTCCGCAGCGTGGGTGGTTCGGCCGGTGAGTTCGACCATGGCGTGGGCGAGCAGGACGACCTGAAGGCCGTCGCCGCCTGGGTGCGCAGCCAGCGTCCGGACGACCGCCTGTGGCTGGCCGGTTTCAGCTTCGGCGCGTTCGTTTCACTGAAGGCCGCGGCCGAGTTGCAGCCGGAAGCGCTGATCTCGATCGCGCCGCCGGCCGGCCGCTGGGACTTCGACGGCATCGCCCCGCCGGCCCGTTGGCTGGTGATCCAGGGCGAGCAGGACGAGATCGTCGACCCGCAGGCTGTCTACCAGTGGCTGGACTCGCTGGATTTCCCGCATGAGCTGGTGCGCATGCCCGAGACCAGCCACTTCTTCCACCGCAAGCTGATCGACCTGCGCGGCGCGCTGACCCACGGCGTGAAGCACTGGCTGGGCGCGGCGGCATGAGTGCAACCGAGCTGACCCCGTCGCAGCGGTACGCGGAAGGGGTTGCCCGTGGCGACTGGCAGAACGACCCGGCCCAGCATGCGGCGCTGGCCGAGCTGGACCGCATCCACCTGGGCCTGCTGGACAGTGCCGAGGACGGTTGGCTGGACCGCCTGTCCTCGTTCTGGAGGAAGCCCGAGCCGGTCAAGGGCCTGTACTTCTGGGGCGGCGTCGGCCGCGGCAAGACCTTCCTGGTCGACCTGTTCTACGACGGGCTGCCGATCAAGCAGAAGTACCGCACCCACTTCCATCGCTTCATGCGCAGCGTCCACGAGCGCCTGCGCGAGCACCAGGGCCAGAGCGACCCGCTGGCGAAGATAGCCCAGGAATGGCGCAGCAACCTGCGCGTGCTGGTGCTGGACGAGTTCTTCGTCACCGACATCGGCGATGCGATGCTGCTGGCGCGGCTGCTGGAGCGCCTGTTCGCCGAGGGCGTGACCCTGGTCACCACCTCCAATACCGCGGTCGAGAATCTGTATCTCAACGGCCTGCAGCGCGAGAGTTTCCTGCCGGCCATCGGCCTGCTGCAGCGCTTCTGCGTCGAGCTGTACGCCGAAGGTACCGAGGATTACCGCATGCGCGCGCTGACCCGCTCGCCGGTATACCGCGCACCGCTGGCGGCCGACAGCGATGAGTGGCTGGCCACGCGCTGGAACGAGCTGAGCGGCGGCCAGCCGGCCAAGCCCGGCAACATCGAGATCGAGGGCCGCAAGATTCCGGTGCGCGGCCGTGGCAAGAGCATCGCCTGGTTTGATTTCGCCGCGCTGTGCGAAGGCCCGCGCGGGCCCTCGGATTACATCGAGATCGCGCACGAGTTCAACACGGTGCTGCTGGGCGGCATTCCCGCCTTCGACCGCCTGAACGAAGATGCTGCGCGCCGCTTCGTCAACCTGATCGACGAACTGTACGACCGCCACGTCAACCTGGTCTGCACCGCCAGCACCTCGCCGGTCGAGCTGTACACCGGCCAGCGCCTGCAGGGCGCTTTCGAACGCACCGCCTCGCGCCTGATCGAAATGCAGAGCGCCGAGTACCTGGGTACCCCGCACCGGGCGTGAGGGGCCTGCGGGCGTACGTTGCCGGCCAGCGGCCGGCACGACCCCCCTGGAATTCCGGTAGTGCCGGCCGCTGGCCGGCAATGATCGGGGGAAGGGTGCAACGGCGTTTCCCTGCGGCCGCTGCTCCGGCCTGGCCGACACATGCAGCCTCGCGTCGCTGCCCGGCGGGCGGTCCCGGCGTCCACCGGATTCCCACCGGCTGCCCACCACCTATCCACAGGGTTGTCCCTAGCCAGTTTCATCACTGTCATGTGAAGCTGTCATTGTTCCGTTTTCGCGGTGCGTTGTACCACCGCAATGACGTCTTTCGGGCTTGACTGCGCAGCCCGTTCCGGCAGGTCTGAAGCGTCTGATCCGGACGCCGGTGGCACGATCCTTGCGGCGCAAGGGATTGCCGAATTTCACTACATTTGGCGTTGACGGGCCCCATCACCCCCACTATCTTGTGGCCGTCGGTCGCAGCAACCCCAATTCCAGGGATGCCCGGGTACCCGTCCGCGATCGTCAACGGCAGTGGCAGGCGCAGGGTCTCATCCGCTGCGACGCCGTCCTGCCATCCTGGGCTGTCATGTCCCGGGCTGCGTCACCCGATGCATCGAGCACCCACCAATCACGCCAAGAGGACACACGCCGTGACCACCGAATCCAGCGCCACCATCGAGAAGGAAAGCGAATTCCTGTTGACGTCGCCGCCGACGGCCAACGCGATGAGTGTGACCAAGCGCAATGGCACGACCGAACTGGTGGACCTGAACAAGATCGTGCGCGCGGTGCAGCGTTCCTCCGAAGGCCTGCACGCCGTCGATCCGATGCGCGTGGCCACCCGCACCATTTCCGGCCTGTACAACGGCGCCACCACCCGCGAGCTGGACGAACTGTCCATCCGCACCGCCGCCCTGCTGATCGGTGAAGAGCCCGAGTACGGCCGCCTGGCTGCGCGCCTGCTGGCCAACTACATCGCCAAGGAAGTCTCGGGCCAGGAAATCTACGCCTTCTCGCAGTCGGTCAGCCGTGGCCATGAAGTCGGCCTGATCAACGACCGCCTGCTGAACTTCGTGCAGACCAACGCGCGCAAGCTCAACGATGCCATCGACATCTCGCTGGACCTGAACTTCGATTACTTCGGCCTGCGTACCCTGTACGACCGTTACCTGCTGCGCCACCCGCACACCCGCAAGGTGATCGAGACCCCGCAGCAGTTCTTCCTGCGCATCGCCAGCGCGCTGAGCGAGGACGTGTCCGAGACCCTGGCGCTGTACAAGCGCATGGGCAACCTGGACTACCTGCCGTCCAGCCCGACCCTGTTCAATTCCGGCACCACCCACGAGCAGCTGTCCTCGTGCTTCCTGCTGGACTCGCCGCAGGACTCGCTGGAGTCGATCTACTCCAAGTACGGCGACATCGCCCAGCTGTCGAAGTTCTCCGGCGGCATCGGCGTCAGCTACACCCGCGTGCGTTCGCGTGGTTCGCTCATCAAGTCGACCAACGGCCACTCCAACGGCATCGTGCCGTGGCTGAAGACCATGGATTCGTCCGTGGCCGCAGTGAACCAGGGTGGCAAGCGCAAGGGCGCGGCCTGCGTGTACCTGGAAACCTGGCACGCCGACATCGAGGACTTCCTCGAGCTGCGTGACAACACCGGTGACGAAGCCCGCCGCGCGCACAACCTGAACCTGGCCAACTGGGTGCCGGACCTGTTCATGAAGCGCGTCGAAGCCGACCAGGAATGGTCGCTGTTCGATCCGCGCGTCGTGCCGGAGTTCACCGACCTGTTCGGCGAAGCCTTCGAGGCCGCCTACCTGCAGGCCGAAGCCCAGGGCAAGGCCAACCGCACCATCTCCGCCCGCAAGCTGTACGCCCGCATGATGCGTACGCTGGCCGAGACCGGCAACGGCTGGATGACCTTCAAGGACAAGTGCAACCGCGCCAGCAACCAGACCCTGCGTCCGGGCAACGTGATCCACCTGTCCAACCTGTGCACCGAAATCCTGGAAGTCACTTCCAACGATGAAACCGCGGTGTGCAACCTGGGTTCGATCAACCTGGGCAACCACTTCGACGAGCACAACGAGTTCGATTTCGAGAAGCTGGCCGAGACCGTGCGCCTGGCCGTGCGTCAGCTCGACCGCGTCATCGACCTGAACTTCTACCCGATCGAAACCGCCCGCCGCGCCAACCTGCGCTGGCGTCCGGTCGGCCTGGGCTGCATGGGCCTGCAGGACGTGTTCTTCCGCAAGCGCCTGCCGTTCGACAGCGCCGAAGCCCGCGCCCTGTCGAAGAAGATTGCCGAAGCGATCTACTTCCACGCGCTGGAAACCTCCTGCGAGCTGGCCCAGGAACGTGGCAAGCACCCGTCGTTCAACGACACCCGCGCTGCGAGCGGCGAACTGCAGTTCGACGCCTGGAACGTGGTGCCGGAAGACACCGCACGCTGGGACGCCCTGCGCAGCCGCATCAAGGAACACGGCCTGCGCAATTCGCTGATGATCGCGATTGCGCCGACCGCGACCATCGCCTCGATCGCCGGCTGCTACGAGTGCGTCGAGCCGCAGGTGTCCAACCTGTTCAAGCGCGAAACCCTGTCCGGTGACTTCCTGCAGGTCAACCGTTACCTGGTGAACGAGCTGAAGAAGCTGGGCCTGTGGACGCCGGAAATGCGCGATGCCATCAAGCTGGCCGAAGGTTCCATCGCCGGCGTGGCGCAGATTCCGGAAACGCTGCGCGAGGTCTACCGCACCGCGTGGGAACTGCCGATGCGTTCGCTGATCGACATGGCCGCCGAACGTGGCGCCTTCATCGACCAGTCGGCCTCGCTCAACCTGTTCATGGAAAGCCCGAACATCGGCGCGATGTCCTCCATGTACATGTACGCCTGGAAGCAGGGCATCAAGACCACCTACTACCTGCGTTCGCGCCCGGCCACCAAGATCGCCAAGACCACGGTGAGCGCTGCGGCCCCGGCCAAGGTATTCAGCCCGGACGAAGCCATCGCCTGCTCGCTGGAAAACCCGGAAGCCTGCGAGGCCTGCCAGTAACACACCGCGCGGTGGGTGCCGACCGTTGGTCGGCACTCGAACACCTCGCACCTGTAGAGCCGAGCCATGCTCGGCTGCGGAAAAACACCCACGGTAGCGCCGGGCCACGCCCGGCGGCTCACCCAGGAATTCAAGGAAACACCCATGGCCGACAAGCCCAAGCAGATGCTGCTCGATCCCGGTTTTGAACTGACCCTGCGCCCGATGCGCTACCCGCAGTTCTATGACATGTACCGGAACGCGATCAAGAACACCTGGACGGTGGAAGAGATCAACTTCCAGATCGACATCACCGACCTGCACAGCAAGATGTCGCCGGGCGAGCGCCACCTGATCCACCGCCTGGTCGCGTTCTTCGCCACCGGCGACTCGATCGTGTCCAACAATCTGGTGCTGAACCTGTACCAGCATCTCAATGCGCCGGAAGCGCGCATGTACCTGTCGCGCCAGCTGTATGAAGAAGCGCTGCACGTGCAGTTCTACCTGACCCTGCTCGACAACTACCTGCCGGATCCGGAAGAGCGCGCCAAGGCGTTCTCGGCGGTGGAGAACATCGACTCGATCAAGAAGAAGGCCGATTTCTGCTTCAAGTGGATCGACTCGATCCAGAGCCTGACCCGCATCGAGACCCGCGAACAGCGCCGCCAGTTCCTGCTCAACCAGATCTGCTTCGCCGCCTGCATCGAAGGCCTGTTCTTCTTCGCGGCCTTTGCCTACGTCTACTACTTCCGTTCGCGCGGCCTGCTGCCGGGCCTGGCCTCGGGCACCAACTGGGTGTTCCGCGACGAGAGCGCACACATGGAGTTCGCGTTCGAGTCGGTGCGCGTGGTGCGTGAGGAAGAACCGGACCTGTTCGACGAAGAGATGAAGCAGCAGGTCTACGACATGCTGGCCGAAGCCATCGAATGCGAAGTGCAGTTCGCCGAGGACGTGCTGTCCGGCGGCGTGGCCGGCATCTCCACCCGCGACATGCGCCAGTACCTGCAGCACTGTGCCGACCAGCACTTCGCCAAGCTGGGCATGGAAAAGAAGTACAACGTGCGCAACCCGCTGCCGTTCATGGAACTGCAGGACGTGCAGGAACTGACCAACTTCTTCGAACGCCGCGTCTCGGCCTACCAGGTCGGCGTGCAGGGCGAAGTCGCCTTCGACATGAACTTCTGATCGAACCGGCCCGGCCTGTCGCAACGAAGAACCCCGGCCAATGCCGGGGTTTTTCGTTGCGCATCAGAAGGATGAGCTATTCTCGCTGGACGCCAGTGGTGGCGGTGCTTCGCATCCATGCCGGGCCTGGGGAGGAAGAGGGGATGCCACTGCAGGAATGACGCGTGGACAATCCCAGCGCCGGGTTCCCGTGCGCGTGGTCCTGCCATGGTGGCGCAACTGAATGGACCCTGGAGGTCGCAATGGAGACTGCAGTGCCTGGAACAGCAACCCGCAGGACCGTGTTTCGTGGGTGGACGGGAGGATTGTTCGCCGTCCTGGTCGCCTGTCCGCCCCTCGCCCATGGCACGAACTGCGATTCCAAGGTGACCAACGTTTCCATCGATGCCAGCGGCAAGGTGTTCGTGGCGACCACCGTCTCGCCCATCCACGCGGTCTGCAACATCGTCAGCAAAGGCGACTTCAGCATGCCGCCCGAGGTCTGCAAGGCAACCTACGCCATGCTGATGAGTGCGAAGGTCTCCGCCATACCCATCCGCCTGTACTACACCAGCGTGCCGCAATGTGGCGATATCAAGGCCTGGTCGGCACAACCGAGCTTCTACCACGCTGAACTGTTCTGATTACGGGGCCGGGCGTATCGCCTGGAGGGCACGCCGCGATCAGCGCCGCCCTTCCACCGCCATGCGCACCGCCAGTCCGGCCAACACCGTGCCCATCAGCCAGCGCTGCACCATCTGCCAGGTCGGGCGTGCGGCCAGGAAGCCGGCGATGCTGCCGGCGGTCAGCGCGATCATGCCGTTCACGCTGACGCTGACCAGGATCTGGGTCGAGCCCAGCACGATCGACTGCATCAGCACGCTGCCTTCGCTGTCCGGGTGCAGGAACTGCGGCAGCAGCGACAGGTACATCACCGCCACTTTCGGGTTCAGCAGATTGGTCAGGAATCCCATCGTGAACAGCTTGCGCGGGCTGTCCTGCGGCAGTTCGCGCACCGCGAACGGCGAACGGCCACCCGGCTTGAGCGCCTGCCAGGCCAGGTACAGCAGGTACAGCGCGCCACCGATGCGCAGCGCGTCGTAGGCGAACGGTACCGTCATCAGCAGGGCGGTGATGCCCAATGCCGCGCACAGCATGTAGAACACGAAGCCCAGCGCCACCCCGCCCAGCGAGATCAGTCCCGCCATCGGCCCCTGGCAGATCGAGCGCGAGATGACGTAGATCATGTTCGGCCCGGGCGTGAGCACCATGGCCAGCGAAACCAGCGCAAAGGCCAGCAGGTCGGAAGTGGCGGGCATGGGAGGTCCTGGCAGTGGGCGTGGCGCAGTGTAACGCCTGCTGCAGGCGCGGCCTGCGCAGGCACCGCTGCCGGGTGACCGTTGCACGTGCATTCCGATGGCCGTCACGCCGGTCGCTTAGAATCCGCAGCACCCCACACCGAAGCTCCCCCATGACCCCGATCCCCGAGACCGTGCCGCCCATCGAAGTGCGCATGGCCGAAATCGTCTTCCCCAACCACACCAACCACCTCGGCACCCTGTTCGGTGGCCAGGCACTGGCGTGGATGGACAAGGCCGCGTTCCTGGCCGCCGCCCGCTACTCGCGCCGTACCGTGGTGACCGCGCGCAGCGACCAGGTCGACTTCAAGCTGCCGATCCGCATCGGCCAGATGGTGGAAACCATCGGCCGCATCGTCGAAGTCGGCCGCAGCTCGATGAAGGTGGAGGTGGAACTGGTCGCCGAAGACCTGCACAGCGGCGAGCGCAAGCTGTGCACCCGCGGCCACTTCGTGATGATCGCGCTGGACGAGGAAGGCCACCCGATCGCGGTGCCGCCGCTGCCGGCGGCCTGACCCGGCCAACCGACCGGCGCTTGCAGGGGCGCCGCAGCGCCCCCATCTGGCAGCCATGAGCCTGCCACTCACCGACTTCATCGACCGCGCCCAGCGCCTGTTCGTGCTGACCGGCGCCGGCTGCAGCACCGCCTCGGGCATTCCCGATTACCGCGACAGCGACGGCCAGTGGAAACGCACGCCACCGGTGACCTACCAGGCCTTCATGGGCGAGGCCGCTACCCGCCAGCGCTACTGGGCGCGCAGCCTGCTGGGCTGGCCGCGCTTCGGCCTGGCCCGGCCCAATGGTACCCACCAGGCCCTGGCCGCACTGGAAAGCCGTGGCAAGCTGCAGGTGCTGCTGACCCAGAACGTGGACGGCCTGCACCAGCGCGCCGGCAGCCGTAACGTGATCGACCTGCATGGCCGCCTGGATCGGGTGCGCTGCATGGGCTGCGAGCGCCGTAGTGGCCGCGAGGACTTCCAGCAGCGCCTGCTGGACGCCAACCCCGGCTGGGATGCGCTGGAGGCCGGCGTCGCGCCTGATGGCGACGCCGACCTGGAGACCGATTTCTCCAGCTTCGTGGTACCCGGGTGCCCGCACTGCGGCGGGGTGTTGAAGCCGGACGTGGTGTTTTTCGGCGAAAACGTGCCCCGCGAGCGGGTGGAGGCGGTGCACGAGCACCTGCAGCAGGCCGACGCCGTGCTGGTGGTGGGCTCGTCGCTGATGGTCTATTCCGGCTTCCGCTTCGTGCAGGCGGCGGCCAAAGCAGGACTGCCGGTGGCGGCGTTGAACCGTGGCCGCACCCGTGCAGACGACCTGCTGCAGTTCAAGGATGAACGCGATTGTGCTGAGGCGCTGGCGTCGGTTATCGAACCATCGGCTGGG
This sequence comes from Stenotrophomonas maltophilia, assembly GCF_900186865.1. Lineage (NCBI taxonomy): Bacteria > Pseudomonadati > Pseudomonadota > Gammaproteobacteria > Lysobacterales > Lysobacteraceae > Stenotrophomonas > Stenotrophomonas maltophilia. The sequence continues at coordinate 236,080 of NZ_LT906480.1, forward strand.
TAGAGTCGACTGTCAGTCGACTCTACAGGCCACCCGCCGCCGCGAAACAGCGATCCATCCAGATGGTTGATCCCGGAGCCGTGCGGCGGTGCAATACGCATCCCCTACGTCGTCCATCACTGTCTTGAGCCAGCTGTTTTCGCCGATCTCGTTCGGCCCCCTGACCCTGTCCAACCGCATCGTCGTCGCGCCGATGTGCCAGTACTCCGCCGAAGACGGCCGCGCCAGCGACTGGCATGCCATGCACCTGGGCAACCTGGCGCAATCCGGCGCCGGCCTGCTGATCCTGGAAGCCACCGCAGTCGAGCCGCGTGGCCGCATCAGCTGGGCCGACCTGGGCCTTTGGGACGACGGCACCGAGGCCGCGTTGGCACAGGTACTGGCCAGCGTCCGCCGCTGGTCGCCGATGCCGCTGGGCATCCAGCTCGGCCATGCCGGTCGCAAGGCCTCGGTGAACCGCCCTTGGGACGGCGGTGGCCAGCTGCCGGCCGACGATGCACGTGGCTGGGCCACCGTGGCGCCGTCGCCGCTGCCGTTCCATGCCGCCGACCCGGCGCCGCAGGAACTGGACGAGGCCGGCATCGCCGAGGTCGTCGCCGCCTTCGCCGCCAGTGCGGTGCGTGCCGAGCGCCTCGGCTTCGAGCTGATCGAGCTGCATGCCGCCCACGGCTACCTGCTGCACCAGTTCCTGTCGCCGCTGAGCAACCGTCGCACTGATGGCTACGGTGGCTCATTGCCGAACCGCCTGCGCCTGCTGGTGGAAGTGTTCGACGCCGTGCGTGCGGCGGTATCGGACAAGATCGCCGTGGGCGTGCGCATCTCCGCCAGCGACTGGGTCGATGGCGGCTGGGATCTGGTGCAGAGCGAAGCGCTGGCCCAGGTGCTGGACGCGCGCGGCTGCAATTTCCTACATGTCTCCAGCGGTGGCCTGGACGAACGCCAGAAGATCACCGTCGGTCCGGGCTACCAGGTGCCGTTCGCGGCAGCGATCAAGGCCAAGGTGCGCATGCCGGTCATCGCCGTGGGCATGATCACCGAGCCCGAGCAGGCCGAATCGATCCTGCGCCATCGCCACGCCGATGCCGTGGCCCTGGCGCGCGGCATCCTCTACGACCCGCGCTGGCCGTGGCATGCCGCTGCCGCATTGCGCGACAGCGTGGAACCGGCGCCACAGTACCTGCGCTGCGAGCCGCGCGATGCGCGCGGCGTGTTCAAGACGCGCTGAGGCTCACACCCGCCAGGCCGGCGCGATGCCGGCCTGAAGGTGTTCGAACAGCGCGCGGATCTTGGCGGTGAAATCGCGGCGGTCGCTGACGCAGAAGTAGACCTCCATCGGTTCCGGGCGCCACGCGGTGTCGGCGCCGAACACCGCCTGCAGGCGGCCATCGCGCAGGTACGGCTCGGCCACGAATGCGGCCAGCCGGGTGATGCCGGCACCGGCCGCCGCCAGCGTCGCCAGCGCATCGATGTCATCGCAGACCATGCTCGGTGGCAGCGCGGCGTCCACGCGCTGGCCGTCCTTCAGCAGGCCCCAGCGCAATGGTCGGCCATCGGTGGGGAAGCGGTGCAGCAACCCGCGATGACCGCCCAGATCGGAAGGCTGTTGCGGGGTACCGCGCGCCTTCAGGTAGGCCGGCGAGGCACAGAACACGAACGGAACACGCGCCAGCTGCCGCGCGACCACGCCGTCCTCCAGCTGCGCCCCGATGCGGATGCTGGCATCCACCGCTTCCGGCCCATGCTGCACGGCGCGGTCGGTCAGGCGCAGCTCCAGCTGCAGTTGTGGGTAGCGCTGCTGCAGTGAAGGCAACAAGGGGGCAAGCACGTGGCGACCGAAGGCGCTGCTGCTGGCGATGCGCAGCGGCCCGGCCGGTTCGATGTCACCGGCGGTGACCATCGCCTGCGCGCGCGCCAGGTCGGCTTCGATGTGGCGCACCTGCGCCAGGTACAGCGCGCCGGCCTCGCTGAGGGCCAGCTGCCGCGTACTCCGGTTCAGCAACCGTACGCCCAGATGGGCCTCCAGCCGGTTGATGTTCTGGCCGACCGCGGTGGCGCTGATGCCAAGGATGCGGGCCGCGGCGGCAATGCTGCCGGTCTCTGCGGTGCGGGTGAAGCTGCGGATCAGTTGCAACAGGTTCATGACCGACCAGCTTGCCACGGGAAGGTCCAAGTATCGCTTGGTACTGAACCAAGCAGGCCGGTTGCACCCGTGATCATCCGGCCGCTGGGCAGGGCGCTGCCCTACACTGTGGCGATGCGCCCCGATTCCATTCTTACCCTGTCCTGCCCCGACCGCACCGGCATCGTCTACCGCGTGTCCGGCCTGCTGTTCGACCACGGCTGCAACATCCTCGACGCCCAGCAGTTCGGCGATGAGGAGAGTGGCCGCTTCTTCCTGCGCGTGCACTTCGACCGCGATGCCGGCCTGCCGCTGGAGACCGTGCACGCGGCCATGGCCACGCTTGCCGAAGGCTTCGGCATGGACTGGCAGCTGCACGATGGCCGACGCCGCGCGCGGCTGCTGGTGCTGGTCAGCAAACAGGGGCATTGCCTCAACGACCTGCTGTTCCGCGCCCACAGCGGCCAGCTGAAGGTGGACATCGCAGCAGTGGCGTCCAACCACGCCGACTTTGCGCCGCTGGCGGCGTCCTACCAGGTGCCGTTCCACCACCTGCCGGTGACCGCCGATACACGCGCGGTGCAGGAGCAGCAGATCATCGACCTGGTCGAGCGCGAACGCATCGACCTGGTGGTGCTGGCGCGCTACATGCAGATCCTGTCACCCACGCTGTGCCGCGCGCTGGCCGGCCGTGCGATCAACATCCACCACAGCTTCCTGCCCAGCTTCAAGGGCGCGCAGCCGTACCACCAGGCACACGCGCGTGGGGTCAAGATCATCGGCGCCACCGCGCACTACGTCACCGAGGACCTGGACGAAGGCCCGATCATCGAACAGGACGTGGCCCGCGTGGACCATGCGATGGCACCGCGTGAACTGGTGCGGCTGGGCAGCGATACCGAATCGCTGGTGCTGGCACGCGCGGTTCGCCGCCATGTGGAGCACCGCATCCTGCTCAATGGGCATCGCACGGTGGTGTTCCGGTAATCGCCCATCCCGCGTCCGCCGGGCATGGCCCGGCGCTACCACGGGTGCTATCCGGTAGTGCCGGCCGCTGGCCGGCAACTGCAGAGATCCCGAGGTTGCCGGCCAGCGGCCGGCACTACCGAATCCTGATTTCATCCAATGAAAAGCCGCCGGTTCGGCCGTCCCGCGATCTGTAGGGGGGGCGTAGTTAGGGGGCTGGATGAATCGATTGTGTTGTTGTGGGCAGGAGCGCGCAGGCGGCATAAGCGACGTGCGCGGTAGCGCCGGGCCATGCCCGGCGGTCACGCCTCAGACGATCGCAATCCCCGCCTTGCCCAGCGCCTCGCGCACCATCACGTCGTTGGCTTCGGTCACCGGCTTGGTCAGCTCCCACAGGAACTTCACCCGGAAGCCGGACTTTACCGCGTCCTGCGCGCTCCACAGCACGCAGTAGTCGCGGGCCAGGCCGCATACGTGCACTTCGCGGATGCGGCGTTCATGCAGCCAGCCGGCCAGGCCGGTGGCCGGGCGCTCGCCATCGGGGCCGTGGTTCTCGCGGAAGGCGCTGTACGAATCCACCTGTTGGCGCGTGCCCTTGCGCAGGATCAGGTCGGCCACGGTCCAGTCCACGCCCGGGTGCAGGGCGGCACCGGCGCTGCCCTGCACGCAGTGGTCCGGCCACAGGGTCTGCGGCTGCGCGTGCAGCAGGATGGTCTCGAACGGGCGTTGGCCGGGGTGCTGGCTGGCGAACGAGGCATGGTCGGCCGGGTGCCAGTCCTGGGTCGCCACCACGGTGCGGTAGCGGCGCTGCACCAGCAGATCGGCGATCGGTGCCACCAGCGCATCGCCCTGGTCGCAGGCCAAGGCGCCACCGGGCATGAAGTCCGGCTGCAGGTCGATCACCAGCAGGGCGACATCGGCGGGCAGGGCGGTCATGGCAGTTCCGGTACAACAGAAGGGGCGACCAGCGTGGCCGCCCCATGCCTGCACGTCAATCGTCCTGCGGCGTCCCAGCGTCCTGCCCGTAGTACAACAGGCCGATCTTGATCCGCTCGCGGCCATTCTCGCGGCGATGGCGGTTGGCATCGCGCAGCGAGTACACGCAGCCGCAGTATTCCTGCTGGTAGAACTGCTCGCGCTTGCTGATCTCGATCATGCGGCTGGCACCGCCGCCCTTGCGCCAGTTGTAGTCCCAGTACTGCAGGCCTTCATAGCGCGAGGCGGCGCGGATGCCGCAGTCGTTGATCTGCGCCATGTTCTTCCAGCGCGAGATGCCCAGCGAAGAACTGATGGTGTCGTAACCGTGCTCGTGCGCGTACAGCGCAGTGCGCTCGAAGCGCATGTCGAAGCACATCGTGCAGCGGATGCCGCGTTCGGGCTCGTTTTCCATGCCGCGTGCACGGCTGAACCAGTTGTCGGTGTCGTAGTCGCAGTCGATGAAGGGAATGCCGTGCTGCTCGGCGAAGCGGATGTTCTCCTGCTTGCGCAGCTCATACTCCTTCACCGGGTGGATGTTGGGGTTGTAGAAGAAGATCGCGTAGTCGATCCCGGAGGCGGTGATCGCCTCCATCACTTCGCCGGAACAGGGCGCGCAGCACGAATGCAGCAGCAGGCGCTTGCCGCCGGCGGGCAGGGTCAGGGTGGGGCGTTGGAGCTCGGTCATCGTCAGGTACCGCATGGACCGCCGGCAACGGCGGTGGCCCATGCATCAGCGCGTGGGTGAACGGGTCTGGCCGGATACCGTGAACAGGACGCGCGCGGCCACACCGCCTGCACGCGCAGGACGACGACGGCCCCGGCAACCTCCCCGCGGAGATTCCAGGTCGAGTCAGGGGACGGTCGTGTCCCCCGGCCGGGGCCGGTATTCGGGCTGATGGACTAGGGCCGCAGCCCACCTACTACCCGCCGCTTCCCAGGCGCGAGCCCAGTGCTGTTGGCAGGATTCGTTTCCATTCACCGCTGCGGGGCAGCTCCGGAATGGACGCGCGAGGCGCCTTCACCGGATTCCCGTTTAAACCCCTCCCCGCGCCGCAGCGATGGGAGGGATACCTTCGGCGTGTGCAAGGTGGACCTGTTGGTGGCGCCGGTCAAGAGCGCAGGGGTCAGAACCCGCTGCGCTGCAACGGGATCCGACCCCGGTCGGGATGCACCTTCAATGCCCCACGGCCGCCCGCGTGCGGATGTCGTCCAGCCGCTGGTCGTACAGAAGATGGCCGTTCTCCCACACGGTCACCATTGCGTCCTCGAAGCCGTCCGGCAGGGTGTCGTCGCCGTTGGCCGGCAGTGGCACCGTATGCAGGCTGCCATCGTCCAGGTGGCGCAGCAGGCGCATGCGGCCGCGCTTGCTGGCCTTGCCGGCGTCGGTGACCGGATCCTTGTAGACGTCGATCCACTCACCCTCGACCCGTGCGGCCGAGCACTTCAGCGCGAACTTCTGCGTATCGCGGTCCAGCCGCTGCAGCAGCGCACCGCCCATGCCGAAGGCCACGTTGTCGGCGGCGTAGCCGTCGTCGGTGATGCGCTGCAGGATCGCGCGGATGGTGTCCGGATTGATGCCATCGCCCTGGATCACCCGCACGTGGTTGAGCACGCGATAGCCCTTGCCGTTGATCGCGTGGCCGAAGGCTTCATCCAGCCGGCGCAGGCTTTCGGCCACCACCTCCACCGGGTCACCCGAGTCGGGACGGATGACCAGGGTGGCGCCCGACGCGATCACGTCATCGCGCAGGGTGGTGCCCCAGTGTTCGCTGATCGCGCGGTAGATGTCATAGCTGTCCGACACCACCGCCACGATCGAACCGGGCTTGCCGAACTGGCGCAGCATGTTGCGATAGGCGTCCACCTCGCGTTCGCGGCCCCAACTGGTGATGGTGCTGTGCTCGGCGGCCGGAATCGAATAGCCGGCCATCGGCGCGTGGTAGTGCGCGCGTGCCAGGCACAGCGCCGACACGGTATCGGTGCCGAGGAAGTTGACCAGGTGCGCGGCACCGCCCAACGCGGCCGATTCCAGGCTCGATACACCGCGCGCGCCGAAGTCGTGCAGCTTGAACGGCAGCTGCCCCTGCGGGTCGTCGCTGGTCTGCTGCAGGAACGCGGCGATGGTCTGCCGTGCGTGCCAGCTGATGGTGGCCACGGTGACCGGATACCACACGCGCAGCAGCAGCGTTTCCAGGTACGACGGCACCCAGAACGCAGCCGGATCGGTCGACTCGATGGTCATCAGTGCCTGGTGGGTGGGCACCACGCTGCCCTCGGGAACGGCGCGGATGCGCACCGGCAGGTGGCCGCCAAGCCGGTTGACGATATCGCGCCAGCCGGCCTCGTTGAACGGTTCGCCATGCGCGGCGAATACCGCAGCAGCCTCGTCGATGTCGGCGTGGGTGACCGGTCGTGCCAGCGCGTCCTTGAGGATCGCCTGCAGGCCGAAGAACACCGTGCGATCGTGCAGGCCGCCACGTGATTCGACGTAGAAGAACGTGGCATCGGTACCCGGCGGGTACTGCAGCCAATGGCTGGCCTTGTAGCTGTCGGTGTTGAGGAGAAGATTATCGAGGTAGTGCATGACGGAAGCTCCTTCGCGTCGAGTGACACCAGCGGTCTATCCGCCAGTGGGGAGGCCGGGCCTGTCAGCCGCGGCCGAGGAAATACTCCAGGATGTGCAGGTGGTCTTCGAACAGCTGCGGGCCCATGTCCAGGGCTTCACTCACCGGTATCCAGCGCGCCTTGTCAGCGTCATCGCCGCCGCGCACCGGCGGCAGTTCACCGGCCGGGAATTCGAAGTGGAAACCGTGGGTGATGGTGCGGCCGCGCTGGCTGCGGTCGGGGTGGTCGAAGACCTGCTGGCCCTTCAGCGACCCCTTCAGCACCGGCAGCGGAATCTTCAGCCGGGTTTCCTCGCGTAGTTCGCGCAGGCAGCTGTCGAGCAGGCTCTGTTCCTGGCCGACGAAGCCGCCGGGCAGCGCCCACAGCCCCTTGCCGGGTTCCGAGCGGCGACGCACCAGCAGCACGTGGCCCGAATGCACCACCACCGCATCGGTGGTGACGAAGGTGGGCGCGTAGGGCGCATCCTTCCAGGCGGCCTTGTACTGTTCGATGAAGCGGTACTCGGCCACCAGCTGGCCATAGGCAGGCGCGCTTTTGCGGAACGCTTCAAGCATGTCGTACACCGGCGCCGGCACATTGCCACGCAGCATCAGCAGCGCACCGTGGAAATCGACGTCGCCGGCTTCGAACAGGTAGCGCCGCAGCTCGGTGGCCGACAGGGTGGCGGTGTGCTGCACGTCCACCAGCGGCCACTGCGGGAACTCGCGCAGGTAGTAGCTGGACGCGTCCTTGTCCATGCCGATCAGGCCTACCTTCGCATCAGCGGCGGCGCCGTCGTTGCGCAGGGCGTCAGCCACCTGGCGCTGCACGTTGGCGATCCACTGCGCTTCGTTGTACAGGTGGTCACGCAGCGGGCGGATCAGCAGGCGGTCGGTGTGGCCATCGAGGGCGGCCTGGATCATCACGGCGCGTTCGGCCACGGTCCAGGGATTGCGCAGGCTGCGGGGGGTATCGGCAGAGCCGACCAGGAAGATCAGCTTGCGGGCCCGGCTCAGGGCCAGGCGGGCAACGGCGGCGTGGCCGTTGTGGAAGGGCTCGAATCGCCCGATGAAGACGAGATAGTCGAATTCCATGAGAATCCCTCATGTCGTTGTGGCAGCCGCGGGTCTGTCCCTTGGCTTGCTGCAGATGCTACGCCGATGGCGGGGCGGGTCAAGCCTGCAGCCGTGCTTTCTGCTGAACGGTGCATCGCGTGCGCGGACTGCGCCGTTGTTCTCAGGCCCTGAGAAGCCCCTGCGCCATACTGGCACCCACGCGGCGGACGGCATGCTCGGGGGCAAGACAGTGGCGGACAAGTACTGCGATCTGGTCATGAAAGGCGGCATCACCAGCGGTATCGTGTACCCCAATGCGGTACTGGCGCTGGCGCGCGAGTATCGCTTCAAGAGCATCGGCGGCACTTCGGCCGGCGCCATCGCCGCCGCCGTGGCGGCTGCGGCGGCCTGCGGTGATCGTCGTCAGCAGGCCGGCGAGCACCTGCCCGGCGATGCAGGCTATGGCGGGTTGTCGGCGGTGTCGGCGCAGCTGTCGCGGCGCGGCTTCATCTACAGCCTGTTCCAGCCCGCACGCGGGGCACGCGCGGCCTATCGCCTGCTGGTGGTGCTGACCGGCAATGCCAGCCTGCCGCACAAACTGCTGTGCCTGGCCGTTGCCGTGTTCGAGATCGCGCCGCTGGAAGTGCTGGTGTCGCTGGCGCTGCTGCTCGGCCTGGGCTGGTGGGGCGGTGGTTGGAGCGGTGTGGCGGCCACGCTGCTGCCGTCGCTGCTGTGTGCGTACGGTGCAGGTGTGGCCGGTGCCGCGCTTCGTGTGGCACGCGTGGCGCGACGCAATCTGCTGGGCCTGTGCAGCGGCCTCGGCCGCGATGCACGCACACCGGCACTGACCGAGTGGCTGCACGAATGCCTGCAGCAGTTGTCCGGCAAGCCGCTGGATGCACCGCTCACCTTCGCCGACCTGCACGATGCGCCGCGCTATGCCGGCGAGCCGGACAGCCCGCATGCGATCAGCCTGCAGATGATCACCACCTGCGTGTCGCACAACGAGCCGCGCACGCTGCCGCTGGGCGGCGCGCAGTTCTGGTTCCTGCGCGAGGAATTCGAGCAGCTGTTCCCGGCCAGCGTGGTGCAGTGGCTGGTGACGCAGGCCGGCCCGCCGCTGGAGGTGGAAGGGCGGCAGTACTACCACCTGCCGCCGGGCCCGAAGCTGCCGGTGCTGGTGGCCACGCGCATGAGCCTGAGCTTCCCGCTGCTGATCAGCGCGGTGCCGCTGCATGAACCCTCACGCCGCGAACGACGCTGCGAGCCGACCGCGCCGGCGGCGGACCCCGAGCACAACGTGGCCGACAGCATGGAAGGGCTGACCAGCGCCGGGCAGGCTTGCGGCCCGGTGATCACCGCCTTCCGCATCTGCTGGTTCTCCGATGGTGGCATCAGCAGCAATTTCCCGATCCATCTGTTCGATGCCGCGTTGCCGCGCTGGCCGACCTTCGCCATCAATCTGGTCTACCCGCAGCACGCCGAAGAGGTGAACCACGGCAGCAGTGGCCGCCAGTCGCTGGAGCACGCGGTGTTCCTGCCCACCGAGAACCGACACGGCTGGCAGCGCACCTACCAGTCGATCGCCACACCGCTGGCGGCCGCCGAGCTGGGCCGCTTCCTGTTCGCGGTGGTGGCGACCATGCAGAACTGGCGCGATCTGCTGCAGGCGCGCGCGCCGGGTTACCGCGACCGCATCGTGCACGTCAGCCTGCAGGGCGACGAAGGCGGCATGAACCTGGACATGCCGCAGGAGGTGCTGACCCGCATCGCCGACAAGGGCAGCCTCGCCGGCGCGCGCTTCTGTTCGTTCTCGTTCGAGAACCACTACTGGATCCGCTGGCGCAACCTGGCCTCGGCCTACCAGCGCTACACGCTGGAAGTGGCACGCACCGATGATCCGGCGCAGCAGGTACTGGCCTACCGCGCGGCCTATTCGATGGTTGCCCGCGGGGAACCGGCACCGCCGTCGTACAAGCTGGGCTCGGAAGACAAGCGGCTGGCCTCGCAGCAGCTGTGGGGGTTGATGGTCGAGCAGGGACGTACCTGGGAAGACCTCGGCCCGGACCTTACTGACGGCGCACCGCGTCCGCTGCCGCAGATGAAGGTCACGCCGATCTACTGAGCCGGCAGTAGATCCACGCCATGCGTGGATGCATTTCGCGCAGGGCGAGAGCGTGCCGACCAACGGTCGGCACCCACCATCAGCATCACCATCAGCATCAGCATCACCATCAGCATCAGCATCAGGTTCCAGCAGCAGGAGGAAACTGTCGAAGGCGGGGTGGTGTCGGATTGCGGGGTGTCCGCGGCATGGATGCCGGGGGTCACTTCAGGGACGGGTTCACGGCGTCCCCGCAATCCGACACCGCCCGGCCATCCCACGGAAAGCCCGCTGTTGCTTTTGAGGTTGCCGGCCAGCGGCCGGCACTACCGCAGGTGCAGGGCGCAGCCCTGCAGAACCCCCTACCGCCCCGGCAACTGCGCGAACGCGCGCTGCATGCAGTCCTCGCGCGGGCACACCCGGCAACCCGGCCCGATCGACACCGAGTTCCCCGGGCTCTGTACATCCAACCCCAGCGAATACACCAGTCGTTCGGCATGCTGCAGGTCGCAGCCCAGCGCCACCGCGAACGTCTTGCGTGGCTGGCCATGGCCCACCGGCCCGCTGCTGACCTGCCGCGCCAGCCAGAAGTGGCGCCGCCCATCGGGCATGCGCGCGGTCTGGGTGAGGATGCGCCCGGGCTGGTTGAACGCCTCGTAGACGATCCACAGCGGGCACGACCCTCCCACCTGCGAGAAGTGGAAGTCGGTGGCCGAATGGCGCTTGGAGACGTTGCCGGCGCGATCCACGCGGATGAAGAAGAACGGCAGCCCGGGCGCGCTGCGCCGCGCCAGCGTGCTCAGCCGATGACAGACCGCTTCAAAGCCCACGCCGAACTGGTGCGCCAGCAGCTCGATGTCGTAACTGCTGGCCTCGGCCGCACGCAGGAAACGCATGTACGGCATCACCAACGCACCGGCGAAATAGTTGGAGAGACCGATCCGCGCCTGCGCGATGCGTGCCTCATCGGTAAAGCCGGCGCGCGCCACTACCGCATCGATCTGCGGCAGGTAGCCGTGAAGGGCCAGCTCGGCCGCCATCTGGAACGCCTGCTGGCCGGGCTCCAGATAATCGGGCAGCCACAGCCGCCGCGCACCGGCATCGTATTGCCGTTTCTCGCGCCCGGCCTGCAGTGCAGCCACTTCCACCAGCACGCCATGTCGGTCGGCCAGCAGCTGGCGCAGCCGCGGTGCCACATGCCCGGGCGACAGCCCCCATTCGGCGAACAGCTGCTCGGCCAGCTCGTCCAGTTCGGGGATGTGGTTGTGCATGCGATTGAAGAACTCGCGCACCTGGTCACCGGCGGGCAGGGTGCTGCCGGCGCCGGGCTCGCCCAGCTGGAACTCCAGCGCGGCGGCATGCTCGCGCAGCGCCAGGTGGCGGCGGTGCAGGTCCAGCAGTGCGCGGCTGACCTGCGGCAGGTTGCCGGCCAAGGCGCGCAGCTCGGTCGCGCTGACTTCGGCCAAGCCGAGGTCGCGCAGGGTCTCGCCCAGGGCTTCCTGCAGGGCAGCGGGCTCATCTTCGTCGAACAGTGAGGAAACATCGCCCAATACCTCGCCCAGCTTCTTCTGTACGGCCGGGGTCAGTGGGCGTTTGTTGCGCTCGATCTGGTTCAGGTAACTGGCCGACAGGCCCAATGCGCGGGCCAGGTCCACCTGGCTGTAGCCGCGCTGCTCGCGCAGCCGTAGCAAGCGCAGGCCAAGCTGCCGCTGGGTGGCTGAATAATTCACAAAATTAACATGAATCGTCTGGCGTGTTGGCCAGATTAAGCGGATTCAGCCCGGAAATCGAGACGGGTGCTGTGAATAATGCCAAGCATCTTTCGCACCCCGTGGGATTGTCGTCATGACTGTTGCAGCGCCCCGTATCCGCATGCTGATCGATGGCCAGTTCGTTGAATCGGCCACCTCCCACTGGCAGGACGTGATCAATCCGGCCACCCAGGACGTGCTGGCCAAGGTGCCGTTCGCCACCACCGGCGAAGTGGACGCCGCCGTCGCCGCCGCCAAGGAAGCCTTCAAGACCTGGCGCAAGACCCCGATCGGCACCCGCGCGCGCATCTTCCTGAAGTACCAGCAGCTGATCCGCGAGAACATGAGCGAGCTGGCCCACATCCTCACCGCCGAACAGGGCAAGACCCTGCCGGATGCCGAAGGCGATGTGTTCCGTGGCCTGGAAGTGGTCGAGCACGCCGCCGCCATCGGCAACCTGCAGTTGGGAGAGCTGGCCAACAACGTGGCCAATGGCGTGGACACCTACACGATCATGCAGCCGCTGGGCGTGTGCGCTGGCATCACCCCGTTCAACTTCCCGGCGATGATCCCGCTGTGGATGTTCCCGATGGCGATTGCAACGGGCAACACCTTCATCCTCAAGCCGTCCGAGCAGGACCCGATGGTCACCATGCGCCTGGTCGAGCTTGCCCTGGAAGCCGGCATTCCGAAGGGCGTGCTGAACGTCGTCCACGGTGGCGAGGAAGTGGTCAACGCGATCTGCGACCACCCGGACATCAAGGCCGTGTCGTTCGTCGGTTCCACCCGCGTCGGCACCCACGTCTACAACCGCGCCTCGCTGGCCGGCAAGCGCGTGCAGTGCATGATGGGCGCCAAGAACCACGCCGTGGTGCTGCCGGACGCCAACAAGGAACAGACCCTCAACGCGATGGTCGGTGCCGCCTTCGGCGCCGCTGGCCAGCGCTGCATGGCCGCCTCCACCCTGGTGCTGGTCGGTGAAGCACGCAACTGGGTGCAGGACCTGGTCGAAAAGGCCAAGACGTTGAAGGTCAGCGCCGGCACCGTGTCCGGCACCGACGTCGGCCCGGTCATTTCCTGCAGCGCCCGCGAGCGCGTGGAAGGCCTGATCGCCTCGGGCGTGGAGCAGGGCGCCAAGCTGGTACTCGACGGCCGCAAGCCGCAGGTCGATGGCTTCGAGAAGGGCAACTTCGTTGGCCCGACCATCTTTGCCGGTGTCACCACCGACATGCGCATCTACCAGGAAGAAATCTTCGGGCCGGTGCTGGTCATCCTTGAAGCGGAAACGCTGGAAGAGGCCATCGCGATGGTCAACAGCAACCCGAACGGCAACGGCACCGCACTGTTCACCCAGTCCGGCGCTGCCGCGCGCAAGTTCCAGGAAGACATCGACGTCGGCCAGGTCGGCATCAACGTGCCGATCCCGGTGCCGGTGCCGCTGTTCTCGTTCACCGGTTCGCGCGCCTCCAAGCTGGGCGACCTGGGCCCGTACGGCAAGCAGGTGGTGCTGTTCTACACCCAGACCAAGACGGTCACCGCGCGCTGGTTCGATGACGAGACGCTGAGCCACGGCGTCAACACCACGATCAGCCTGAAGTAACGGCAGGAGCAGCCATGAGCCACTCGATGACGACGGAACTGGAAGAAGCGCAGCAGGCGTACCGCGAGGCGGCGCGCGACTTCGCACAGGCCGAACTGGCGCCGCACGCCGCGCGATGGGATGCGGAGGGCATCTTTCCGCGCGAGGCGATCGCCAAGGCCGGTGAACTGGGCTTCTGCGGCCTGTACATGGACCCGGAAGTGGGCGGCAGCGGCTTGAGCCGACTGGACGCCGCCGTCGTCATCGAGGAGCTCGCCAACGTCGATCCGTCGACCGCGGCTTACATCAGCATCCACAACATGGCCTCGTGGATGGTGTCCAAGTGGGGCCAGCCGGCCCTGCGCGATGCGTGGGGCACCGATCTGTCCTCGGGCCTCAAGCTGGCCTCGTACTGCCTGACCGAACCGGGTGCGGGTTCCGATGCGGCCTCGCTGAAGACCACCGCCGTGCGCGATGGCGACTTCTATGTGCTGAACGGTTCCAAGGCCTTCATCTCCGGCGCTGGTGCCACCGAATTGCTGGTGGTGATGGCACGTACCGGCGGTGCCGGTGCCGGCGGTGTCAGCGCGATTGCGGTGCCGTCGGACCTGCCGGGCATCAGCTTCGGCCGCAAGGAAGAGAAGATGGGCTGGAACAGCCAGCCCACCCGCGGCATCACCTTCGAGAACGTCCGCGTGCCGGTCAGCCACCTTCTGGGAGAGGAAGGCGGCGGCTTCAAGCTGGCGATGAAGGGGCTCGATGGCGGCCGCATCAACATCGCTGCCTGCTCGCTGGGTGCCGCGCAGGGTGCGCTGGATGCCGCGCGCCGTTACATGGGCGAGCGCCGCCAGTTCGGAAAGGCGCTGGCTGAATTCCAGGCGCTGCAGTTCAAGCTGGCCGACATGGTCACCCAGCTGGTGGCTGCACGGCAGATGGTGCACACCGCCGCGCGCAAGCTCGATGCCGGTGCCAGCGATGCCAACGTGTGGTGTGCGATGGCCAAGCGCTTCGCCACCGATGCCGGTTTCAACGTCTGCAACGAAGCGCTGCAGATCCACGGTGGCTACGGCTACATCCGCGAGTACCCGATCGAGCGTCTGCTGCGTGACTGCCGCGTGCACCAGATCCTGGAAGGCACCAACGAGATCATGCGGGTGATCGTTGCCCGTCACCTGCTCAACACCGAAGAGGAACTGCGATGAAGGATTGGCGTACCCTGGAGCACGTGGGCCTGAAGGTGGAGGTCGATGGCCACACCGCCGTGGTCACCCTGAACAACCCGCCGGCGCACACCTGGACCGTGCACAGCCTGTCGGCGCTGCGCGACCTGGTGGGTGCGCTCAACGCAGACCGCGACATCTACGCGCTGGTGATCACCGGTGACGGCGAGAAGTTCTTCTCCGCCGGTGCCGACCTCAACCAGTTCGCCTCCGGCGACAAGGCCGCTGCACGCGAGGCCGCGCGCCGCTTCGGTGAAGCCTTCGAAGCGCTGTCCGGTTTCCGTGGCGTGTCGATCGCCGCGATCAACGGCTACGCCATGGGCGGTGGCCTGGAATGCGCACTGGCCTGCGACCTGCGCATCATCGAAGACCACGCCCAGGTGGCGCTGCCGGAGGCCACCGTCGGCCTGTTGCCGTGTGCCGGTGGCACCCAGAACCTGCCGCGCCTGGTCGGCGAGGGCTGGGCCAAGCGCATGATCCTGCTGGGCGAGCGCATCAATGCCGAGACCGCACTGCGCATTGGCCTGGCCGAAGAAAAGGTCGGCAAGGGCGAAGCCAAGGCACTGGCCCTGGAATGGGCGAAGAAGGCCGGCAAGCAGAGCCCGACCAGCATCGCCGCCTGCAAGACCCTGGTGCAGTCCACCCGCACCGGCACCCACGCCTCGGCGCTGGTGGCCGAGCGTGAAGCCTTCGTCGACCTGTTCGACACCGCTGACCAGGTCGAGGGCGTGACCGCCTTCCTGGAAAAGCGCACCGCGCAGTGGAAGAACGCATGAGCATCGACACCGCTGCCGACGACGCACCGGTGCTGTTCGAGGAGCGCGTGGCCGGCAACGGCACGCGCATCGGCATCGCCACGCTCAACGCGCCGCGCACGCTCAATGGTTTCTCGCTGCCGATGGCGCACCTGCTGCTGAAGCAGCTGAAGGCCTGGGCCGATGACGACGGCATCGCCATGGTGGTGCTGCAGGGTGCCGGTGAGAAGGCGTTCTGCGCCGGCGGCGACCTGCACAGCCTGTACAAGAGCATGGTCGCCTTCCGCGAGGCCGACTGCAGCGACATCCGCGAGAACGACTACGCCGCCGAGTTCTTCGACGTCGAATACCGCGTCGATCATCTCATCCACACCTACGCCAAGCCGATCCTGTGCTGGGGCCATGGCATCGTGATGGGCGGCGGCATCGGCCTGATGTCCGGCGCCAGCCACCGCGTGGTCAGCGAGCGCTCCAAGCTGGCCTTCCCGGAAATCACCGTCGGCCTGTTCCCCGATGTCGGTGGCAGCTGGCTGCTGCCGCGCGTACCGGGCAAGGGCGGCCTGTTCCTGGCGCTGACCGGCGCGCTGCTCAACCCGGGCGACGCTATCTACGCCGGCCTGGCCGACGTGCACGTGGCCGAAGAACGCCGCAGTGCAGTGTTCGATGCGCTGCTGCAGGTGGCCTGGTCCAGTGATTCCGCACACAACCACGAACGCCTGACCCATCTGCTGCAGTCGCATGCCAGTGATGCTGCGACTGGCCCGCTGCTGGCCAATGCGGCGCAGGTCAAGGCGCTGTGCGAAGGCGATGACCTGCAGGCCATCGTGGCGCGCATTGCCGGCCTGCAGACCGACGACGCCTGGTTGCAGGCCGCACAGAAGACTCTCGCCGCCGGTGCACCCGGTTCGGCACGGTTGGCGTACGAACTGCAGCGCCGCAGTGCCGGCCAGGATCTGGCCGCGATCTATCGCCTGGAGTACATCGTCGCCCTGCATTGCGCCGCCCACGGTGATTTCGCCGAAGGCATCCGCGCGTTGCTGGTCGTCAAGGACCGCAATCCGCAGTGGAACCCGGCCACCCTGGCCGAGGCCACCGGCGCGTGGGCCGACACCTTCTTCGCTTCCCCCTGGGCCGATGCCGCGCATCCGCTGGCCGACCTGGGCACTCCCCTTGTTGAAAGGAGCCTTGCATGAGCCGCATTGCATTCATCGGGTTGGGCAACATGGGTGGCCCGATGGCCGCCAATCTGGTCAAGAACGGCCACAGCGTGCGCGTGTTCGATCTGGTCCCGGCCGCGGTGCAGGCCGCCGTCGATGCCGGCGCCAGCGCTGCTTCGTCGGCACGCGACACCCTGGCCGATGCCGAAGTGGTGATCTCGATGCTGCCGGCCAGCCGCCATGTCGAAGGCGTGTACTTGGGCGACGACGGCATCCTTGCCGCGATTCCGGCCGGTGCGCTGGTCATCGACTGCAGCACGATCGCACCGGCCAGCGCCCGCAAGGTCTCGGAAGCGGCCGCCGCGCGTGGCCTGCAGATGATCGACGCACCGGTGTCCGGCGGTACCGCCGGTGCCCAGGCCGGCACCCTGACCTTCATCGTCGGTGGCGAGGAGGACGCGCTGGAACGCGCGCGCCCGGTGCTGCAGGCGATGGGCAAGAACATCTTCCATGTCGGCGCCAGCGGCGCCGGCCAGGTCGCCAAGCTGTGCAACAACATGGCGCTGGGCGTGATCATGGCGGTGACCGGTGAAGCCATCGCGCTGGGCGTGGCGCACGGCCTGGACCCGAAGGTGCTGTCGCAGATGATGGCGGTCAGCACCGGCCGCAGCTGGGCCACTGAAGTGTGCAACCCGTGGCCGGGCGTGCTGGAAAACGCGCCGGCCTCGCGCGGCTACAGCGGCGGTTTCGGCAGCGATCTGATGCTGAAGGACATGGGCCTGGCGGTGGAAGCGGCGATGAGTGTCGGTGCCTCGATTCCGCTGGGCGAAGTGGCCCGCAACCTGTACTCGATGAACCACCAGGCCGGCCGCGGCAAGCTGGATTTCTCCAGCGTCGTGCAGCTCATCACCAGCGAAAAATGACCTGGTAGTGCCGGCCGCTGGCCGGCAACCTCATGCCCCCCTGTGGGACAACGAAGGTGGGATGGGCGGATGTTCGGTTTCGACCGGCATCCGCCCATTTTTTTGCTCTTTACGTTGGTAGTGCCGGCCGCTGGCCGGCAGCACCCCATCAGGCAACGATCAGCGTCACGTCGATGTTGCCGCGGGTGGCGTTGGAGTACGGGCACACGATGTGCGCCTTCTGCACCAGTTCTTCCACCTGCTCGCGCGGCACGCCCGGCACGTTGATGGTCAGCTCGGCTTCGATGCCGAAGCCGGTCGGGATCTGGCCGATGCCCACTTTGCCGGTCACGGTGGTGTCGGCCGGCAGCGCGACCTTGGCCTGGCCGGCCACGAACTTCAGCGCGCCCAGGAAGCAGGCCGAATAGCCGGCGGCGAACAGCTGTTCGGGGTTGGTGCCCGGGCCACCGGCGCCGCCCAGCTCGCGCGGGGTCGACAGCTGGATGTCCAGCACGTTGTCGGACGAGACGGAACGGCCTTCACGCCCGCCGGTGGAGGTGGCCTGGGCGGTGTACAGAACCTTTTCGATGGACATCGGGATGCTCCTGGTCAGTGGGTGGGTACTGCGTTGGAGCCTACTTTGCCCGCTTTCCGCGTACGTTGGGTTGCAGGGCGTACGAAAAACTTGATCGATCGTCCTGTTGGCCTAGATCGTCCACTCGCGGTCGGTGGTGAACATGATGGTCAACCAGCGGTCCGGCGAGGCCTCGCCCAGCGCGTCGCCGATCTCGTCGCGCAGCTGGTCCCATTCCACCAGCGGCCGCGGCGGGTCGTTTTCCGGAACCACGAAGAACAGCTCGATCTGCTCGCCTCGCCCCACCTGCGCCACGTAGCTGCGGTGCTCGACGAAGCCATGCTTGGCCACGATCGCGCGTGCCACGGCATCCACGTGCGCCTGCAGCTCCGGCGGGGTGACCAGCAGGATGCCGGCCAGCGCCCGGCGCACGGTGCCGAGCGGGGCGATCATCACCAGCACGCAGACGAAGGCAAGGATGGCCGGGTCGATGTACGGCCCGACCCAGGCCCAGGACGTGCCCTGCACCAGCACGCCGCCGAGGAAGGCCAGCAGGTAGCAGGCCGACATGCTGGCCGCGATCACCCAGTTCTTCGCATCCAGTGCGATGAACTCCGAGCCGATGCGGCGGTTGGCGCGCAGGATGAACCAGGCCAGCGCGCCTTCGCCGACGATCGACAGCCCGGCGAAGGCGATGGCCGGGCCCAGCGCAATGTGGCGGCCCCCGGACATCAGTGCATCCACCGCATTGACCAAGGCATACAGTGCCGCACCGATCATCAGCGTGCCGCTGACCCCCAGCACGATCGGTTCCAGGTGCCAGAAACCCATGGTGAAGCGCTGGTTGAGCCTCGACTGCAAGGCATCGGTCTGGGTGGACAGCGCGATCAGCCGTGCCACCAGCAGCGACAGCCAGGTCATCACCACGTCGATCAGGCCGTAGATGCCATCGAAGATGATCAGCGAGGAATTGGCCAGCAGGCCGAATACCACTGCGGCGGCGGCCAGCAGCAGCGAGGCGGCGATCGACAGGCGCAGCACGCCCTGTTCGGTGGCGGGGTCGAAGAACTGCGGGCGGTGGGTGGCCATGGCCTGATTGTAGAGCGGCGGCATGCCTCGCTGCCTTCCGCTGTCCGGCATCGTCGCAGAACGTCGAGGACATCGACGAGAGGCCCAGCGAGCGTGACCGCGAATGCGTCGCCCAGGGCCTGGCCAACATGGTCATCGAATTCCTCGGCCGCATGCTGGATATGCAGCGCTACGATGTCGGTGACACGCAGGTCTACCGCGTGCGTGGGCAGGTGTTCTTTGCCTCGGCCGGCCATCTGGGTGCGGTGTTCGATTACCAGCACGTGACGCCGAAGGTACAGATTGATCTGCGCGACGCCCACCTGTGAGACCTGACCGCCGCGGCCGCGCTGGAACGCGCGCAGGAATAGCTGGCCGCACATGGGGCGAAGGTGACGGTAGTGGGGCTGAATGCTGCCAGCCAGACGTTGATCGAGCAGGTGGGCGGCGCGCGCGGCGGGTACTGAGGCGGCAGTGTTTCAATGCCTGCGTCGGTTCTGGGGCCGGCTAAGCTTCCAGAATTTTCCTGAATCGGCTTTTCAGTGAGGTAGCGCCATTACAGATGGAGAGTCCATATGTGGCCAGCGCCTTGGCAGATTCGGTGTCAGCCTTTGCCTGCCACGAATGGGCAGCGAGCAGGGCCCTGCCGACGCGCGTGATCGAACTGAAGTGTGCCGGCGTCGTGTCGGCCTGAATGGCCGCGACCGTCAGAGCTTCACAGATGGAATCGATGTCCTGGAACTTTGAGAAAAAGGGAAGGGCACTCTCTGTCAATAGAGCATCCACCTCAGTCCTGAGCAGATCAGCGTCCTTTTCAACGGCTATCCAATGGTCGCTGTTCCCTGGGGGAGCGGCCCTGCATCTCACGTCGCAGTCGGTTTCGTTGAGATTGGTGGTCCGATCCATGCAACGCCGCGGGATGAAGCGGGCGAGCACACCGACATTGAGTGCGAGTGCTTTGCCGTCGCTTCTGATCTGAGGCGAGAGCACATCAATGAAATTCTCGCGGCATCTCGTAAAAGTTGGTCCACTTCGGACAAATCCTGCGTCCTTCAAGGATGCGTAGACGATGCTCAGGGCGCGCTTTGTGATAGCGGTCATGAGGCGAGCATCAGGAGGGAGGATGATTGCAGGCGAGGCCTCTCAGACTGGGTAAGCCGGTGCGAGGCAATGAGTGTATCGACTTGGCTGGGAGCGGTAACTGGCATTGACGTCAGTAGCTGTCGCTATCAACAAAAGTTGTTGTTTGGCCGTCGTTCCCTGGTTCGCAAAATCCCGAAAGACGTCGGATCGCATGATGCAGATTGCAGCTTTTCTCATTGCCAATCTTCTGAGTATGGAAGCAGGCTGGAGACACGCGATTCTGTGTTCAAGGAAGCAGCATCCATGAAATCGAATTTTTCGGCGTCATTCAAATGTCTGTTGGCTTTTGCGCTTGCGCTTGGTTCGACGACATGGCCGGGAGTGATGGCGTTGGACCGCCTTGCGGTTGCCGTCGATCGGACCACGCGCTACAGCGCCGGAACTGACGAAGCGAACGAAGTCGCTCGATGGCTGGACGCACGCAAAGATGTCCACCAGCGGACGCTTGCACTTGGGACACTGACCATTCGCCATCGCTGTAGGGGGGAGCGGGATTCACCTCGGACGCCAGCCATCCGCGCCCTTTTCCATCATGGTGCTTCCGGAGAGAAGATCACTATTACCAACGATCTTCCAGGATGCGCACGCGAGACGTGGACGTTCGCATGGACCGGAGATGGCCAGGACGCCTATTGGAAGCAGACCGCCTATGGATGGCGGGTACTGACCACTTAGGGAAAGCTCCGGACGGACTTATCTGTCGTCAAAGCGTCGACGCGATCAAACCGGATCGACTACACCGCGAGGCCGACTACCTCGAAGCGTGGGCACGCTCCGGGGCGCAAGACCTCGCATTTGCGACAATCCTCGACGCACCTCAACCAATGCCCCCGTCGACCTCAAGCCGACGAGGGGTGAGCAAGGCAATGGCACTCGCAGGCCCGTGGGCCCGCTCTCTTACGCCATCATGGCCCGCGGCCCGTGCTGCTGGGTCTGCTGGTCGATCTTCTGCTGCTCGCGCTGCTGATCGCTCACCTGCAATGCCCGCTCGCTGTTTTCCTGCACGCTCTGGCGCATCGCGTCCGCCGTCGATACCGGCGCGGTATTGCGGTTCAACGCGCTTTCGTCGTGCAGTGCATTGGCCTGCACCGCGCGCGCCATCGAGCCATCCTGGTTCAGCTCAACGCGATCAACCCGGTACAGGCCGGCACGTGCAGCTTCCACGGTAAGCGCAGCGGCCAGCTTCTCGCTGTGCTCGCCGGAGGGCAGGCCACGCGCTTCCTCGGCGAACTTCACCTGCACCAGGGTCTCGGTGTACAGCCAGTTCTGCGGGCTGCGCGGGTCGGACATCGGGTACACCGTCTCGCGCGCAGGCTCGGCCGCGGCCTGCGGTTCCGGGGTGTTGCCCTGTGCCTGCGCACGCTGCTGCACTTCATTGGCCAGCGCCTGGCGGGTTTCCGCATCGGCAATGCCGGTCGCGGGCAGGCCATGCTGCTGCTGGAAAGCGTTGATCGCATGGCGGCTGCCACCGCCCAGATAGCCATCGCTGCCGATGGCCTGGCCCTTGGCGTCGGTCAGCCCCAGCGCGGCCAGGTTGCCCTGGAGTTCGCGCGCGTCGCGGTCGATCGCGGCCAGCGTGGCTGGCCCGGCCTTGCCGTCCACCGGGTCCAGGTTGTGTGCGCGCTGGAAGTCTTCCACCGCCTTGCGGGTGGTGGCATCGAAGCGCCGGTCCGGATTCAGCGTCTGCTGGCCGCCAGCACTGGCATAGCCCAGCGTGACCAGATTGCTCTCCAGCTTCAGCACGTCACGGCCGCTGGACCCTTCCTTCAACGTCTGCGAACCGGCCTGCTGGCGCGGTGCGCCGATCTGGTCCAGCGCCACCTTGATGTCCGCATCGTTGTGCTCACCGGCGGGCGAGTAGTCGCGGCTGCTGACCTTGGCATGGGCGCGGTCCATTGCGTCCTTGTTGTTGGCGTAGGCATTTTCGTAGCGCACGGCGATGTCGCCGGCCTTGGGCGCGTCGAAGTACTGGTAGGTCTCGCGGATCTGCCCGGCCTTCGCGCGCAGCGTCTCGTAGTCACCGCCTTCTTCCAGCACCTTCTGCAGCTTGGGCAGCTGGCTGGGCAACTGGTTGGCGGTCTTGGCGATCAGGCTGATCGCTTCGAAGCGGTTTTCCTCGGCGATGCCGCTGCCGTGTGCGTCCACCATCGCCATGCCGATCCGGGTGGCGTTGCGCACCTGCGGGTAGTCGATGTTCGCGTGGATCCACTGCTTGCCCTCGGCCGAACCGGCCCAGGCGTTGATGCTGTCGCGCGTGTTGGTATCGATGAACTGGATCGAGCTGCGCCCGCTCAGGCCATTGCCGTGGCTGAGCAGGTCGCGGCGCAGGTCGGCGTGGTCCTGGGTGAAGGGCAGGTTGTGCGCCTTGGCATAGGTGCTGGCCTGATCGATCACGGCGTCGACATAGGTCGTCTCGCCCGCCTTCAGTGCGTGGCCGTCGATGGCGCCCAGCGCCCACTCGCCGCGCTGGCCGAAGTCGACCTGGATCGCGCCCAGGCTGTAACCGCTGTTCTGCGCGACTTTGTTCACCGTGCCCCAGTGCGGTTCGGTCACGCCCTGGGTGATGCCGGCGATGGCCAGATGGTAGGAGGCGGGACCCCCTTCGGTACCACGGCCGACGGCGAAATACACGGCGCCGGAGGTGGCATCGAGATCATGGGTATCGATGTTGGTTGGCATGTCTTACATCCTTGTGCAGTCAGAGGGTCTGCCCCTCAAGGGTCAGTCCAGCAGCTGCAGATACTTCTGCAGCTGGTCGGCACGCGCGCTCAGGCGCATCACATCGTTCAGCTCGCCCTGCAGGTTGCCGGGCTGCGAATCGTCGTACAGCGCGGTATCCAGTTCGCCATCGCGGCTGCGCGACTGCAGCCACGCGCGCTGGGCATTCACCAGCTTGGTCTTCTTTGCGCCAGTCAGCTTTGCCTGCAGCTGGCGGTAGGCCTGGTTCAGGCGCTGGTCCTGGCGTGCGCTTTCCGAGGTCAGGCAGGCGGCCTGCTCGATCGCACCCTGTGCCTTGTCACGGCAGGTGGTGAAGGTCGGGCTCAGCCCGGTGGCAGCCGGTGCTGCGGTTGCCGTGCCGATGGCCAGTACGGCGACCGCCAGCGCGGTGGCGAGGGTCCTGCTCAAACGCTTGTGCTGCATCATCTGCTCCACACGTCCAATCCATTGCGAGCGACGGACTATAACGGCGTCAATATTTCGTCGTCGTCAACGAATCGCGACAACTGTGACCGGTTGCCCGTCATTGTGGGTTGGCGCCGCCCGGCCTGCGGACGGCCCTCGGGCCCGGGCGCCGCAGCGCTATCCGGGCGCCAGCCGCCGCCATTCAGCCGAGCGGTGTAAACTATTGATCTCACTGGCAATGCCAGTCTCCACGATCAACACCCCGATGACGTCCGCCACCGCCCGTTACGCTGATTCCCTGCGCCTGTCCGTTGCCCCGATGATGGACTGGACCGACACCCATGCCCTACAAGGGTTGTGAAGGCATTGGCACAATAATGGCACGGGCTGTGTGCGTTAGACTCCGAAGAAAGCCGCCTTTCGGCGGCTTTTTCGTTGGTTCACGATGCGCGTGCTTTTCGTTGGTCGTCCCACCAATCGGCTACGTCGCGGGTGTCGTAGACCTCCCCGATACGGGGTGGCAGAAGGCCCGCGCTGTGCTTGTTGGCCATGGTCTTCATGGTTGATGACGGGAAAAAGGCGTCACGCAACTGCTCAACGGTGAGGGTTGCCCCGAACTGGCCGAACAGCATCCAGAACGTGCCGAACCCACCTCCACCTGCCGTTCCGGGCGCTGCCATTAACCTGTCCCCCCAACCAGCCGCAGCTGCAGCTGGGGTGCGGGCGCCGGCAGAGGCGTCGCCGGTTGCACCACCTGCAGGCCGTGTTGCTTGTGCCAATGTGCCCACGCCAGGTCGAACGACGGATGCTTTGCAGTGGTGCTGCAACGGCATTCGATCAGGTGGCCACCGCCTGCGCCCTCACGGCGTAGATCATGGATGTACCTGGCTTTGTGGCCCGCCGCGCATGCGGGGAGCGTGCGCGGAGGTGACTTCTGCTGTTGCGTCATGCGACCACCTCGCCGTCAAGGTCGTTGTAGATCTCCACGCCGCTGCGCGGTTTGGTAAGCAAGACGCCCGCAGCGCCGCCGAAGGGCTCCACATAGATGCGATGTGCGGGCAGATGCTGGTTCACCCATGGCGAAACCCTGAACATTCCACCGTGATATCGAAATGCCGGTGCAGCAACTTTAGTCATGGTCGCTCGCCTCATTGACGTTGCTGCAGGCGGCGCACGGCGCCGCTAGCGCTGCAGCAACGGCTGCGATGTACGCGCCCTGGCCCAAGGGGCTGGTGCCTGCCAGGATGCCGCCGGCGACGTGAGGCAGGCCGGCACTCTCAAACTCGGCAGCTAGGAACTGACGCGCCTTGTCCAGGTCAGCCATTGGCCACCCCGCTAGACAGCTTCACACCGCAGAACGGGCAGTAGGTTGGTGCTACGGCCCAGGGCGAATGGCCGCGCTTCTTCTCCACCGCCTTGGTGGCGATGGTTACCGTGGAGCTGACGGCGTCGCCCAGGAAGAAGGAACGGGAAAGCCGTGTGTTCGCACCAGCCTCAGCCAAGCGCTGGTCGATCTTGTCCATGCAATCGCACGCACTCATGCGGCACCTCCGGCGCGGCGCACCGCCATGGGGGCGCGGCGGCGCAGCGCCTGCGGGATCTGGCCCACGGCCAGGCCGCTGTGCCGGCGGCGGGCAGGGCGTGTCTGCCAAATCTTGAGCAGGGTGGCGCCGGCGACCGGCAGCAGCACGCACATGACCAGCAGGGCGACGAAATCAGCCATTGGCCACCTCCCGCGCGGCTTGGGCAACCACCTTGGAGCTGGCCTTTGCACCCGGAAGCATGTTGGCTACCGCGAACGGAAAGGGGAGCCGGTCAGCGAATGCGGCCAGCTCGGCCGAGATCCAATCTGCCTCGTCAGAGAAGTGTTCATTTCCCCTGGCCAGAACCCATCCCGCTGAGCTGCCTTTCCGCCGCTCGAACACGCGCTGGGCGACCTTCTGCCCGCCCATGTCCAGTTGGGCGGTGGCGATCACCTGGTTGTGGGTGATCCGCAGCGTGATGGTGGCGCTACAGTCGCGGTCTTGGGCCGCATCGAATCCACACAATCCCCCAGCCGTGCTAGCCTTTGCCGCTGGTCCGGTGCCGGAATCCTGCGGAAATGCCTTGGTGTGGTCGGTACTGCCGATCATGTCGTGCATGGTTCTCTCCTGAACTTCGTTGGTGGATGGCCTTGGGGTCAGAGGTGGTGCTCTGCCCGCCGGACCGCTGTTGCGCTTACTTCTTGAAAACCCAGCACCTCACAGTGCTGCGTCGGATGCGGCTCCTAACCGCTGAAATGCGAACAAATCGAGGGCAAGTGCGGACGGCATCGAGAAGCGCTTTGCCCGCCGGCAGCTGGACTCCCAGGCGGCGTGCTTCTGTCCTGATTTCCGGCATGCAAATGCCAAGGTGATCGGAGTCACCTATGTGATTTCCCACGCCCCGCGATTCCAGCCCTTGGGTGACTACCTGCCAGAACGCGTCCAGTGCCGTGACGTGCTTCGAGACGGTCATTTCTTGAACACCCAGCAACGCACTGCCACGCCACCGCCAGTGCTGTTGGTCTTGATGGCGCTGTTCACCGTCAGATTCGTATCGACCAGCTTGTAGCGGCGGGAATCGCGCAGGTACGCACGGAGCAACTTCAGATCCGCCACTGGTTGGCTGTGGTGCGCTGCCTTGGCGATGAAGTCGTTGAGATTTACGGCGATGCGCTGCGGGTCCCGAGAGTGATTGACCACGGGGCGCTCGCCATTGCCGAGGCTCTCCAGGTACTCGTAGGCTTCCCAGAATTCATTGACCAAGGGATGGTCTGCGCTGACGGCCGATTGGCGTTCCATTGCCATGGCAACCAGCGCCTTACGCGTGGCCGTTACCATATCTTCGGGAATGTCGATGATCAGGCGAAGCCCATCCAGCAGAGCCAGCATCTGGGAGTGGTTCTTGATGAGGCGTTCCATGCGCAGATCCTTGTTCTCGCGCAGCTTGGCCTCGTAGAAGCGCACCCGCTCGCCGAACTTCTCCATCACCTGCGCCTCTGCCCGCACCGCCTTGATGAGGAAGTGGCTCAGATCCTCGACCTGCAGCGCGTTGAGGTTGTCTGCCGCCAACCGGCTTTCGGTGGTGGCATTGGGCTTGCGGAAATGCAGCTTGACGATACGCGTCATGATCGCTTCGCTGGCGTCCACGGCGGCATTCTGGCTGATGACGATCGTTCCCCGGAATGGCGGCTCGTAGGTCTCGTTGCCGCCGTTGCGCACGCCACGCGTGGCTAGCGTGCCGCCACCGTAATAGTCCTTCAATTCGTCCCATTCAAAGGACTTGGCGTGCGCCTTGTCGGGCGCATCGCGGTCAGCTTCCAACAGCACCACCGGCATGCCCGAGGTCTGGCCCATTGCGCGAGCGCGACCCGCCTTGGATGACTTGGCCGGGTCGAAGCCTTCGTAGTCGCTGCGAGCCAGCAGCTTCCACAGGAACGTCAGCAGCGTGGTTTTACCTGCGCCGGCCTCGCCGGTAGCCTCCAAGAACGGAAAAGACTTGTGCGCGGTGCGGATCTGGTTGGCGAACAGCGAGCCGAACCAGAACGTGAGCGCCACCATGCCGTTCGTGCCGAAGCACGTCCACAGCCACTGCAGCCATTCCGTCCGATAGGCTTCGTGGTCGCGCTGAATGTCCATGCGGATCGACCGCTGCGTGGTCTTGATTCGCAGCTTGGGGAACTCGAAGTAATCCTCGGCGTTAGCCATGGTGACTTCGCCATTGCGCACGGCCAGGTCGCCGAAGATGTATGCCTTGTGATCCGGGCTGTAGCCGACGAAATCGACCGTAGCCACGTCCTTGATGCCGAACGTCTGAGCGTCCATCACCCTGTCCAGGTGCTTGCCGGTACCGCTGAACAATGCGCCCTGCGCAAGGCTCAGCAGGCGCTTCTTGAACTCGGTGGCGCTGGCGATCTGCGCGCCGGTAAACGTGCCCTTTACCGAGGGCGCATCGTGGGGGAAGTCCACGCGGAAGAAGTACCAGCTCTCGTCGGTGGCGTCGTGCTTCTGGAAGTAAAGGGCCTCGGGGTAGCAGTTGGCGATCTGGCGGATGGAGGCGCTCGCCCGCTGGATCTTGGACAGCTCCTCGGCTTCCAGTTCATCTTCGCTGGCCAGGTCGCGGTCTACGGCGCGCTCGCGGCACAGCTTCTCGTAGCGCAGGGCGTCGAACTCGAACCAGTACAGGCGCGAGTTGTGTTCGAGGTGGAACTCGGTGTTTTTCTCGCGCTCATACATGATGAGGCCCTTATCCATGGCAGTACGCGCCAAGAGCAGCGCGCCGTTGTGCAGCGCCAGGTCGATATCGGCCTGCCACTGGCTATCCCCATCTTCGGCAGCCTGTGCGCGCAGGTGCAGGTCGTTCCAATCGGTCTTCTTCTCGCCCGTCTGCTCAATCTGCGCCGCCTTACAGCGGTAGCCCAGCTTCTCGGCGCGGCGGATGTGCTTGGCGGTATAGCCACGTGCGCCGGGCTCGTTGTCCAGCGCCCACACCAGCACCGGAAGATCGTTCGGGCGCGCGTCGCGCAGTTCCTTGAGGGAGAGTTCGGGATAGGCGTTGCTCGACATGGCGGCAACGGCGCAGATCCCGTGTTGCAGCAGGGCGATAGCGTCGAAGATGCCCTCCACGATCCACACTTCGCGCGCAGTACGGAGCTGATCGAGCGCGGCGGCGCCCCACCACACCCCAGCGTAGCTCTCGCCAGGCGCGAACCGTGCCTTCATCTTGCCGAAGCGATGCGGGCGGTCGATCAGACGCTCCCACCAGCCGCCCTTCACCAGCGGGAATCGCACGGTGGCTGTGCCCTGGCGCTTGGCGCGGTCGTAGTAGTCCTCTTGCGTGTAGAGGCCCTGCAGCGGCTTCACATTGAAGCCACGGCCCGTGGCCAGATACGCATCTGCGGCGGCGTGCGGGGCCTGCGGCGTCTGCGGGTTGGACTTGGAATAGTCGTCGAACAGGTCGTCGTACAGGTCGCGCACACGCACTTCCTGCCCGCACTTGGCCTGCCGGCCGCAGCGCAGCACCCACGGTGTCTGGAAGCTGGTGTACAGCTCCTTCTTGCCGCAGTGCGGGCACTTGCCGCCGCGCATGTAGGGCGTGCCGTTGCGATGCTTGAGGCCATAGTCGCGCTCGATGCGCGACAGAACCTGCTGGCGGATTTCTTCCTGCATGCCGTTTCAGCCTTGGCGAGCCGCAGACGCGGCGTGATGGTGGTGCATGGTTCTCTCCTGGCATCCCCGGCGGCGGTGGTGCGCCGCCGGGGCGGGTGGTACGTCAGGCGTTCAGGGGCAGCTTGCCTTGCGGGGCATCAAGGCTGTCCATGGGAAGCCCTATTGCGCGCATCTCTTCGTGCAGCAGGTGGGTGAATGCACTTCGCTCGCGTTGGTCGTTCAGGCCATCACGGGTCTTGGCCAGTGCGAGCAGGTCACGCAGGATTCCGTTCCGCCCGTTCTTCATGGCGATGCCTTGGGTTTCGTACCTGTGAAGTACCCCCGCCCATTCGATCTGCAGCGCCAGAACCTGGTCAGCAGCGTCCCCATTACCGTTTGCCCGCATACGGTCGGTGCTGATGCGTGCCATGTACATGCGGGAGCGGTCGAGGCGGAGATATAGGACGCCTTCCGGGGGGGACTTAAGTCCCCCCAAACCGGCGATTGAGGGTGGTTCGAGGCGCGTGGCGCCGTACAGAATGGCGCTATCACCCTCTTGGAGGGCGCGGCGCGCACCCCGCCAGTCGATGCCGGCGAGGTCGGTCAGCGGCTTGGCCTCGACGTACTCGACACCTTCGTGCTCCACCACCATCAGCGTCAGGCCGTGGAAGTTTATGAAGTTGACGGCTCGCGTCGCGCGATCTTCTGTTTGTTGCATGGTTCTCTCCTGTGAAATGGAACTGTCGGTGGTGGGGTGCATGGTTCTCTCCTGGCATCCCCGGCGACGGTGGTGCGCCGCCGGGGCGGGTGTGGTCGGTTTACGGGGTACTGGCTGGTGGCCCGAGGGCGTGCATGGTTCTCTCCTGGCTACCCATGGCGACGGTGGTGCGCCGCAGGGGTGGTGTGGGGCTATTCGTCTGCTGGTTTGGAGCGGGCGAGGATTCCGCGCAGGTCGTCGGTGATGTACTCGGCCACGGCTGAGGTGTGGTCGGCGGTGATGCCCAGCACCTTTGCCGCCTCCGCAGGCAGGACGGCGATCAGCTCGACGGCGTAGGAGATACGCCAGAGGCGCGTCAGGTCGTCGGCGCTGATCAGGTGCCCGTTCGGGTCGGCATGGGGCGGCGCCGGGTTTCGGTGTGGCGGCACGTGGCCGTTGTGGCTTCCCATCAGTTCACCCCGCCCGGATAGCTGTCGCCGGTGCGCAGCCATTGGAAGAACCGGTCGGCTTCGCCCCTGGCGAGCAGATAGACCACGGTTCCGGTCTGGATGCCTTCGGTGGCGGCGCGCTGCACATCCTTGGACTTGTGCGCGGAGACGGTGGCGGCCGCGTCCGATTCGATGTGTATCAACGCCAGATACAGCACGCCGCGTTGGTCGAAGGACGCGCGCAGGCCAAAGCCAGGCACCTGAGTTTCCAGCACGATCACCGGACGCACGGCGGCATCAGGGATCACCACGTTGGAGGCACCCGCCATCAGTGCACCGCCTTGTCGTCGGTGCCAGGCGCGCCGCCGTTGGCGTCACGGGTAGCGGTGTAGGCGGCGATAACGTCGCTCAGGGTGATTTCGTGAGGTGCCACGCCGAGGGCGAGCAGGCGCGTGATGAACGCCTGATATGCCTCATTGGGCCATTCGAGGGTGTCGGCAATCAGGCCGAAGACAAAGGAAATGTGACGCGCGGAAGGATTGCCGGGCGTGGAAGGGGCGCCATGAGGCATGGAGACGTCTCCTGTATCCGAGGTATGGCCTCGGCGAGACGTTTCGACGCGTCGCACCGAGGGTGTCGGGAGGTTCGAAACCGGGATACAGACCGGCGGGCAGCTTTCCCCTTGCGGGTGTTGTATGGCTGCCGCCCTCCCGACGTAGAAAACGTCGGTGCGCTCGTTATGCAGGCGCAAAAAAACCGCGATGCTGACGGGCGCGGATGCCGCTGTATCCTCGGAGTTTCGACGCTCCTTGCGGCAGACAATGCTCTCCCTACCCGGCGAAGTCAAGGGGAAATGCGGGAAAGTGTGGGAACGGCATTCAGCAGCGAACCGGTTCATGCGGACACCTGTGCAGCGGCGGCAGAGGGCAGCTGCTGGTAGTCGCCACCGGCGGCGATGTGGGCTTCCACCAGGGCGCGCAGTTCGGCCGCTTTGCGGGCCTTCTCGGTGTACGGAACGTACTCAACGCCGCTGGGGCTGCTGACGAAGTTCGGCGCAGTGGCGGTAGACCATCCGTCACGCTGGGTTTTGTGTCGCATCATGCACAGCACTCCCTAGCCGGCGGCCGCAGCCGCCAGGTCAGTTCGTTGTGGAAGGGGAAAGGTGAATCAGACGGCGGGCAGGTCGTCGCTGTCCGGTGAACGCGCTTCGATGTCGTCTATCCAGTCGGTTTGCAGTTCGCCCTGGTCCTGCTTCCAGCGGGCTTGCAGCATCGTCCGCTGAAACCACGGTGTTGGCGGCAGTTCGCAGGCCGGAGCGCTGGGGAGGCCGCTGGGGCTGGCTAGGTTGGTCAGTTCCGAACTGCCGGTGTAGGTAGCACCACACATGGGGTTCGGGCAGACGTATGCGTCAGTGCGCAGGAACGGGTGTTGCAACGCACTTGTGCGCTTCACCAGCCGGGCATTGCAGGCTGGGCAGCAGAACACAGCGCGCTGGCCAACGGCGGCACTCATGCCTTGCTCCGAGCCTTGGGCGCCTTCTTGGCGGCGGTGGTCTTTTTCGAGGCTTTACCGCTCTTGTCACGTGTTGCGGGCGACTGACGGGAATTGGCGGGAACTGTGCAAGAATTGGGATCGCGCTTGATGCCAAGCGCGATAGCCGCTTCATGCGATTTGCCGAAGTTGCCTTTGCCAACGCCCCGCAACGCATCGTTGACCGCGTGACGGTCGAGGTTGTTCTGCCGAGCAAATGCGACCACGGTGATACCCATGTCGCGCAGGTGCTGGCGGGCTTCCTCCGGCGTACGCAATTTGGGCTGAGTCGTGCGTCGTGTGGCGGTCATTCCGTTTCCCCGTGTTAAGCGAGCAGTGAAATATCTTTCACTATCTTCGGTGAAACATATTTCACCTGTCAAGGAGGTTTGAGCGTGAGTGTGGGTCTTAGGCTGAAAGAAGAAAGGAAGCGTCTGGGCCTTACCCAGGAGGCCATGGGTGTGGCGTGTGGTGTCACCAAACGCACACAGATCTTCTACGAGATGGACAGCGTTGGAGCGAGCGCGGCTTACCTGACCGCTGCCTACGAACTCGGCGCGGATATCGTGTATTTGCTGACCGGCAACCGCGAGCGGTTGGCCGAGGCCGACGCGGATCTGCTTGATGCCTGGCGCAATGCGTCGGCTTCGGCACGCGCCGCCGTGATGGCCGCGCTGCGCGGTGTTACGCCGGCGGCGACAACAGCTGCGCCCCGGACCAGCTTCGAGAACACCAGCATCGGCCAGCAGATCAGCGGCGATGTGGATCTGCGCGGGCAAAAGGTCGTTGTCAAGGCTCCGAAAGGATCAAAGAAAGCCGCCCGCTGAGGCTTACCCCGCATCGCATTCAGGCCGCTAAATCGCCCGTACAGGGCGCCGGCAGGGCGCGGAATCTGATGTGAGGGAATATGGGTTGTAGCGGTGAGGTGAAGCGTGGTCATGAAACGTGCGTGTGCAGTGGCCCTACCGTGTTCGAGGGGGCCGTGATTGGCCAGGTGTTCACCGGCGACGTACAGATGCAATGCCCCCATGGGGAGCATCCGCGCGTAGCGCAGGTGGAAACAGAAAGGGCGCCCACGGAAACGGGGCGCCCTTTGTCTACGGCATTGATCGCACTGGCGATCTGGCAGGCAACTTATCCATCACCGGTGATGGCAGCGGCATGCGGTGGTTCGCTCTCGCACGCGCTGCTCTTCCTCATTGCGGGCGCAGTCACTCGGTATCTGAAGCCGAGGGTTCTGCGCTGGATTCGCCGCCACGCTCAAGCTCGAGGCTGGATCTGAAACCGCTGCCGCCGTCGATGGTGTGCGTGACCTTGGACACCAGCCAGTCGGTGCCATCAATCTCCGGCTTGAAGCCGCTGACGGTGACCGTCTGCTCAGGGTAGATATCGGCGCGGCCCAGCGCGAGTGTGTAGCTCAGTTGCGCCGTACCGCGATCCAGCCGTTTGAACTCCGCTTCGGCCTGCTGACGCGCTTCGTCGGCGTTGGCATAGGTGGCCTGCAGCTTCTTCTCATTCTCCGAGGTGCCCACCAGCACGCCTGTGCGACGGGCGCCCTTGCGGTCGCCCCAGTACGCGCGCACGCCGGAGTACTTCTCCCGGTCGGCGACGCTGTAGCGGTGCTGGTCACCACTGGCGCGGGTGATCTGAACGCCTGGCAGCGGCTCGCCGCTGGCCGTGGTGCCGGCGCCGATGGGCGAGAAGATCAGTGTGCCGGCCTTGATCGTGGCCACCGCGTCGAAGCGCTTGCCCAGGCGGGTGAGCAGGTTGATATCGCTCTCATTGGCCTGGTCGAGGTGGGGAATGGGCTGGCGCGCCAGATCCGCGGCCACCGCCAGCCGCAGGGAATGCTCGCCGGCAATCGCCCCGAGAATGTCGCCCAGGGTGCTTTCGTGCCAGCTGCGTTCGCGGCGGCTGCGCACCGCACCGGTCAGGTTCGCCGAACGCGCACGGATGCTCAGAATATCGGGTGCCCCGCTGTGCTCCACGTCATCGACCACGAACGTTCCCTTATCGAACAGGCCGCTGCCCTCCCAGCCGATGGCCACCTGCAGCTCCACACCGCGACGCGGCAGCGCCAGGCGTCCGTCATGGTCGTGCAGGCGCAGGTCGATCTGGTCCGCTTCGTCGCCACGGCTCTCCGACAGCGACAGGTCGAGCAGGCGCGGGGCAAGGCGGCTGGTCAGGTCCACGCCATCGAGCACCACGCGCCAAGCCGGGACGGGATACGGAAGGGCCCTCATGCCGGTACCTCGGCGGCGGCGCCGTCATCGTCGCGTTCGAGCTGCATCTGAAACTCGATCAGGCGCGGCGTGCCATCGGCGAACAGCTCCTTGCGTGTCTCGTTGAGGCCCACCAGTACATAGGCGCCGTAGACCAGCCCCGTGCCCTCAACCAGCGCTTGCGGTTTGCCTTCGTCGGCCAGGGCGCGCAGATCATCCAGCACGTGCAGATTCGATGCCAATTCGCCCGCGATCACGCCTTGCAGGTTGATGGTGTCCTCGCCCAGGCCGACATACTGGCGTGCAGGGCGCGCGTGCAGTCGTTCGCTGCTGGCATGCCGCCAGCTCATTTGCCGCTGCAGCTGATCGTAGGCAGCTGTAGACAGGGAAAACACAAAGGTGCCGTAGGTCATCATCATGGCGATGGATCTCAGTCAGTCAGACGGGAGGAGCGCCGGCCCGCCTTGTCGCGCTCGATCTTCTCGATCTCGGCGCGCACCAGGGCCGCAATGCCCTGGCCATCGGTGCCTGACGGCGCGGTGATGTTGATGGTGTAGCTGGAAGCGCCTGAGCCGCCCGCTGCGGCCGCTGCAGCACTTGGGGCGATCACCGGCGCGCCGCCGGCCATAACGGGCATTGCAGCCGCGCCCAGCGCGATGCCTGCGCCGGCCTGCTTCATGCGGTCGCCCAGGCTGGTTACCTGCTGCAGCGGCTCGCCTTGGCTGCGGTCGAGGCCACCGGCCAGACCTTGCATGGTGAAGTCGCCGAACTGTGCGAACACGCGCGACGGACTGTGGATACCGAGCATGCCCTTGAACTTGCCCACCACACCCGAAGCGACGCCGGCGACGGCGTCCATGGCCGCGCTGCCTTTGGACACGATGCCATTGACCAGTCCCTGCACCATGTCGATGCCGGCCTGCATCATCTGCGCGGGCCACCCGAGCAGGATCTGATTGACGCCCGCCCACATCGCGCTCAGGCCAGAGCGGATCTTGTCGCCGTTGCCGGTGAACAGGCCCACGATCAGATTCCACGCGCCCTGCAGGTACGTCCACGCACCGCCAACAGCGTTCTGGACCACCGGCAGGATGGTGGTAAAGGCGCTGACCAGCCAGCCAATGGCCTTCACCGCCATGCGCAGGTTCACGGTCAGCACGGTGCCCAGGATCTGGCCGAACCCGCGCCCGGCATTGGTGGCGCCCTGCAGCTGCTCGCTGGTGGCCTCGAACGGGGCGAACAGTTTCATCACCCAGCCCCACGCCTGGCTCATCGCCGAGGAGACCATGTCCCACACCGGGCCGAGTGGTTCCAGCGCGGTGGCCAGCTCGGCCATGATCGGATTGACCACGTCGAGGATGCCCTGCCACGTCCCGATCATGAACGCCTTGATCGGCTCCCAGTATTTCCACACCAGCGCTGCCACCACGCCGATGGCGGCGCCGATGGCCAGCACCGGCAGGCTGATGCCCCCGAGCAGCGGCAGCAGCATGCGGCCGACGTTGAATAGCATCGGGAAAGCGCGGCCACCGAGTGAGAGCACCTGGCCCACCAGCTTGCCCAGGCCACCGCCACCGCTGAGCAGCGTCACGGCCTTGTGGATCTGCGTCAGCGCCATCGCTCCCACGCCTCCGGCGACCAGCAGGCCACCCAGCGCCACGGCCAAGGCGGTGCCCCCTATGACCAGTTTGGCGATGGTGGCGACCAACTGCGGATTGTTCTTGACCCACTCGGCCATGCGGTCGGCGACCTTGGCCACGCGCGCGGCCAGTTCCTTCACCGTGGGCAGCAGGGTCTTGCCGATCCGCTGTGACAGCACGATGGCGCTGTTCTTGAGCAGGATCAGGCCGTTCTCGGCGGTGCCGACGCGGGCGGCGTACTCAGCGTTCATTGAGCCGCCGTACTTCTGCTCATCGGCCACTTTGCCGAAGTTCTCTTTCAGCAGGTCCAGGTTGGTCAGCAGCGGGGCGATGGCGCCAATGGACTCACGCCCGAACAGCTGTGTCATGGTCGCGGCCTGCTCGGCCTTGGGCAGCTGCTTGAGCTTCTCCAGCACGTCGAGAATGGCGCCGCCGGCGTCGTCCTGCATCGCCTTGGCCAGGTCGCCCGCCTTGAGGCCGAGCTTGTCGAACGATGCCACCTGACGGGCCGTTGCCGCCTCGCCCGAGGACAGGGTGAGCAGCATGTTCTTGATGCCCGTGGCCGACACTTCCGACTCGATGCCCATACCGGCCACCGTGGCGCCCAGCGCCGCCAGCGGGCCGCTACCCAGGCCGGCGACCTCACCGAGCGCACCGATACGGTTCACCACCTCGCTGATCTTCTGGACGCTAGCCGGACCGGTGTTGCCCAGGTAGTTGATCTTGTCGGCCAGCACGACAACGTCATCCTGGCCCATGCGGAAGGCGGTGCGCCAGGTGGCCATCGTCTGGCCGGCGTCTTCGGCGGTGGTGTCGAAGGCCACACCCATCTTAGCCGCGTCCTCGGCGAAGCGGGTCAGCTCGTTGCTGGCGATGCCGGCCTGACCGGCAGCGGCGACGATCTTGGCAATGTCGGTGGGCACCATTGGCAGGCGCCGGGACAGTTCCTGAATATCGTTGCCCATCTTCTCGAAGCCGTCGGGTGTGTCGAAGTCGACCACCTTCTTGACGTCGGCCATGGCGGACTCGAACTCCATAGCCTGAGCGATGGGCAGACCCTGGGCGCGCAGCGCACCGAATGCGGCCAGTGCGACGCCAGCGCCGTGGGCTGCTGCGCTCATGCCAGCGCTGTGGATCTTCTGGCTACGCGCCTTGGCGGCGTCGAGTGCGGCCAAGCGAGTGCGCTGTTGTTCCATCTGCTGCGAGGCGGCAGCGATATCGGTGCGTAGCTTGCGCTCATGGGCGCCGAGCTGGCGCGTGCTGATGCCTGCGCGATCCAGACCAGAGCGCAGACGCTGCAGTTCCACGGACTGCTGCTGATGCTGGTTCTTCAGCTGGGCGGCGGCGGTCTTGGCCTGAGCAAACTCACGGCTGAGTTTGCGGGTCGGTGTGCCAGCGGTGGCCATCTGCCGGGCCAGGGCGGCGACGCGGACCTGGGCCTCCTGATAGCGCTGCTGGGTGGACCGCATGGCCTGCTGTTGCTGGCGATACGCGCTCACATCGCGCTGGGCGTTGTTCAGTCGACGCAGGGTGGCCTGCTGCTCCTGCAGGGCGCCGGCCAGCCCCTTGCTGCCGGCCATGACCTTGCGGAAGGGCGCTGTGGCCTGATCGAGTGCCTGCAGGACTACCTGCAGGCGAAGGTTGCCGCCGCTCATGCGACGACAACCGGCGCGCCACCTACGGCGGCGTGGTATCGGATGGATCGGGGGCGAACGTGGCCAGCAGACGGCAGAGCGCGCTCAAGGCCCACACCAGCAGCGCGAGGACGAACCCGAGCAGGAGCAGCGCAACAACGATGGCGATCACGGTGACCATGGGGGGACGGTATCACGGCTCGGCTCCACTTCTTACACGGGCGCGCTCGCGCCATTCGATCAGTTCAGACAGCGAAAGGGCCGATAGTTCGGTGAGCGTGAACGGAAAGATCACCGCGATATCGGCCATGTAATCCTCTACACAGCGAGGAATTCCTGCTGCGCCTTCGGCAAGAAAAAACCTGCCGTCGCGGTGCCGATGGCGACCAGGTCGGCGGGGTCCAGCTTGTTCACATCAGCAGCGGTCAGGGTCGGCTCGGTGATGCGTGGCAGCAGCGTGGCCACCGCGCCCACGTCCATCTGCAGCAGATCCACCAGCTTGATGCCGCGCAGCTCGCCGGCATTGGGCTTGCGCAGCGTGATGGTGTCGATGGTCTGCTCGCCGCGCTGGATGGGATAGTCGAGCGCGATGGTGTTCGGGGCGATGGCGGTGTTCGTCTTGGCGGTCATGGTGCGTCTCTCTCAGGAAGGGGGCGGCCGGGCCTTGGGAGCGGCTCGGCGCTTGGGGGATCAGGCGCCGATGGCGCGGCGCTGGGCGGCGAGCAAGTCCACGCCGTTGACGATGAACACCATGCCGACCATGTCGATTTCGATCTCCGTGCGGCCGTTGATGCTCAGCTTGTAGTAGCTGGCCGAGGTCTTGGTGCTGAACTCGGTGTCGTCGCCGACCTTGCCGGTACCGGCGTCGATCTCGGTGTGGCGACCACGGACGACGATTTCCACCGAATCGACCTCGGCGCTGTCTTCGCGCTGGTAGGCACCAGCGAAGCGCAGCTGCACGGCGTTGTGGCGCACCGCGCCGTACTGGCGCAGCACGTCGCGCATCAGGCCGCCGCACTTCCATTCCAGTTCGATCTTCTCCTGGCCGAGGTCGATATCGATTGGGCCGACCATGCCGCCGGCGCGGAACTCTTCCATCTTGCGGGTCAGGGTGGGCAGCTTCACCTCGACAACCTGGCCGAGATAGCTGGCGCCATCGTTGAACAGGTTGAGGTTTTTCAGTTTGCTGGGCAGGGACATGGGAGTGGTTCCTCAGTGCATCAGGCGGTGATGCGGGTGGCGAAGTCGGCGAAGTAGCGGTCGGTGATGCGC
The DNA here is from genome assembly GCF_900186865.1 of Stenotrophomonas maltophilia. NCBI lineage: Bacteria > Pseudomonadati > Pseudomonadota > Gammaproteobacteria > Lysobacterales > Lysobacteraceae > Stenotrophomonas > Stenotrophomonas maltophilia. Next base: position 273,790 of record NZ_LT906480.1, read on the forward strand.
TGGCGAAGATTCAGACTTTCCAGCGGCGGTACCGGGGTGTAGTCGTAGTCGATGGCCAGCTGGCCGCTGGAGAGCTGCGTGGGCAGGTTGGCCGCTTCGTCGTACCAGGCGTTGGCGTCGATCACGTAGCCGCCATTCTTCAACTCGCGGAACTTGGCGTTGATCGTCTCGATCATGTCCTTCACCAGCGACGGGTGAAGCGGCTTGTCGATGTAGATCATCTGCGCCTCGGCGATGGTGTCGGCCAGGATCTGTGCAGTCCGCGTAGCCGACTCGAAGGCGAACAGCGGATCGTCACTGCAGGTGCGCGAACCCCAGAAGCGGTAGCCCTGGCTGTTGATGAGGGTGGTCACCGCAGCGGCATTGAGCAGCCCGGCGTCGGTTTGCGGGTCTTGCAGATCCCAGGTCACGTCGGCGCTGAGGCCGGTAACGCCCTGCACCTTCACGTTGGACAGGGTCTTGTGCCAACCGGTCTGCTGGTCGATCAGGGCGCGCAGGCCGAGGGCGCGGGCCGTGGCGTAGCTGACGGCTTCCTTCTTGGCCGTGGTGTCCCAGGTCAGGAAGTCGGGCCACATCATCATCAGTTCGCGGTCGCCGAACTTCTTGCGGTAGAGCAGGATCTCCGAGACGGTCTTGGCCTCGCCCACGCCGACATAGGCGATGGCGCGCAGCTTCTTGCAGATCGAGGCGATGCTGGTGGTGACCGCTTCGGTGTCCAACCCCGGTGCGGCGATGATGCGCGGCTTCACGCCGAGCTTGCTCTCGGCCACCAGCAGCGCCTGCAGGCCGGTGTAGCGACCACCTGCAACGGTTCCGATGACATTGCTGGTCGTGGTCGCAGCATCCTCGCCTTCATCCACGCGCACCACCACGGTCACCGGATTGGACTGATCGGCAATGGCGGCAAGCACGCCTGCGAGCGTGCCCTTGGTGCCCGCCTTGGCGATGGCGCCACGCACATCGGTCAGCAGCACCGGGGTATCGATGGGGAAGGTTGCGTCGTCTGCATCCTGGCTGGTGCAGACGATGCCGACGATGGCAGTGGCGACGGTGCGGATGGGACGGATACCGCCATCGAGTTCGATGACGCGCACGCCGTGGTGATAGTCCTGAGCCATGGGTAACTCCTGCGGTTATGGGGTTTGGAAGCGAAGCGGGACGGTGGCGCGCTGTGGTTGGCGGCTACCTGCGTGCTGGTAGTCCAGGTCGAGCACAAAGACGCCGGGGGCATCGCCTTGGGCGAGCGCAACGCGGGTGAGCCGTATCCGTGGCTCCCACCGCATCAGGGCGGTGGCGGTGGCACCGAACAGCTGCAGACGGGTGTGATCGTTGAACGGCTGGTCGATCAGTTCCGGCAGCAGCGAACCGTACTCACGGCGTTGGATGCGCGAACCGAGTGGGGTGGTCAGCACATCGCGGATGGACTGCACCAGGTGTGCGGTGCCCTCGGCGCTGCCACCGTTGATGGCATCCATGCCGATCACGCCGGCGGTCCCGAAGTACCGCCGCCGGGCTGCACGTCGCGGTGCTTGTGCTGCTTGAGGCTGACGCCGCCGGCGATCACATCCTCGCTGGCTTCGGCCTTGCCGGTGATGGAGACGTTGCCCTCAATGGTGACCGGCCCGGTGATATGCAGGCCACCGTCGGCCACGATGCTGACGGTGCCGCCGGCGGGCAGGTTGGCTGCGAGTGCGTGGGCGGCGCTGTCATAGGCCACGGTGGCGGTGTCGGCAAACTGGATCAGCACCAGATCCGGGTTGCTGGACGGCGCCGGGAACGCGTTGCTGAACATTCCGGGCACAGCGACCGCGTTGGCCAGGTCGCCGTCGATGCAGAGCAGCTGGACCTGCTCGCCGCGGCTCGGCGGTAGCCACACCCGGACCTTGCCTGCGGCGGGCGTCAGCCATGGGATGAACGCGGTTTCCAGTTCACCGCTGCGCACACGGCAGAGCGCGGCGGCGTGATCGACCTCGGTCACCACGCCGTCGCGTATCAGGTTGCTTACTTTTTGGAGCAGGCCGCTTTCCATAGGGCCATGTTGGACGCGGTTGCACGCGCGCGTGAGCGGAGCGGCCTGTAAGTTGCTGCCATACAGCCTGATGCCGGCTTACCGTCTTACATCAACTTCCACCCAGGAGCCGCGCACCCATCGCCACTGCTGCGTTCCAGAGAGGGGATAGGGTGGCTTGGTTTCAACTGCGTCGGCTGGGATCAGGAATACACCAGGCTCCAGTGGGCTTTCGCCAGCCACCGTTGCACCGAGTAAATTTCCAGAGGCATCGCACTGCCATACGCGCTTTGTTCTCATTGGGCGACTCAGTACTTGATGCAAGCGAGAAGCGCGACGTTGCGTGGACGGGTCTCACCGCCACCCGCCGGTTCGGTGTACACACTACCTACTGCATCATCGGAGCCAATGGCCACATTGCGAATCCCACCAGGCCTGTATGCACGGACAGCGTGGGAGTGCGCTCTAAGGTCATCTGCCTGGCTGCTACCCAGCTCTCTGGCCCAGTCGACTCCCCGACCGGTGTCCCAGCTTCGAATGAACTCGCCGCGCAGATCTGGTAGTCGGAACGTGAGCCCGCTAGCGCTGCCGAAGGTTGTGCCGATCGCAGCGAATAGGGCCGCGTAGGTTGTTCGACTCACGTCTGATCCGTCGCAGCGCAGCCAACCCCCAGGAGGGGACGCCATCGCGAAGTGGGCAACCATGCCCGCCGGTAGAAGCTGGTCAGATTGGAGGTCGCTGACATCGGCGATGGTGTGCTTGTGCTGCTTGGGTGCGAAGTCGACCGCATGCTTGCCGTCCACGGTGTCGGCATCAAGGCCGTTTCCGGCGCCCTCATCCTTGAGTGAGGCCCCCTTCAGCCCGAGATCCTTGCGCACGTCGTTTGCGTTGTCACGCGCGAGAATGGTCTTGGTCAGGGGCGTGGGTGCGCCTGCGCCGAAGCGAGCGTTCAACGTGGCATGCAAGGCCGCAGAGTGAACGGCACGCTGGCGGTCCTGACCGGTGATCGCCTCTTCGTCTGTGGTCAGCTCGACCACGCCCTGCGTTTCGGTGGTTGCCGGAGGGTTGAGGAAATCGGCGTTTCCGAACTGGATCTGCCTGGCGTCCACATCCGCCATCATCCAGTCGATGGCGAGCATCATCATCGCTTGGGCCGACTTTTCAAGAATGATCTTATCGCTCCCGTACACGGCCAGCAGCGTGCCGTCGGCCAGGTACAGGCCGATGCCGCGCAGCATGTAGGAGTCGGTCGTTTCATCTCGGACGGTCAGATGCACCACGTCGTCAGCCACGGCTTTGCCGCCGAAGGTGTTCAGTCGCTTGCGCTCGCCGGGTAGGAGAACGTCGCCCCCATTGGGGTCTGGAACGAATGCCTGATCGGTGACACCGATCTGCGTGACCGTCACCGCCTTAGTGCCGGTGTGGGCCGCGTTGACCAGGGCGGCGCGGCCGCGTGTGGTGAACTTCAATCGCATGGGTCAGTCCTCGGTGGTCATTTGTAAGCGGCGGTAGGCGACGGCCTTGATTGCCGCGACCAGCCCCAGCTGCTCGGCGAACTCGGCGCCTTGGGTGAACGTGAAGTGAGAACGCACAGGCTTGGTACGGCTGATCTCGGCGATCACGTCCTCGACGTACTTGGCCGAGGGATCCACGCCGGGGCGCCCGGAAATTGTCAGCACCAGCTCGAAGGTGTGTGGCTGCCCACGTGGTTCCTGCTGCCACCATTCGCGGATCGCCACCGATCCCCCAAACGATTCGATCACCTCCCGCACGCTTCCGGCGGTGCCCTTGTGGCGTTGGATGTTGATCGCGCTGGCAATGCGTTGCCGTTTGATGTGCTCAGGCCACGCGCTGTCCCAGGTATCGAGCGACATTTCCCACGCCAGCCACGGCAGGAACTCGGCCGGGCACGTCCACGGGTCTTTGATCTGGCCGTGACGCATGGGCATGGCCAGCACCGTGGCGTCTGCCGCTTCCAATGCGCGCTCCAGCGTGGTTGCGTTGGGCGGCAGCAGGCTGGCGCTACTCATCGGTGCCCACGTGGTTAACCGTGACCGAGGCGCAGTACGCGGCCTGTGTGCGGCTGATGCTCAGATCGGCCGTGGGGCTGCGTAGGCGAACGCGTTGCACGCCCTCTGTGTGCAGCTGGGCATAGATGGCCGATACGGCGATATCGCGGCCGAGGCGATGCGCCTCGCTCATGTAAGCAGCCAGACGTCGTCTGGCTTCAGCGATCACCACGGCCGCATCCGGGCCGTCAAAGGTAATCAGGTCCGCGTCGACGGTGTAGCTGACGATCTGCGCCGGCGCGACGGTCACAAGATCGGTAAGCGGGCGGACTTCGCCACTCTGCAGTAGGTCGTTGACCTTGGCCAGCAGCGCGGCCGAGGGCGTCCCATCGCCGTCCCGCCCGAGTACGGTTACCACGACCTCCCCTGGCGCCGGGCTGGTGGCGCTGGCATCAAGCACGGCGGTGTCGGCAGAAAGCGTGTGGAAGATGTAGGCGCCCTCTGGCCCGGCCACCGAAAGCCCTTCGGGGGCCAGCTGAATGCGGCGTCGAAACTCGGCATCTGTCTCGAACACGGCCGGCGTCCCGGCTTCGGTGTCGGCAGGGGCCAGCTGTTTGCGGGTGACGCCAAAGGGGGCAGCGAGGTTGTCCAGATCCGCGCCCATCGCATAGGCCAGGAAAAGGCCACGTGCACGCTGATTGAACTGCTCGCGCAGCATCAGTTCGCGGTAGGCGCTGGCCTGCAGCACCTTGTAGACCGGATCGGATTCGACCAGGGCGTCGTATTCGGGCATGTACCGCTTGAACTCGGCCACGCGCCGAGCGAGCAGCTGCTCGAACTGCAGCGGCTCAAACACGGCAGGCAGCGGCAGGCGGGAGAGGTCAACGGCGGTAAAGGTAGACACGGCGGCATCGGCTGGGAGCGTGGTTGCAGCTTCCCATCGCGCGCGCGCGTGGTCATCGCGCTGGCCGTGTAATGGCGATGATTACGCTATGGCTCCCGCAGATGGTCGAGGATCAGATCACGCACCAGCTGTTCGTCGGCGGGCGAGAAGCCCAGCAGCTTTCGGCGGGCATAGGTGTGTTTGAGGCCACCTTTGGCGACGGTGTCTGACCGCCCTTCCTGATGCACCAGGGCGATACGGGAAACGCGCCCGGTAAAGCCCACGGCAACCTCGTTGGGGGTGACGCGAACACGCAGATGCCGGGCCTGTCGGATCTTCACGAACATGGCGCCGCGCTTGATGCGGCCGGCCTTGGCCCGGCGCGGGGGAGCGGCGCGACGTGGGGCGAATGGCGAGCCATCAGGGTTGTGTTGTGACGCGATCCGGCGTTGTTGCGCGCGACGTAGGGCCGTCCCAACCTTGCGAGCGAGGCGGTTGCGCTCGGCGGGTTTGAGGCGCTGCAGCAGCGGCGCCACCCAGGCTTCCAGCCGCTGCAGATCCTCGCTCATTCGGTGATTGCCGGGAGGGTGGCGATCTGCACGCCGTCGGCCACCAAGATGCCGCCTGCCAACGTATCGGCATGGGCGACCTCGGTGGGCGGCTCGGGCAGGTGCTGCAGCTGCACGGTGCCATCGGCGCTCCGGGTGACCAGCACGCGTTCGGTGAGCGGCATCTTGATGGCGAGATCCACCAGGTTGTCGCCCAGCACGTCCACCTCGAAGGTCAGCTTCTCGCGGTTGGCAGGGTTGGCCAGCAGTTCGGGCTGGTGACGGGTCAGCCATTGCAGCAGCGGCACCATGACCGCTTCGGGTGCGCTGCCGAAGTCGGTCAGCACCAGGTCGAGGGTGTAGCGGTACTCGAATGCCAGGCCCGGCCGGTAGGTACCAGCCAGCCCACCGCTGTCCACGAAGATCAGCAGCTTGTCCGGGTCGCTGGTCAGCGCGGGGATGGCCGCGACCAGGTGCTGCCGCAGCAGCTGCGGCTTCTTCACTGTCCACCCGCCTGTCGCTCAAGCTCGGCGTGCAGTTTGCGTGCCAGCTCCTGCAGGGCCACTACCTGCTCGACGGTGGCGTGGCAGATGGCGTAGTTGCCGGCGACGGTTTCGGCGACGGCAGAGAGCGGAGTGCCGGTGGCGGGCGCATCAGGATCGCCGGCAGGGCCGGCGGCGGGGTCGCCGCTCGCGGCGGCGTCGTGGAGCTGCACGAAGCCAGCAGTAACAGCGCAGGCAGAATCAGCAGACGCAGTGACATAGACGGGAACCTCTTTGGTGATGGTGTGCCCGCGCTCGCGCACCAGCTGTACGCGGTCCACGTACTCGGTCACGACGCGGGTAGTGCCTTGGGCCAGCTCCAGCTTGCCGGCCAGATCGGACTTCTCGGCGTTGGCAGTGGCCAGGGCGCGATTGGCCTTGTCCAGCGCGGCGGTGGCGCGACTGACGCGCCCCTGCTGGCAGCTGAAAAGACCGGCGGTGGCCAGTACCAATGCGGCCAATGCAAGGGCGCGGTAGAGCATCAGCGCGCCCCCAGCGCCGCCAGGGCGCGGTTGGTGCGGGCGGTGCGGTCGGCCATGCCATTGGGCGTGGCGCGGCTGCGGGCGTTGCCCAGGTTGATGATGCGGCTGACGGCCAGTACGTCGCGCTGGTCGGCATAGGCGTTGAGGCCGTTCACCTGCCAGAACGCCGCCGCTGCCATGGCGCCGATTTCCGGCTCGATCAGCAGGCCCGGCTGCTCTTCCAACGGCTGGCCGATCAGCTGACCCATGCTGCGGTAGTTCCCACGGCCGGTGTGCTGCATCGGGCCACGGCCGCGGAACAGGTAGCCATCGCCACTGGGCTCGTTGCTGTTGCCGTTGCGGTTGGCATACACGCGGTTGCCGAGCTTGGCCGGTTGGTGAACGAACGCCGCCGCCTCGGGGCCGGTGATGTACTTGCCGAACACTTCCAGCAGCCGTTCGCGGCTGTAGCTGAGTGATTCCTCAGTGCGGGCCAGGCTCAGGCTTTCGTGGCCCAGCTGTGCGAGGAAGTAGGCTGCACGTACCGGCGTGTTGATGCCGAAACGCATCATGGCGGCATTGAGCGGTTCGGCCCAGCGCTGGGCGCGCTGCTGAGGGCACTGCATGATCTGCGCGAGCAAGGTGGGGGTGAGCATGTCATCGGCTCCCGAACAGATGGGCGACGTTGCCGCGCGAGCGGTAGGTGGCCACCAGCAGCACGATCAGCACCACCAGCTGCCAGACGCTGACGGTGGCGCGCGGTCCCTGCAGCAGGATCTGCAGGGCTTGGCCGCCGGTGGCCGTGGTCAGCAGCCACGCGCACCAGGCGATGCCGTGGCGATGATTGGCGCCGGGCATGGGCCGGTAGGTCAGCAGGCGAATGCAGATCGCCACGCTGCACAGGAGCGTGGCGGCGGTCAGGAATTCAGTCATCGACGTTCTCCCGTGAGTACCGGGTGGTAGTCGGCACCGTGGTGCGGCTGCGCTCGATCAGGGTCAGGGTCAGGGTGATGATGGTGGCCGCGCACAGGAACGCAGCCAGGCCGCTGGAAGCCACGTCGAACCGGCGCATGACCTCGGTACCGCCCATGTAGCCAGCCACCACACTGATGGCCAGATAGATCAGGCGCTTCCACAGCGACAGGTCCTTGGCCGAGACGACGAACAGCGTCCCGCCGGCGAATGCGCCGATGAATGCGTCGGTTTCGATGCCCGGCAGCAGCGAGGCAAGGCCAACGCCGGTGGCCAGGGCCACCATGCTGCCGGTAGAGGTTGGTTCGGTCATCTTCAATCCCATAGCTGGACAAGTGGGCGCGTGGCTGCGCCGGTGGGCGATGCGGGCACGTCGGGCAGGTCCACCTCGGTGCCCATGGGAAGCACCGGCCCGAGCAGGCTGATGCCGTAGTTCAATGCCAGGGTCTTCTCGACCATGCCGGCCGTTGCGCCCAAGTGGCGATGGCAGAGCGCATCGAGCGTGTCGCCCTGCAGGGCAATGACGCGCATCAGATCAGCTCCACCGTGACCCGGCGCGACCCCTGCAGATCACTGATGGCGTTGCGGTAATCGCGCCGCAGTTCATCAATGGTCGGAGTCAGATCGTCGGCGCGTTGATTGCCCTGGGCGGTAGCGTCATAGGAACGGTAGCGTTCGTGCAGCTCCACGGCGGTGCAGCACTGCACTGCGCGCCGGTACAGCTGCAGCAGCACCGACTCTCCGTCGAGCTGCTGCGCCGGTATGTCTGCCAGCGCAGCAAAGCCGTCCGCTTCCTTGCGGGCCTGCCACAACGCCAGCTCCCGCGTGACCGAAGCCACGGCCAGCACCACGGTGTTGCGGAGCCGTGCCGGCAGCACGTCACCCGGAACCCGGATGGCTTCCCGCAGTGCGTCCACGTCGATCTCCGGCCAGAATGCACCGGCGGTGACGGGGGCGAGCTTGGGTGCGGGCGATGCGTTGGCGGTGAAGGCGCTCATGGTGTGTCCGTAGGTCGCCGGTGGTCGGGGCGTCACGCCAAGGGAGAGAGGTCTTGGTGATCAGCCCCGAGCCGGCGGGGTCGCGGGGTACGCTCGGTGTGAGGTCAGTCGTTGGACTGGCTGGCCTCGAACTTCTTCTGCAGGCGCTCGGCGCGCTTGAGGTCTTCCTTGCCGCCGCAGCTGTCATGCAGCTGGATGGCGGTGCGCAGGTCTTCGATGGCCTGGGCGACTGCGTCGGCGCTCAGCGGCGCAGCCTCGGTATCGGTGGCCAGCAGGCTGCGTCCACGCGCCAGCAGCAGACGGGCACGCACCTCGTCGGGCATGTCCTGGTCCTCGGTGAGCGTGGCCGCCCGGTCGATCACATTCAGGTCGAACGGGGCGCTGGTCTTGAGCGCGTTCAGCGCGGCCAAGCCGATCTCCTCAGCCACCACGCAGGCCGCTGTGCGCTTGTGGGTGTCCGGCATATCCAGACCGTGGGCCAGGACGTACCGCGCAATGTCGAGGCCGGCGTCGAACAGCCCGGCATCGAAGTGCCACAGCATCAGCGTGGAGACGATATCGTCCTTGCCGCCGGCGTCCGCCGACAGCACGCCCTCCAGATACGGAGCATAGGACGGTAGCAGCGCAGTCTTGAGCTGAGCCTTGCCCTGCGTGGACTGGATCTGCTTCAAGCGGGCGCGGTCGGAAGCCAAGCGCACCTGCATCTGCTGGTAGATCGTGGTCCCTTCCATCAGGTTGCTGCCGGCGGTGCGCGCCGCCTCCTTCGAGGCGAGCGCACGCTTCACATGGCGGCTGGCGGGGGTGTCGGCCATGGTCAGATCCCGAACTCGATGTTCTCGGCCAACGCGCCCAGACCGTAGTCCTCCACCACGTAGTCATCATTGGACGACTCGAAGTTGGCGACGCGGTTCTTGTTCGGCTGTTCGATGATGTGACGGCGGCGCGAGGCAATCTGCCAGTACAGCGACAGGTTGCTGAGGCTGGTCACCATCAGCGACTTGGCCGGGAAGAACGGCACGATGACCGGCTGCAGGCCACCGATGCGCTTGGCGCCCAGGATCAGTTCGGCCGCGACCTTCTCGGTGGGGGCGTTGTCACGGTTGATGATCGGGAAATACTTGTCATGCACCAGCTGGCGACCACAGATCACCAACAGGCTCGGATCCTCCTGATGCCACGGGTCGATCAGGTTGGCGACCAGGTCCATCACCAGGGCATCGATGTTGCCGTAGTCAGCGTCGGTACCGCCCACCTTGATCTTGCCGCTGCCATCGACGCCTTCGGTCATGACGCGCTCGGGCGCATGCTCGCGGTACTTCTGCAGCCAGCCCTTGTTCACATCCTGCAGCATCGGATTGGCGACGCGGTTGGTGTTGATGGCAATGCTGGTGCCGTGCCAGCCGATCATGATCCGGTCCAGTGCCTGGCGCTGGATGATCGCGTCGCGGATCAGGGTCTGGAACTCGGGGCGGTGCGCCCAGGCGTCCAGACGGGCATAGGGCAGGGCGGTATCAAAGTCGGTCTTCTGGCACTCGTAGGTGTTGGACACTAGCGAGGTCGGATCGGACGGATTGCGCTCGCCATTGCCGCTGGTGTCGGTGCGGCCGGCAATGGTGCCGGTGATGCCAACGCCAACCTTCTGGCCCTTCAGTTCGTTCACGCCGACCATGTTGATCGCTTGCAGGAACGTGCTGCTCTCCTGCATGCGGGCTTCGAGGCTCTGCTGAACGGTCGGCTCGACAGAGAAGGTGTTGGCCACGCCGCTGACGTTGTTCAGCGTGGCAACCTGCTGGGTGTAGCCCTCGAACAGGCGGCGGGTTTCGGTACGCATGGGGTAGCTCCGGAATGTTGAGAGAGGGTCCGATCAGCAATCGGTGATGTTGGCGGCGTCCACATCCTTGCCACCCGGAACAACGGGACGCTGGGTGAATGCCTGCGGGGTTTCGTCCAGCCTCTTGCGCAGGCCAGCGACCTGAGTGGACAGCGCCTGCACCTGCTCGCGCAGTGCGCGATTGTCCTGGCCGAGTTTGGCCATGACTGCATCCTGTTCACCCACTGCGCCGAGCAGCTGAGCGGCGAACTCGGCCACGTTGAACTCGGGATCTTCCTTGGCAGGTACCGGCGCGGCCTTCTTGCCCAGGCCCAGGGTCGAAAGGAGCGCGGCGACCGGGCCGGGACGGGCTTCCGGCTCATCCTCTGCGGTGAATTTGATGACCGTCTCGGTGGCCTCGGTGAACAGGTTCTCCGGGGCCTGCTTGCGGTCCTTCAGCGGGCTGTTCTCCGGGTGCTGGGCCGAGAAGGCGAGCATGCTGGTGCCCAAGCTGGCGGGAGAGTCGGTCACGGCCAGGCCGAACAGGTACGCCTTGCCGCTGTCGGCGAACTCCGGGGAAATCTCGATGCTGGTAAAGACCTTCTGCTTGCGCACGTTGACCATGTCGACCAGGTCATCGGTCGGCTCGACCTGGGCGAAGAGCGCCAGCTTCTTCTTGCCGGCAATTTCCACTTCCTCGGCCTTCACCGCCAGCACATCGCCATAGGCGCGGAAGGGGCTATCCGGCAGCGTGCTTCGGAAGTGTTCCAGCCAGATGCGGGCACCGTACACCTGCGGATCGTAGGTCTCGGCAATCTCGGTGATCTGCTGTCGTTCGATTACTCGGCCGTCGGTGGTTGCGCCTTCGACGGCCACACGGAAGAACTCGGAACGCTTCTTGGATTTGCTGGCCATCTCGCCCTCTGCTGGTGTCGGAGCGCATCGGTTCTCGATGCGATGACCCATGGTCGAATGAGGGCGCTGCAGCGGCAACGCGGTCAGTTTGTAAGCCGCTGTTCTACGTGGGTTTTCCGTGTCGCGCGCGCGTGACGGCGGGCAACCTGTTCACGTGACCAGCGTAGCCGAAAAACTCCACGTCGATCCACGACGCCAAGCCAAGTTCCTGTACTGGATGGGCTGGCGCGTGTGCGATATCGCCTCGCTGATCTGCGAGAAGGAGAAGACGGTCCACAGCTGGAAGGCGCGCGACGAATGGGACCGTGCCGACACCGTCGAGCGCATCGGCGGCGCATTGGAGGCACGCCTGGCCATCCTGATCTACAAGGAAGGCAAGACCGGCGGTGACTTCAAAGAGATTGATCTGCTGCATCGCCAGCTGGAACGGCAGGCGCGCATTCAACGGTACCAGGGCGGCGGCAACGAGGCCGACCTTAACCCGGCAGTGGCCAACCGCAACGCAGCGCCCAAGAAGAAGGCGCGCAAGAACGAGTTCAGCGAGGAAGAGATCGAGCGCCTGCAGACGGCGTTCGTAGATGGCTGTTTCGACTACCAGCGCGATTGGTACCGGGCGGGCAACGAACGCACGCGCATCATCCTGAAGTCGCGTCAGATCGGTGCCACCTACTACTTCGCCCGCGAGGCGCTGATCGACGCGCTGACCACTGGCCGCAATCAGATTTTCCTGAGCGCATCCAAGAGCCAGGCGCACATCTTCCTCGGCTACATGCGCGGGTTCGTGCGTGAGGTGCTGGACCGTGACCTGACCGGCGACCCGATCACCCTGGCCAATGGCGCCGAGCTGTTCTTCCTGGGCACCAACGCCCGCACCGCACAGGGCTACCACGGCAATTTCTACTTCGACGAGTTCTTCTGGACCTACGGTTTCAACCAGCTGAATAAGGTCGCCAGCGGCATGGCGATGCACAAGAAGTGGCGTAAGACCTACTTCAGCACGCCTTCCACGATGGCGCATGAGGCGTTCGACTTCTGGACCGGCGAGCGCTTCAACAAGGGACGCTCGGTGTCCCAGCAGATCCAGTTGGACGTGAGCCATGCGCGACTGATGGGGGGCCGGCGCTGCGAGGACGCCATCTGGCGCCAGATCGTGACCGTGCTGGACGCTGCGGGCCGTGGCTGTGACCTGTTCGATATCGAGGAACTGCGCCGCGACTACAGCGCCGAGGAGTTCGCCAACCTACTGATGTGCGAGTTCGTGGACGACAGCGCCAGTGTGTTCCCGCTGACGATGCTGCAGCCCTGTCAGGTGGATAGCTGGGTCGAGTGGGCGGACGACTACAAGCCGTTCGCCGTCCGTCCCTACGGCGACCGCGCCGTGTGGATCGGCTACGACCCGGCCGAGACCGGCGACAGCGCCGGCATCGTGGTGGTAGCGCCACCGCTGGTGCCTGGCGGCAAGTTCCGCGTGCTGGAACGCCACCAGTTCAAGGGCATGGAGTTCAAAGACCAGGCCGCGTTCATTGAGCAGATCACCAAGCGCTATTGGGTGACCTACATCGGCGTGGACGCGACCGGTATGGGCACCGGCGTTGCACAGCTGGTGCGCCAGTTCTTCCCCGGCGTGACTGTCTTCAACTACTCGCCCGAGGTGAAAACGCGGCTGGTGCTGAAAGCCTACGACGTAATCAATGACGAACGGCTGGAGTACGACGCCGGCTGGACCGACCTCACGCAGTCGCTGCTGGCGATCCAGAAAACCATCACACCGAGCGGGCGCCAGGTGACGTACACCGCCGGGCGCTCGCGTACTACCGGCCATGCCGACTTGGCCTGGGCACTCATGCACGCGCTGCAGAATGAACCGCTGGAAGGCGGACAGGCTGCGCGCGGCACCATGGAGATTTTCTGATGACCGACACCGACCAGGGCGCCATCGCCGCGCCGCCGGTGAGTATCGAAGCGTTCACCTTTGGCGAGGCCAGCCCCGTGCTGGAATCGCGTGGCTTCCTCGACTACCTCGAATGCTGGCGTAATGGCCGCTACTTCGAGCCGCCGGTGGATCTGCAAGGGCTGTCGCGCACCACGCGCTCCAACCCCTACCTGCACAGCGGCCTGACGTTCAAACGCAACATGCTGGTGCGCACGTTCCGGCCGCACCGGCTGCTGAGCCGCGAGGCGTTCTCGCAGCTGGCGCTGGACTACACCACCTTCGGCATGGGGTATGTCGAGCGTCGCCGCGCCCTGTCAGGCGCCGCGCACGGCCTGGCCGTGCCGCTGGCGCAGTACGTGCGCCGTGGGGTGCAGCCCGGTGAGTTCTTCCAGGTGCGTGCAGGACGGGTAGAGCATGAGTTTCCGGCCGGTGAGGTGTTCCAGCTGCGGGAGGCAGATGCCGATCAGGAAATCTACGGTCTGCCGGAATGGATGCCGGCCGTGCAGGCCGCGCTGCTCAACGAATCGGCCACGCTGTTCCGCCGGAAGTATTACAACAACGGCTCCCACGCCGGCTACATCCTCTACCTGACCGACGCGCAGGCGGAGGGCACGGATGTGGACGCGCTGCGCGATGCGCTGCGGCAGTCGCGTGGGCCTGGCAATTTCAAGAACCTGTTCGTGCACTCGCCCAACGGGAAGAAGGACGGCCTGCAGGTGATCCCGGTCAGCGAGGTCGCGGCCAGGGATGAGTTCACCGGCATCAAGAGCGTGACCCGTGATGACATGCTGGCCGCGCTGCGGGTGCCGCCGCAGCTGCTCGGCATCGTCCCGCAGAACAGCGGCGGCTTTGGCTCGATCCGGGACGCGGCGGCGGTGTGGGCGGCTATGGAGCTTGCCCCACTGCAGACGCGCATGACCGCGATCAACGAGTGGCTGGGGCAGGAGGTGATCCGCTTCGACGCCTTCGAGCTGGGAGCGGCAGCGGCATGAATCAAGCACGACAGAACCTGCGCTGCGGCGCCTGTGCGCGCCTGCTGGCCAAAGCAGCTGGCGACTACGACCTACAGATGAAGTGCCCCCGGTGTGGGGACATGAACCACATGAAGGCCCAGAGCCTCTCCACGGATCGCCGCGAGCGACACCACGAAGAAGGCTCTACCCATGAAGAACGAACTGATCCACGGCGATGCGCTGACCGTCCTGCCGACCCTGCCGGCCAACAGCTTCGACGCGCTCATCACTGACCCGCCATACGCCAGCGGCGGCACGCACGCCTCCGCCCGCCAGCGCAGCCCGAACGAGAAGTACATGCAGAGCGGTGGTCCGCACCTGCATGCCGACTTCCCCAGCGACGAGCGCGACCAGCGATCACATCTGGCATGGATGCACCTGTGGCTGGCGCAATGCCACCGCGTCTTGCGGGACGGCGCGCCGGTGTTGCTGTTCACGGACTGGCGGCAGCTGCCGCTGACCACTGACGCGCTGCAGTGTGCTGGCTTCACTTGGCGCGGTGTGGCGGTGTGGGACAAGACGGGCGGCGTGCGGCCGCAGCGTGGCCGCTTCTCCAATCAGGCCGAGTACGTTGTGTGGGGCAGCAAGGGCGGGATGCCGCTGGGCCGGGCGGCGCCCACGCTGCCGGGCGTGTTCCGCGAGGCGGTGCGTAGGGCGGACAAGCACCACCTGACGGGCAAGCCGACCGATCTCATGCGCCAGCTTGTGCGCATTTGCGAGCAGGGTGGCCGCATCCTCGACCCATTCGCAGGCTCTGGCACCACCCTGGTGGCCGCGGATGCCGAGGGTTACAGCTGGACCGGAATCGAGATGACCGCGCACTACTTCGATGTGGCCAGGGCGCGCCTGCACACTACGTAACGCGCGCACATCTCAGCTCAACACAAGCCGCCTTCGGGCGGCTTACTGGGAGTTAGTGCGAAACGCTACCAGTGCGGCGGCTTGTTTATTGGCTTCTTCCCTGTGTGTATCCGGGCGGGCAGCAGCGCTCTCTGCAGTTCTTCATCAAGAAGATACTGCCTTGTCCAATCTGCATGTTGATCGAGGGAAGAACTTACTGCGCGTCCTGTCGGCTTGTGCTTATCAGGCGGGTGTCGTGGGGTCACCACACCCAATCTCACATTGGGGAAATCGCACCGTATGGCTTTCAGTACTGGCTCGACATCACTGTCGTTCGAGCAGACCACCAATTGCTCGTAGCGCCCGGACGCAGCATCCCGGTACATGGCTAGCGCAAGGTTCACATCGGTTTGCTTTTCTTCGATCTTCCACACGCGTACGCGGTGCGTGCGATCGTAGGGCTTGTCAGGGACGAAAGCGGGGATCAGCGTTCCCTTCTTATCCATGCTGTGCTTGCCCAGCGTCTTTGAGAAACGCGTTGGATGCAGATGTTCCAGTGCACGCAGGTAGCTCTCTTGAGCGGCAACGGACGCGGCTCCGTGCGTGGCAAAGCGCCCTAACGCCATTGCTGTGAAGTAGCTCACATGCCGAAGGTCGTTCGCTGGATCTTGATCCCGCAGAAGGATCTCAAACAGATGCACGACGTCGATCCATTTGAACTCCGTGCTGCGGATTCGGCCGTAGTAGAAGTTGTACCCGTCTACGTACACCGCTGTTGGAATGGCCATCTTTGCTTCCTGCAGATGTGAAAAAACCGCCTTTCGGCGGTTTTTTCGTCCCAAGCCGTTTAGCCAACTGAATGACGACGGCGAAGGAGGAGTGGTGAGCAGGATTGTATATCCGGATATGCATGGAATCCCACACAATCCCTATTCCAAATATGGAACGCTACCGTAACGGGGGTGGAACAATGGCGTAACGGCAGCAGCGGGGTACGACAGCGGCCAGGATGATATCTCAACTAGGGAACCGACTCGATCCCGGTTGCGGCGCCCGGCACAGGGGTGCAAGACAGATTCAGCGCGGCCGACGCCCGGCCGGGGCTGCCGGCCCAAGGGCGCAGCAAGACAGATTCAGCGCGGCCGATGCCCGGCCGGGGCGCCCGGCCCAAGGCCAGCAAGACAGATTCAGCGCGACCGAGGCCCAGCGGGGCCGCCAGGGGCAGCAGCGTAAGACAGATTCAGCGCGACGGGCGAGGATCGGCCCCGACCATACCCGATTGGCCGTGTGCGTAGGTTCATGCCGTCTGTACCCCGGCGCGCGCACTCGTCTCCCCGCCACGCCTGCGCACTTCATAGGGTGTTTTTCCTGCACCCCCTACAGCAGCCACCCGGCGAGGCCCTGTATGGCTTTCTCCGGGGTGTGCGGGTCACCGCCGACCCTGCGGTTCCCTGCGCGCAAGGGGGCCTCTCTACGTGCCCTGAGTGGCGAACGCCGTCGGCGTGTCCGTTTAGGGGGGAGGGGGGTGTCCGGAAAGAGGCAACATCTGCAATCGGCCATCGTTTATCCCTGTAAGTCATTGATAGATATGGCTATGGAAGATTGCAAAAGATGTTAATTCGGAGCAATTTCCAAGAATCAAAAATGTAATGTCATTGATTTTTAAGGGAAAAAATCGTGTCGAAGTTGCCCCCTCAAAAGGCAATGTGGTTGCTCGAAGGTTGCCCTATTATTGCCATTGATATAGATAGATAAATAATTGATTTATAAGTAATTTATAGTCGGTCAGAACGTCGATTGCAGAAATTGCTAGTTCCCGATGGCCGAATGATTTTTTGCAACTAAAGGGCCGGAAGGTTGCCTTGGCATCCCCGCTACCGCACATGCACTCTCACTAGACGCACGTCGCGTTGTCGCAGCCTTTGCGACGGCCAGCCGTATCCTGCCGCCCATGCCGCTGCCCCCCGACTTCTACTGGACGACACGCTCAGCCAGCTGGCCAAGCGAACCGCTGACCGTGATCGCTTGCGACGGGGTGTGGGTGGTGTCCATGACGCAGCGCGTTGACGACGACACCTGGATCGCCAGCCTTGATCGGCACCGGCATGGGCCCGGTGGGCCATCCCGCCGCTGCAGTAGCTACGAGCAGGGCCGCGCCGGCGCCGAGATGTGGGTGGCCAGGCATGAGGCCCGCCTGCGCGAGGACGTGGCCAAGATCAACGCGTATCAGGAGGCGGTGCGCGCGAACAGGCTTGCCAAGCTGCACACCCCGCCACCCTTCAGCTGGGAAGCTTAGAGAGTCGTAGCGGAAAGTGGGCGGCTACTTACCTGGCGCATCACTTCCTGCTCTGGCTTGGGAGAGACGAAGCGCGGTTGAGCATTTCTGGCCGATCAAATTTCCAAATCGAACACTTCCAAGAAGAACGGGCAACTGATTTCTGGCCATAGTGTGCTAAGCGACGCAGCACATTTTCGGAGCGTGTTTAGATCAACCTCATGCTCATTTTCAATAGCTGCATCGGGGAGAGTGACATGCTTGTCCAGTATCAGAGTTGCCTCTCTTTCCCAAGGAAATGCGCCTTGGTTGGGGCCTAGGGTGATTCCAACATCCCGAAGGAGGGTGGTATTGGTCTCGATCACGATACCTTTGACCCCAGTTCGCCAGCGACTGCTTAGTGAGTACCACGCCGCTACGTCGAAGGACTCAGTGAATGAGAGGAATGCACCCTTGTTCTTCGTGCTGCAGTAGGTGTGCAGCAGTTGGGCGGAGGCCAAAGAAGCCCCAGTTCCAGCATTGCTCTGTGTGTCGCTGGTGTAGCCATCATCGGTAGTAAAGTGCTCGGCAATAGCGCGATCACTTTTTCGGCGAAGTCCCTGCCGGGATTCAAATTCAGGGCTGCTCATTCCGCGATAGAGTTTCATCTGCCTGATCCATTTGATTGCGATGCAACGATTCGGGACGGAGCTGCGTGTAGCGCTTCAACTCGTTCCATGACGTGTGAAGGGTCACGGCAGCGACCTCGGGGATATCGTAGCCCTGCTCGAACAGCCGCGACGTGGCTTCGTGCCGCAGGTCGTGGAAACACAGATCCTCAATCCCGAGCGCGCTGCAGGCGCGGGTAAAGGACGTGCCTACGGATTTCGAGTTGTAGGGGAAGATCCGGTTCTCGCCGGCGATCTGCGGTTGTCGCTGCACCAAGTCCCAGGCTTCGCCCAGCAGAGGGAACGTCCTATGGTTGCCGATCTTGGCGCGGGGGGGCTTTGCGTCCCTGAGCATCGCCGTCCGCTTCACGCTGTCCAGATCTGACCACAGCAGCCGGGTGATTTCGCTTTCCCGCTTGGCCGTGAGGATGGCGAAGGTGACGATATCGCTCATAGGGATTGTTGAGCGCCAGGCCGCGGCTGCGTAGTACGCATGCAGGCGCTGCAGTTCTTCGTCGGTCGGGCGTCGGTCGCGCTTCTTGGATTTGGCTACCAGCTTCAACAGCCGCAGTACAGGCCGAGCGTCGGCAACTGGGTCACTGGCAAGCTTCACTCCCTTCATTGGTCCAGCCAGTTTCAGCAGCTCGGACAGGAAGCCCAGCTCGACGTTCATGGTGGCGGCCGAGCAAGGGGGGATAATGTGGCCCTTGGCGTTCATGTGGTCGCCGTGGACCCGCCGGCGGGCGTGGTCGATCACGTCGTTTGCGGTGAGGCTTGTGGCCACGATGCTGCCCAGGCTTTCGCGTAAGCGGCTGAGGTTGCCCGTCTGGGTCGTGCCAGCCGCCTTCACAGCGGCCAGGTCATCGATACGCCAATCGATCAACTGATCGATGGTCAGATCCTCGCCGGGTGTACCGCCACGGGCCTCGTAGTCTGCCAGTTCGCGTTCGATCCGGTCGGCCCAGGTCTTGGCGGCTGTCTTGGTCGGGAAGGTCTTGCTCTGTGTTGCGTGACCCTTGCGGCGCACAATGGCGCGCCAGCGGCCGTTGCGCGGTTGTAGCGTTGCCATCGATGTACCAGCTCCCGGTGTACCACTTTTTTCTTGGTACGCGGATGGTACATATGAATGGGAATAACCGGGAATAATTGGGAAAAATCGGGTACTTCTGTGTACCCGTATATGGTGCTAACTACATGAAAAGATTGAAAACTGAGGATGTTCGGCTGTCCGTGGCGCCCATGATGGACTGGACCGACCGCCATTGCCGCGTGTTCCATCGCGTGCTGGCGCCGGGTGCACGCCTGTACACGGAGATGGTGCACGCCAACGCGGTCATCCACGGCGACCGCGAGCGCCTGCTCGGCTTCGATCGCAGCGAACAGCCGCTGGCGCTGCAGCTGGGCGGCAGCGATCCGGCCCTGCTGGCGCAGGCTGCGCGCATTGCTGCCGAGTGGGGATACGACGAGGTCAACCTCAACTGCGGCTGCCCGTCCGACCGCGTGCAGGCCGGGCGTTTCGGCGCCTGCCTGATGCGCGAGCCGGTACTGGTGGCCGAGTGCGTGGCGGCCATGGTCGATGCGGTCGACATCCCGGTAACGGTGAAGTGCCGCCTGGGCGTGGACGAGGACAACGACTACGACGTGTTTGCCAGCTTCGTCGACCGCCAGGTCGCCGCTGGTGCGGCGATGGTGGTGGTGCATGCGCGCAACGCGTGGCTGAAGGGCCTGTCGCCGAAGGAGAACCGCGAGGTTCCGCCGCTGAAGTACGACTGGGCCTACCGCCTGAAGCAGGAGCGCCCGGCACTGCCGGTGGTGATCAACGGTGGCCTGGCCAGCATCGAGGCGGTACAGGCGCAGGCCGCGCACGTCGATGGCGTGATGCTGGGCCGGGCGGCCTATCACGACCCCTATCTGCTGCATCAGCTGGAGGCGCTGCACACCGGCGCCCCGCTACAGGCACGCGGTGACCTGCTGCGCGCGATGCGCCCCTACATCGAGGCGCGGCTGGGCGAAGGCCTGGCGCTGAAGCACATCACCCGCCACCTGCTCGGCCTGTTCCATGGCCAGCCCGGTGGTCGCGCATTTCGCCAGGTGCTGAGCGAGGGCGCACACCGCCCGGGCGCCGGCTGGAGCCTGATCGAACAGGCCTTGGCGGTCACCGAACGCGAAGCTGATCGCACCGCGGCGTGACGTCGGTCACAGTCCTGACTTGACAAGGGGCGGCGATTCGTCCCGAATGTTCACCTAGATGAACGACGCGAGCGCAGGGCCGGAAAAGTTCAGACCGGATTCACTGCCCCAAACCAAGAATTTGCAAAGGATTTGTAAAGCGCCGGGTCCCGAACCCAGCTCCCGGATTTACGACTTTTGAACGAATCGCCGTGCTCGGCTAGGATCGCATCGATGTCTTCCGCTCCCTTCCATCGCCGCATTGCCCTGGCCACCTGCGTGGTGCTGGCGGCTGCGCCGCTGTCTTCGGCGCTGGCGCAACAGCCGCCGCGTGGCGATCAGGGGCGCGCGGAGATGATGGAGCGGGGCGAGCGCGGTGGCCGTGGCGACGAGCGCTCGCTGTCCGATGCCGTGCGCCGCGTGCAGCGCACCACCGGCGGCCACATCCTCGGCGCCGAGCGCGTGCCGTTCGATGGGCGTGACATCAACCGGGTGAAGTACATGGACGACCGGGGCCGGGTCCGCTACATGGACGACCCCGCACCGTCGCGTTCACAGCCGCGCACGCCGCGGTCGGATATGTCATCACTACGCGGCGATAACCCCTGAACAGGGATAGTTGTCGCTATCAACCCGTACCCCACAGGCCTCCGGGCCACACCCAGGACACTAGGGAGAGTTCATGCGTATCCTTCTGGTCGAAGACGAAGCCCCGCTGCGTGAGACCCTGGCAGCCCGGCTCAAGCGCGAAGGCTTTGCCGTCGATGCTGCGCAGGACGGCGAGGAAGGCCTCTACATGGGGCGCGAAGTTCCGTTCGATGTCGGCATCATCGACCTCGGCCTGCCCAAGATGTCGGGCATGGAGCTGATCAAGGCCCTGCGTGACGAAGGCAAGAAGTTCCCGGTGCTGATCCTGACCGCGCGTTCGAGCTGGCAGGACAAGGTCGAAGGCCTGAAGCAGGGCGCCGACGACTACCTGGTCAAGCCGTTCCACGTCGAAGAGCTGCTGGCCCGCGTCAACGCGCTGCTGCGCCGCGCCGCCGGCTGGAGCAAGCCGACCCTGGAATGCGGCCCGGTCGCTCTGGACCTGGCTGCGCAGACCGTCAGCGTGGCCGGCAGCAATGTCGACCTGACCAGCTACGAATACAAGGTGCTGGAGTACCTGATGATGCACGCCGGTGAACTGGTCTCCAAGGCCGACCTCACCGAGCACATCTACCAGCAGGACTTCGACCGCGACTCGAACGTGCTGGAGGTCTTCATCGGCCGCCTGCGCAAGAAGCTGGACCCGGATGGCGAACTGAAGCCGATCGAGACCGTGCGCGGCCGCGGCTACCGTTTCGCGATTCCGCGCAACGAGGGCTGAGCCGGCTCAGCCTGGCGAGACCATGATGTCCGGCCGTCTGTGGTTCTTCCGACGCTGGCGGCCGCGCTCCCTGCAGGCGCGCCAGATGCTTGCCGCGTCCGTGGGCCTGGTCGCGTTCCTGGCCCTGGCCGGTTACGCACTCGACGCCGCCTTCGCCGATACGGCGAAGGCGAACCTGCGTGAGCGCCTGAAGAACTACGCCACCGCGTACGCGGCCGGCATCGACTTCACCCGCGACCGCTCGCTGTACATCCGCGAGCAGCCGCCGGATTCGCGCTTCGACGTGCCGGGCAGTGGCCTGTACCTGCAGGTGGTGATGCCGCACGGCAAGGGCAATTCGATGTCCGCCGAAGGCCCGATGCTGCCCACCGTCGGCGGCGGCCTGCTGGCACCGCGCCAGGAAGTGTTCGAAGGCCCGCTGCCGATGATCCAGATCGACGGCAGCCAGGGCTCGGTGTACCGCTATGGCCTGGGCCTGGTGTGGGACGCCGACGCCGACCCGGCCACCGAATTCCCGTACACCATCTATGTGATGGAAGACTCGCGCGCGCTGGGCGCGCAGCTGCGCGTGTTCCGCGGCCGTGTCTGGTTCTACCTGGGCGGCATCGGCCTGATCCTGCTGCTGCTGCAGACCGTCATCCTGCAGTGGAGCCTGCGTCCGCTGCGTCGGGTGATCACCGAGCTGACCAAGGTGCAGCGCGGCGAGACCGAGCGCATGAGCGAGCGCCACCCGCGCGAGCTGGAACCGCTGACCGACAGCATCAACGCCTTCATTGAAAGCGAGCGCGAGAACCTCGAGCGCCAGCGCAACACCCTGGCCGACCTGGCACACAGCCTGAAGACGCCCATTGCGGTGCTGCGCACGCAGATGGACAGCGGCGCGGGCGATGGCGCGCTGCGCGAGGAGCTGGACGTGCAGCTGCAGCGCATGAACAACCTGGTTTCGTACCAGCTGGCACGTGCTGCGTCGTCGGGCCACAAGCTGTTCTCCGCGCCGCTGCCGATCGAGTCCAACGCTGAGGAAATCGTACGTGGCCTGGAGAAGGTCTACGCCTCCAAGGGCGTGCTGTGCGAGTTCGATATCGATCCGGCCGCACGCTTCCACGGCGAGCCGGGCGACCTGCAGGAACTGCTTGGCAACCTGCTGGAAAACGCCTTCAAGTGGGCCAACCGCCGCGTGCTGCTGACCGCGCAGCCGCTGTCGGCACCGAACGCGCGCCGCGCTGGTCTGCTGCTGGCGGTGGACGACGATGGCCCGGGCATTGCCCCGGACGACATCGGCAAGGTGCTGCAGCGTGGCGTGCGTGGCGACGAGCGCGTGCAGGGCCACGGCATCGGCCTGTCGATCGTGCAGGACCTGATCAAGGATTACCGCGGCGAACTGGTCGTCGGCCGTTCCAGCGAACTGGGCGGCGCCCGTTTCGAAGTGCGTTTGCCGCCGGGGCCGTAAACCTTCGCAATCGGTAGTGCCGGCCGCTGGCCGGCAACTTCATGATCTTCGGTGGCATTACCGGGTTGCCGGCCAGCGGCCGGCACTACCGTGTTTCGATCTTTGGCGGCTCGCCGTAGAACCGCTGCAGCCACGCGTTCCCGTCCGCCGGGCATCGCCTGACGCAACAGCGCGTGGTGTTCCGGTAGTGCCGGCCGCTGGCCGGCAACTTCATGATCTTCGGTGGCATTACCGGGTTGCCGGCCAGCGGCGGGCACTACCGTGTTTCGATCGTCGGCGGCTCGCCATGGAACCGCCGCAGCCGCGCGTTCCCGCCCGTCCGCCGGGCATCGCCTGGCGCAACAACGCAGGGTGTTCCGGTAGTGCCGGCCGCTGGCCGGCAACCTCATGATCTTCGGTGGCATTGCCAGGGTGCCGGCCAGCGGCCGGCACTACCGTGTTTCGATCGTCGGCGGCTCGCCGTGGAACCGCCGCAGCCACGCGTTCCCGTCCGCCGGACATCGCCTGGCGCAACAACGCGTGCGTAGTCCGGTAGTGCCGGCCGCTGGCCGGCAACCTCATGATCTTCGGTGGCATTGCCAGGTTGCCGGCCAGCGGCCGGCACTACCGTGTTTCGATATTCGGCGGCTCGCCGTAGAACCGCTGCAGCTGCGCGTTCCCGTCCGCCGGGCATCGCCTGACGCAACAGCGCGTGCGCAATCCGGTAGTGCCGGCCGCTGGCCGGCACCCTCATGATCTTCGGTGGCATTACCGGGTTGCCGGCCAGCGGCCGGCACTACCGTGTTTCGAACTTTGGCGGCTCGCCGTAGAACCGCTGCAGCTGCGCGGCCACCTCCGGCAACGCCTGCTGCAGCAGATCCGGTGCCGAGAAGTGATACTCGCTGGCCACCGCGAAGAACTCTTCCGGCGCCTCGGCCGCGTACGGGTCGATCAACGTCTCCTCGCCGGCATCCACCTGCGCGCAGAAGGCGTCGTAGGAACGCTGGAAGGTGGCTGCCCACTCGCGCTGCCACTCGCGCGGCAGTGGCGGCGTGCCGTCCATCGCGCCATCCAGCGCATCCAGCTTGTGCACCATCTCGTGCACCGCCACGCAGTAGCCCTCGTGCGGCGTCGCCAGGTCGGCCTGCACATCGGCCCACGACAGGATCAACGGACCGCTGTCCCACGACTCGCCAATCAGTTCGTCATCCCACTCATGCAGTACGCCGGCCGCATCCATGTGGCTGCGATGTACGCGGAATGCATCGGGGTAGACGATCAGCTGCGACCAGCCTTCCAGACCCACCTCGCCGAACTCCAGCAGCGGCAGGCAGCACAGTGCCGCCAGCAGCACGCCATCGCCGGCCTCCAGCTGCAGCTCGCCGATCGGAGTAATGGTCTTCTCGTGCAGGAAGCGCGTGGCCAGCAGGCGCAATCGCGCGCGGCGTTCGTCGTCCAGACCGTGCAGCCAGGCGGCGCGGCGGCAGGCCTCATTCCACAGTACATCGTCGATCGGCCGCGGCGCAGGCCGCAGCCACTGCAGCAACGACTTGATCAGCGGAACATTCCCGGCAGGTAGCTGTGCCACTTCGGTGCGCGGATGCGCTGCAGCACGTCGTCATCGCTGCCACCGCCGCCCGTGCTGGTGTTGGCTGCCGGGCGGACCGGTGCCGGCTTGGTGGTGGCGGCCGAAGCGGTCGCGGTCGGTGCACGCTGCGAAGCGGCATCGCCGTTGGAGGACACGCAGGCGCCGCGGCTGTCGTCCAGCGCTGCCGTCGCAGACGCCGCGAAGGGCATCGTCAGCAGGATCAGGCAATGGGCATAACGGCGCATTGACGACATCCACGTTAAGGGAAGGTGAGTTCCCGATTCTAGCCCGAACCCGGCGCCCCGTTGGAAGCCCCCGCGGAACCCAGCGTGGCGGGCGCCGCTGGCGGCTTTCCCGCATAATTCCTTCCTGACTTCGTGGAAGCTGCCGTGGACGACCGCCAATTGCTGGCCAAACTCGCTGCCGGTCGCCTCTCCGGCGACGCCCTGGCCCGTGAGCTGGGCCAGACCCGGGCGGCCATTTGGAAGCGTATTCAAGGACTTAGAGCCGCCGGTGTAGACATCGAGGGCCGCGCTGGCGAGGGCTATGGCCTGACCCGCCCGGTCGACCTGCTGGACCCGGATGCGATCCGTGCCGGCCTGCCCGCCGACGTCCAGGCCCTGCTGCACGACCTGCAGGTCGCTTGGACAGTGGACTCGACCAACGCCGAATTGCTGCGTTGCAGCGCGCCCCAGCGCGGGGTGAGCGTCCTGCTGGCCGAGCGCCAGACCGGCGGCCGCGGCCGTCGCGGCCGTACGTGGGCGTCGCCGCTGGCCGCGCATATCTACCTTTCGGTGCTGCGGCTGTTTTCCGGTGGCCTCGGTCGCCTGGCCGGGCTGAGCCTGGTGGCCGGCATCGCCGTGGCCGAAGCGCTGCACGACCTGGGCTACACCCAGGCGCAGCTGAAGTGGCCGAACGACCTGCTGGTCGATGGCCGCAAGCTGGTCGGCCTGCTCGCAGAAGGCGGTGGCGAATACGCCGGCCCGGCGCGCGCGGTGATCGGCATCGGCATCAACACGCACATGCCGCCGTCCTTCGCCGAGCAGATCACCCAGCCGTGGGTGGACCTGGACACGCTGGCCGGCAAGCCGGTGGACCGCAACGTGGTGGTTGCTGCCGTGCTGGCGCGCCTGCTGCCGGCACTGGAAGAATTCGATCGCGAAGGCCTCGCTCCCTTCCTGCCGCGCTACGCCGCGTTCGACATGCTGGCCGGTCGCGAAGTACGGGTGGAACTGGAAGGGCAGTGGCAGCATGGCACCGCACTCGGCCTGGCTGATGACGGCGCCTTGCGCGTGCGCATCGATGGCCGTGAGCGCCTGCTGCACGCCGGCGAAGTCAGCGTGAGGGCGGCATGAGCGATTGGTTGTTCGACCTCGGCAACTCGCGCTTCAAGTTCGCGCCGTTGCAGGGTGACCGTGCCGGTGACGTGCAGGCCTGGGCGCATGGCGCCGAAGGCATGGCCGGACAGCCGCCGCACAGCCTGCCCAGCGGCACCACCGCGTTCGTGGCCAGCGTGGCCGCACCGTCGCTGACCAGCGCGATGCTGGACCAGCTGCAGCGTCGCTTCGAGCACGTGCACGTGGTGCGTACCAGCGCCGAATGCGCCGGTGTGCGCATTGCCTATGCCAAGCCGGAAAAATTCGGTGTGGACCGCTTCCTGGCCCTGCTGGCTGCCGCAAAGGCACAGCGCCCGGTGCTGGTGGTCGGCGTGGGTACCGCATTGACGATCGATCTGCTCGACGCCGACGGCCAGCACCACGGTGGCCGCATTTCAGCATCGCCCACCACCATGCGCGAAGCGTTGC